>JBAYLE010000004.1:0-75375 GCA_041664225.1 Parcubacteria group bacterium | reverse complement strand
CCACAAAGTTTCATCGGCAATTGCGATTCACCTAGAACCTCGCCTGAATAATATGCCAAAAGCGATGGTTCGGCTGTGCCGATAAGAAATTTTTTTTCTTTACATTTGCTGCCATCTGCCTCTTTGTCGGGAGTAGCCACTTCATAAATTTCATCTGTTTCCGGATCATATTCCAAGCCCTTAAAATATCCGCTACCGAACAATGGAAATTCTTTGATGAGCGTCGGCGGAATCATCGGCGCGTATCCCTTCTCCACCATTTTGTGCATCGCATACATCATAAAAGCCATCATCAGAGAAGCGCCTTCGTTTTTTACGTAATATCCGCGGTAACCACCAATTTTGGCCCCGCGTTCCAAATCCAAAATATCCAAGTCTTTTCCAATTTCAATGTGCGTTTTAGGAGCAAAATCAAATTTCGGCGCCGTGCCTGACCTATACAGCTCAACATTGTCCGCTTCGCTATTTCCAATTGGTGTGTCCAGTGACGGAATATTGGGAACTTTCACCATCAACATCTCGAAATTCCGTCTTATTTTTTTATATTCCGGTTCGGCTTTTTCCATTTTGGCCTTGATTTCTTTGCCTTTCTCAATGACTTCCTTGCGTTCTTCTTCATTCTTCGCCTCATGGATCAATTCATTGATATCATTTTTTAACGCGCTCAACTCTTCAATATATCCCATCGCTTCCCGTCTTTTTTCATCCAACATTAAGAGCTCATCCAAATTCAAATTTATGCCCTTATCTTCAATGGCCTTTTTTAATTTCTCCTTGTTCTCGTGGATATATTTGATATCTAACATATTGGTAGTTTATAATATTCCCCTAAAAAATGCAAAAAATGAATCCAATTGCTATTTCAAATATGCTTTTTTTAATTTGGCAACATCTTTCTTCTTATCAACCAACAAACCGCTATGTAGTTTATATAATAACGGCACGACGCCACAATCTTTGCATTTCCCCCATTGACAACCCCTGGTCTTTTTATAAAGCTTGCGGCACATTGCGATCTCATAATCAAAAATTTTATTGGTTATTTTCATACAATTTTTTTTAAGTCGCCGTCTAAAATTACATCGGCCATCGCTTTGATTTCATCGACATAAGAAACATCCGGAATCGGATTAAGCAAAAATACCTTTTTGTCATTCACGTGCGCGAAGCCGATTTCCATTAGAGTGTTTCCGCCGATATAGTTTTTAATTCCGTTTTTGTCAAAATTTAAAATCAAAACTGCGTCGCTATTTTTAATCTCATCATGATATAACCTAATATAATTTTGTTCTCTTTTCAGAACAGCATGTTCTCTTCCAATCCTTTCCATCAGTTCCGGCATTTCTCCTCGCACTGATTTTATGTAGTGTTCATGCACAAAAACATCATGCCCCAATTTTTCGAGCCTCTCTTTGTATTCGACCATTTCGTGCCTGAATTTTGAACTGCCACAAATTACTATTCTCATAAATCATATCCGGCCTCTTTTAACAATCCAACAATTGTTTCCAGCGGGATGCCGCGCAAATAATTATTATAACTTCCCGTGATGCTCTCGGTAAATGAGGAACTATAGTGGCATAACGGATCAAACCCAATCGCATAGGTAGTAAATTTGGGATCCTGATCGAGATATTTATTGATTTCCGCGTCAGTAAGCTCGCGTAATTTTATTTCGGTTTCTGCCACGCTGGAAAGATTTTTATTTTCAGAAATATTAATCAAATGGATGCCCGTGTAAAATTTATGAACATTGCCTGATAATTTTCGCAACCGCTGAAAGGCCTCACTTCTGTCCTTCGGCTTTTCTAAGATTTCATTATTAAAATATCCAATAGAATCAAAGCCGATCACTATGCCATCTTTGTAATTTTTCGCGACTGACTGCGCTTTTCTTTTGGCTAATTCCAAAACCAGTTCTTCCGGATGACCCGGACGTCCTTCAAAATTTTCGTCTATATCGCTTCCCGCCGCTTCAAAATCAAGGTCCAGCATTTTGAATGCCTCCTGGCGATACGGTGAAGTTGTAGCTAAAATAATTTTTTTCATTTTTTATTTAACTAAATAAATTGATAATATCCCATACAAAATCCCCAGAATTATTCCACCGATGATGTCACTCAGATAATGCATGCCGTTATGCAGACGCGCGTAGGCCATAAAAATAATATAAAGCAGAGCAACTGGCCAGATGACAGGATAAAAATAAAACAAGACCATTAGAATGCCCAGGGTAATGGACATATGGCTGGACGGGAAGGATGGACTCTGATGTAGGGTTCCATTTGGAATAATCATCTCTGGATGAGCCAGATATGGCCTAATTCTTCTGGGTAAGAAAACGGGTAAGAGATGTTTAAGGACTCCCTCGCTTATGAAAAAATGCAAAAATGTCGCAATCGCCAGGGCCAAAAAAATGACTCCTCCTTGATTTTTATCTAAAATCAAAATCAGCACAGCGACAACTGACCAAAAAATGGCCAGCACTGGTATGCGGCTCGCAAAATCGGTGACATCGCTTACACGCTTGCCTCCTAAGTTATTGAAAAATTTTACAATTTTTAATTCCATAGCTTATATCGCGAACCAACGCTTGAAATCTTTCAGTCTTTTTGCGACTTGCTTTTGTTCGTCTTTGAAAAAAATCTTATACTGGTAGTCGCGTTCCAATTTCTCAATATTTTTGCGCATCATTACCGCGTATTCTTCAGAAGCAACAACGGCGATTCCTAAATAGAAAGACGGCAGAAAATGATTGAGGGCATCTGCTGTCGTTACTATTTTTTCTTCCAGTGTCTTGGGATGATATTTGCGGCAACGATGCCGGAGTGCGATATTTTTCACCTTGAGCGCGGTTTTTTTGTCAAAGCCTTCTTTGATCATCATTTCATAGGCTTTTTTGGCGCTCATTTCATCATGATTTTTACGATCCTCAGTGAGTGAAACGTCGTGTAAAAGTGCGCCCAGCCAAACAATATTTTCGTCCGCTTTGTATTTTTTAGCCATTTTCCGGCTCTCTTTCGCTACCGGCACAATATGGAAATCCCAAAAATCTTGTAGCATTTTCTTCTCCACTGCGTCCATCTTTTTCTTGGGAGGATTATAGAAAAGCTTTTTGACTTTCTTGGATATTTTTTCAATCTGCTGCTTAGTCATAAGATTGAAATTTTAAAAGTTATTTATACAATTCAAATTTAGACGTTATTTCTTCAACCGCTGCTTTTTTTCCGAAGATTAAGACCCCGAGATATTCAACTTCGTCCGCATTTTTTCCAGCAACGGAATCGATTATTTTTTTGTCATCTGAGGTTACTATCATCTCCCGAATGAACTCAACGGCCGTGAGTTTATTTTCTCTGGCTGATCTTATTAAATCTAGTATCTCCTTGTTTGATCCAGCTTGTTTAATTATTGTCGCATGCTGCATATTCAACTTGATTTTTTCATTGTCCTTGGTAAAAATATTGTCTTGGTACAAAATTTTCCTTCCTTCCCTGGCGGCAAAAGAGGCATTGAGATTAGCAATGGTATTCATTTCTTGCCATGGTTCCATATCCGATCCTTTGTTGACTATAGCCATAGCAATTTTGGTTTCTTTTGCTTTTGCTTCAACATTAGTGACTTCTCTTACTGTCGGAAAAATTACTGTCTCTCGCACGGATCTGTTCATTATGAAAGAAAAAAATCGCTCGCTCATGCCAAAACCGAAAGCTGGCGGCATGCCATACTCCAAAGATTCCACAAAATCTTCGTCCATCATCTGTGCTTCCTTGTCCCCAGCTTCCCGCGCCTGCATCTGGTTTTCAAAACGCTTTCTTTGGTCAATTGGATCGTTCAACTCGCCAAAAGCGTTGCAGAGCTCGCTACGTCCAGCGACAATTTGGAAGCGCAGTACTTTTTTTGGATTATTCGGGTCAATTTTAGCCAAAGGTGAAATTTCCAATGGATGTCCAGTCAAAAAGCAAGGCTGAACCAATTTCTGGCGCACGGTTTTTTTGTAGAGCGTATCAATCATGCGACCTTTCCCATATCCTTTTTCATATTTAATTTTCAGCTCATCTGCTTTCTTTTTCAGCTCTTCGATAGTAATTTCTTTATTTAAATCTATGTTCGTTTCTTTCTTGAATTCCGTGAAATAATCAACTATTGGAAATTTTTTGTCCCAATTTATTTTTTCGCCTTCATATTCATGTTCAAGGCCGCCCAAGACTTTAACGACAATCTCTTTATACATTTTTTCTATAAATTCCATACCTTTTTCTAAATCAGAATACGCCCAGTAAAATTCCATGTGATCAAATTCCTGGAGATGATCTCTGTCCATGCCTTCATTGCGGAAAACTCGCCCGATTTCAAAAACTTTTTCGTATCCGCCGACCAAAAGTCTTTTGAGCGGTAGCTCTAATGAGATACGAAGGTAGAAATCGGCATCCAGCGCGTTGTGATGTGTCACAAACGGTTCCGCATCTGCTCCACCGGGAATATGCTCCAAAACTGGCGTCTGGACTTCCAAAAATCCTTTGCCCGCTAAGAAGTTGCGAATCGTTTGCCAAAAAATATTTTTCTTGTGGAAAAGTTCGCGTGTTTCCTCATTCATCATGAGATCCAGATAACGCTTACGCAGCTTTTCTTCGATGTCTTTAATACCGAAATGTTCCGTCGGAATTGGCCGAATATTTTTGGAAAGAATAGACCAGGCGGAGACTTCTAGAGATTTTTCACCAGCCTTGGTGATAAATAGTTTTCCCGATGCTTGAATAAAATCACCAATTTCTACCGCATTGACGAAAAGTTTATAATTTTCAGCGCCCTTATTATTCAAAAACAGTTGAATCTTCCCCGTTTCGTCCTCAATGTGCGCAAATGCCACATTGCCCATCAGCCGCAATGATTTCACCCGCCCAACCAACGTAATTTCTTTTTCCAAAAGTTCGTCGAATTTGGCCAGCACTTCGCCATTGCCAAAATCCCGCTTGGTTTTTTCCGGATAGGGGTCCAGCCCAGCTTCTTTGATCTGCTCTAATTTTTCCAGCTTAGTTTGAAGGATATCTTCACGCATAAATTTAACACCTAGTATTTAGCTATACATGTCCTAATTTTACCCTTTTTAGCTAAAATTGGCAATAAAAAAACAGTCCCGTACATCGGGACTATTTTTTGGTAAAATTATTTTACATCCAGGATTTTATACTTCATCCTCCCGCCGGGAGTTTCAATTTCTACCGCATCATCTTTGCGTTTCCCCATAAAACCCTTACCCATCGGGGACTCGTTGGAAATTTTCATTTCGCTCGGGTTGGCTTCGTTGGAACCGACAATTTGAAATTCCATTTCCGATCCGTTGAATTTCACCTTGACTTTGGAGCCCATCTGGACAACATCTACTGATTTATTGAAAGCAACAACGGTCGATTCTTTGAGCAAAAACTCAAGTTCCGCGATGCGCGCTTCGTTTTCCGCTTGCTGGTGTTTGGCCTCTGAATATTCCGCGTTCTCGCTCAAATCCCCCTGTTCCTTGGCTTCTTTGATCGCATTGGCAATTCTTTGTCTTATTGTTGTTTTTCTTTCTTCAAGTTCGTCTTTAATTTTTTTCAAACCCTCTTCGGTTATAAATTTTGGCATTTTCTTGTTTTTAACTTATTGTCAAACGAAGCGAGCGAAATAAAAACTAGTTTTTATTTCCGAGCGAGTGCTGACAACGATTTATTAAAAAATACCGCTTTAAGCAGTACGTGATTACTATTTATTTATCCAAATCAACTGTTATAAGCTATTACCAGCCCAATTGTATCACAGGGAAAAAGACTGTCAACCCCGCCGAAGACCAGCAGCGTATTTGATAAATATCATTGATATTCGACGCAATAAACCGATTTATTTGGCTAGTTCTTCTTCAATCGCCGTTTTCAAGTCATCCGCACTGGTCACGCCATTTTTGAACTGGCTATTGATGAAAGTTGCCGGCGTGCCGGAAACTCCAAAGCCAGTAGCCTCACTCACGCTATTATCAATTTTGTTTTGATATTTTTTGCTATCCAAACATTGGTTAAACTGAACTGTATTCAGGCCTAAGGTCTTTGCATATTCTTTAAACTTTTGCGTATCGGCAATGTTCGTCCAATCGTCCTGGTCCCCAAAAAGCTTATCGCCGTATTCCCAAAATTTGTTTTGTTCCAGGGCGCACTGGGCCGCTAGAGCCGCATCATTAGCTTGCGGATGGATTGATAGGGGTAATTCTTTATAGCCGAACAAGACCTCCCCCTCATATTGCTTTATTGTATCGCGAAGCGTCGACCAAAAAAGTTTGCAGTATGGACACTGAAAATCAGAATAAACAACAACCTTAACATTTGAATCTGCCCTTCCCATAACTGCATCGCCATCGTTGATTTGAGGAGTTGCTAAATATTTTCCCGGCGTCAAACCAAGTTCGTCTGTTTTCAATGCGTATTGATTGTCCTTTTGATCGAACAACACCTGCGCTTGGGAATAAAAATCAGTCTTGGCCACCGCCGAATCAAAAACAAATGCCGGCAAGGTTTTGATTCCAAATTTATTTATCAAGTCCATAGCTTCGGAAGAATTGTAATCGATCTTTCGGGCGCTAATCGTCGGAATAACCCTGCGCATCCAAACGAGCGCTTCCGATGGGTCGCACTTGTCGCCGCAAGTATCATCGCTCAAGACTTTCACTTCTACCATCGGTTCACCATAGGCCACCCAAGTTTTGCCGCCAGCTTCAAAAATCTCACTTTGATTCAAGTTTTTTTGCGAAAAACCGTCACCTCGCATTAATTGCGCCACGTCCACGAAAAGACTACCGATAAAAAGTCCTATCAGAAGAATTACAGCAGAAATTAAGTTTTTTATCTTCTTATCTTCTTCCATAAAATTTAAATTTTTTATATTTTACTTGCTATTGATTATTAGTGCAACTCGCGCCTTCCGCCGAATTCTGCGCTGAATCTTGGCTATTTGAAGCAGCTTCGCTTTGCTTTTTCAAAAGATCGGCTTGCAATTTATTAATGCTATATTGCTGAATTCCAGTTTTCATTTTGTAGTCGTTGTATCCAATAGTAATTCTTTTGTTAGCTTCGGTTTTAACCGTGATGCCAATTAAGGCTCCCAAAATCAAAAACAATACGAGTTCAACATAAAAATCCTTTTTGCCCGATTCAATCTTTTGCGGTTCGGCCAGCAATTTTATCTCTTCGTTGTTGTCTTTTTCGTCTTCCATAATTAAATTTTACCACGCGCTAAAATCAGGCGCAATGCTTGACAAAATGCCAGTTTGGGTGTATAATTAAGAGCCAGTATATTAAAAATTAGCTCTCGATTGTTTCAAATACAGGGGGAAGAAAAAATGAAGAGATTTACGTTAGAGATAGTTATAGCAGCAATCTTGGGTATTTTGTTCAGCTTATTTCTGCTTTTTGTCCTAAATCTGAAAGATGTCAACATAGGCCAGATGATTAATGATCTTTTCAATTCAAACCAGGAAGAAAGACAAATCACGCCCTACAATCCTAAATCACCCGTAAGGGAAATCTGAAAAAAATTCGGCCAACGAGCCGGGAGGGGGAAACTACATGAATACTGCTTTTGTTGTCGCACTTATTATCGGTACATTCTTACTATTTTCTTATGCAGGGTTCTATCTGTTCACGCATGAGCGGCGCAAGTGCACGGTTTGCTACAAGCCCGTGTGGGTCAAAAGGATTCATCTAGGAACCGATCCTTCCCACCCCGAAAAAACGCGTTACCGGGCAACTGGCACATGCAATCCCTGCAGGCTAAAGTATTCCCAAGAATACTGCGAATAGTCTACCGCTGAAATCAATCCGGATGTCGGATTGATTTCAGTGGTTTTTTTATTTCCAAAAATCTATTCCTTTCTCAACGCTTCCATCGGCGAAAGTTGCGAAGCTTTGCGCGCCGGATAATAGCCAAAGATTATTCCCACTGCCACGGAAAAACCGGTGGCAATAAGAACCGATTGCAAGGTGACTGAAAGGTTTAAGCCAAATCCTAATCTGGCAAAAATCAAAGCCAATAAAAACAAACATAAATATCCCAAAATAATCCCGGCAATCCCTCCGGCAAAAGTCACAAAAATCGCCTCCCATAAAAATTGTTTCAAAATATCCCTGGACTTAGCCCCCACGGCTTTTCTGAGGCCGATTTCAAAAGTCCGCTCGACGACCGCCACATACATGACATTCATAATCCCCACCCCTCCGACAACCAGTGAAATTGAAGTCAGCGCTAAAAGCAGAATATTGATCGTGTTAAAAACCGTGCCGATAATATCCTGCACTTCCTTCATAGAAGTCACGGAAAAATCATCCTTGTCTGGATCAATAATATTATGCTGGCGGCGCATGGTATCCGTGATGTCCGCACCCGTCGCATCCAAAAGATTAACATCGCGAACCTTGATTAAAACATTGCGCAAATAATCGATGCCCAGAATTTTTTTCCCAAGCGTGCGCACCGGCAGATAAATCAACTCATCATAATTCATGACACCGAACGTCCCGCGTTTTTCCAGGACGCCGACAACTTTGTAATTTTTATTGCTGATTTTTATCTCTTTTCCAACCGCTCCGCCGTCCCCAAAAAAAGTTTGCTTGATGTCAGGTCCGATAACCGCCACTTGGGCCAGACTGCGATCTTCAGCCTCCGTGAAAAAATTTCCTTCCGCCACTTTGACGCCGGGATCCGTTTGCAAGACGCCGGCACTGGTGCCAAAAAGTAAAGCGCGCTTTTTCACGCCTTGGTAGGTGGCAATTTCCTGCGTATAATTAGCCGTGTACAAAGCTTCCACATTGGGCAGTTTCGCAATTGCATCCGCGTCTTCTTGTTTCAGGGTCGTAATCTGGATGCCCATCGCCTGACCCATAGCGTTTTGCGAGGAAGTCTTGCCGGTGGCAGGAACTTTTACTTCAACTTGGATCACATCATTACCAAAGGTTCCAATCAGATCGAGAATAAAACTTTTGACACCCTGGCCGCTTGACATAATGACAATCACCGAAGTGATCCCGATCACGATTCCAAACAGCGTCAAAATCGTCCGCCCGAGATTCATGCGAAGATTTTTGAAGGCTAATTTTATAGATAATATCAGTTCGTGGAACATAAATTATTCATATCGCAATGCCTCCATAGGAGAAACCCGTGAAGCTTTGCGCGCCGGATACATGCCAAAAATCAGGCCGATCAAAATCGTGACTGCCGTAGCAATAACTATCGAATCACTAGTGATTAAAAACTGCCAAGTGTATCCCAAACGGTTAATAACCAATGCCGCCAGATAGGAAACTAAAATTCCAAAAAATATCCCCAGAAATCCGCCTGCAAATGTTATAAAAACCGACTCGATCAAAAATTGCGAAACAATATTCGCATTCCGAGCTCCCACGGCTTTTCTGAGGCCAATTTCACGGATACGCTGATTAACTGCAATCAGCATGATATTCATAATCCCCACTCCGCCGACCAAAAGCGAAATAGCCGCGATGGATGTCAAAAAATATTTCAAAATGTCGGTTATGCTAGCTAAAGTAGAAAGAGCTTGGGCTGTCGTGCGCACTGAAAAATCATCGTCTGTTGGATCTTTGATGTTGTGATTTTGCCGCAGCGTGATTTTGATATCCGCGACCGACCGGTCCAAATTTTGCGGGTTATCAACCTTGGCACGGATAAAATTAAGGTAATCAATCCCCAAAATCAATTTTTGTGCCGTAAAAAGCGGTATGTATATGGTCTCATCAGTATTGGAAAAACCGGATGATCCTTTTTTCTCCAGAGTTCCGATTACTGTAAAATTCAGGTCTTTGATGGTGAGTATTTTGCCGATTGGATCCTCGTTGGGGAAAAAATCTCGCACCCTGTCGGCACCCAACACTGCCACTCGCGCTAGATTCGTTTCTTCTTCGGACATAAAAAATCTGCCGTGAGCCACTTTAATGTTTTCAATGTTGACTAAATCAGAGCTCACGCCCTGAAATGTCACAGCGAAACTATTGTCTTGATGTTTGGCTGTTGCCGAACCAGTCACGTAACCGGAAACATTTGTAACGTCCGGCACATTGCTCTTGCTTCCGATTGACTTTAGGTCTTTATATTTTAGCGTGGTAATAATTGCTCCAAAAACGGTAGCTGGCGGGCCCTTTTCTTCCGACCCACCCGGGAGAATTCCCACCAGGTTGGAACCGACGCCTGACACCTGGTCCAAAATCAGCTGCTGGGCACTGGCACCGATCGCCATAACGATAATCACCGAGGCCACGCCGATAATGATTCCCAGCACTGTCAAAAACGACCGCCACTTCGCCGCCATCAGGTTTTTGTAGGATATTTTTATCGGATTGGCCAATAACATTGATTTTGTTTAGATAAGTATTATAATTTAGAAAAAGGAGGTAAAAAAATGAAACCCGCAAATAATGGATTTTGTTTTAAAAATTTGGATATCGGAGATGGTTTTTTACCAGACTCCTTATACAAAAAATCGAAGTTAATGGATTACATATCCATCCTCAGAAATGAAAAGTACTTTGTAAAAATAACGCCTGATCTGATAACCGTAAACAATGTTGAAATGTTAGCAAATGCGAAATTCAACGGGAATGGAAGCTTTGTTTTCGTTGAAGATGAAGAACCGGTTGTCGGAATTGCAAAATTGTAAAACTGTCTTGCTTTTTAATATTAAGGGCAAGACAATTTTTATTTCAGCATCTCTCCATCCCTGGCTATTCTTCTGTTCGCGACCGGAATGTCCGAAATAATATTCCCGTCTTTGACTTGTAAAATTCTTTTAGCATGTTCGGCTGTGTATGTTTCGTGCGTAACCAAAATTATGGTGTGGCCATGATTATTCAGCTCCTGGAAAATTTTCATAATTTGCGTCCCGGTTTTCGAATCGAGATTGCCCGTCGGCTCATCAGCAAAAATCACTTCCGGGTCCAGCACCAGCGCGCGGGCGATCGCCACTCTTTGTTTTTCTCCGCCTGACAGTTGGTTGGAAAGATAATTGGCGCGGTGATCCATGGAAACCGCTTTTAGCGCCTGCATAACTTTTTCCGCATTACTTTCTTTGGTCGCTTTTTTTCTGTCGTATAATAAGGGCAGTTCTACATTTTCAAAAACAGAAGTCCGCGGAAGCAGATTGAAAGTTTGAAAAACAAACCCGATCTTTTGGTTGCGCAAATCCGCCAGCTCGTCTTCGGTGAATTTCGATGTGTCTCGCCCTTCAAAAATATATCCGCCATTTGTCGGCCGATCCAAAAAACCCAACATCTGCATCAGCGTCGACTTTCCGGAGCCCGATGGTCCCATAATCGAAACAAACTCCCCTTTTTCAATGGAAAAAGTCACGTCGCAAACCGCCTGCGTCTTCACGCCTTCGTTGTCATACGTTTTGCACAGATTTTGGACTTGGATTAATTTTTCCATAAGACTTATAGGACCCATAAGTCTTATAGGTCCTATAAAAAGATTATTGAGTTTGAGCGAAAGTCACCACCTTCTGCCCTTCCGTGAGGCCTGATTTAATCTCCACCATGCCTTCATCGCCTTGCAATCCGGTTTGAACCTTAATTTTCGCCGTTGTTTTTCCATCAGCATTAAGAATCTGGACGACTTGCTCCTTGCCTTCCGTTTGCACGGCGCGAATGGGAATCATCAAGACATTGTCCGCTTCCGCAGTGTGGATATCGATATTGGCCGTCATGCCGGACTTTAAGTTTTCATTAATTTTATCCAGTTTCAATTTTATCCGATAATACACAACGTCCTGGATCTCTGTCGAAGCCGGATCAATTTCCGTGACTTTCGCATCAAAAATTTCATCGGCCGGCAAAGCGTCAAATGTAATGCTGGCCGTCTGATCAATTTTTATTTTCGCAATGTCTGATTCCGGAACATTCGTTTCAATGACCAGGTCATGCGGATCGCCGACTGTGAAAACCGGCGTCGGACTGTTGGCCACTGTGGTTTCAAAAGGATCGACATTGCGCTTGAGAATAACGCCATCAATCGGAGAATACATATACGTATCGCGGATCTGGGACCAAACCGATACCACACCCTCCTTGGCTTGTTTTAGTCTGGCGCGTTGCGCGTCGCGCTGATCTCCCGTAGATGATTGTGAGCCCTCGTGTTTTACCAGATTATCCAAAGTTTCCTGTTGCACCTTTACTTCTGACTGCGCTTGCGCCAATTGCGATCCAAGAGTTCCCAGGTCCAATTGCGCCAGAAGCTGGCCAGTCTTGATTTGGTCGCCCACATCGGCCAAAAGCTTGATTACTCTGCCGCTAATTTTAAAAGACAAATCAGTCTGATTGACCGTCATGATTGTACCGGTCTCAGAAACTGTTTGCGCTAGATTTCCGCGCGCAACATCAGCTGTTGTGTAAACCGTCACCGGCGCCTTGGGACGGAGAAGATAATAGCCGCCAGCAACCACCGCTATAATAATTATCCCCCACATTATCCGTTTCTTGTACTTAATCATAAAAAAAGATTATAAAAGTTTATTTTGCCTTTCTCGCGCGTCAAGCGCTTCATTCACCAGGGCGTCCGCGATGGTATTTTTTTCTCTGCGTATGTGATGAAAAGTCACTTTGCCAAAATCCAGCATCAAGTTCCAAATCTGGATGAATAGTTTTTGGATATGCTCTTCGGTCAACTTATATTCGTGACTTAACTGTTTCACCACCAATTCACTGTCTAAATAGCAAACTATTTCAGCGGATTTTGTTTTGCCTTTGCCTAAGAGCGATTTGAGTTTCTTGAGCCCGAAAATCAGCGCTTCGTACTCCGCTTCGTTGTTGGTTTTTTCACCGATACACTCTCCATATTTTTTATTGAGCGTCTCGATCCAAACACCAACCGCCGCCGGCCCGGGATTATTCCTCGACCCGCCATCGGTATACATGACTATTTTTTCCATAGAATCAGTTTAACACGAAAAACAAAACTTGAAAAATATCCTGTATATGTTATATTCTTATCAAAAATACGGGAGATAAAATATGAAAAAATTCAAGGTTCTTTTAGTAATTTTGGTTATTTCCGCGAGCTTGGCCATAATAATGGCCGGATGCAAACCCAGTCCGTACAAAGACACCAACAAGCCATATGATTCTCGCGACTTATTTGAAAAACCGCAAAAATAGGGGGGGTTACCATGAAACACAAGCCGGAAATCTTTTCTTTACTTTTTCTCATGGTCAGTGAGGCTTCTGCCATTATATATTTGGCGAAATACTACTGTTAAACGATTGCTGAATAGCAGTCTATCCTGAGCGCGAATAAAACCCGCGCTCTTTTTTATTTATTTAATTACTTTTAAATCAATCAGCTTCAGTTGGATTTTTTTGTTGCCATTCCATTCATCCTCTTGCAGATTAAAAACAATATCAATCAGGTCTCCATTTTTTAAGTCGGGCAGTTTATCACCGAAACCAAATCCAATAGCGTCAAAGATTTTCGGGCTGCCGTCTTTTGGGCGCAAAGCCAATTTTAAATGCTTGCTTCCGTTGCCCACAATCCGCAAATCCTGAATCAACATTTCTTTCATTAGAAAAACCGGCTCAACATTCCCTTCGCCGAAAGGCTCCATCTTTTTGAGCTCCGTAACCAGATCCCAATTGATGTCCTGAGCTTTTATTTCCGCGTCTATTTCTATTTCGGGAATAATATCCTTGCCTTGCAATTCTTTTTCGATGATTTGAGAGAGCTTTTCGTAAAATTTTTCTATTTTGCCCGGCGCCACCCGCACACCTGCTGCTTGCGCATGCCCGCCAAATCGAATCAGCAAATCTGAGCATTTTTCCAAAGCTTCGATAATATTGATTTGCGGAATGCTTCTGAGCGACCCGACAAATTCCTGATCTTGTTTTTGCAAAACTACGGTCGGCTTATTAAACTCGTCGGCAATTTTCCCAGCTACCAGCCCCAGGATGCCGACTTGCCAATGCTCATTATGCACAAAGATTAATTTTTTGTCTTTGTACATATTTTCGGCAACGATCCGAATTTCTCGAACGATTTCCGCGGTAACCTTTTGCCTTTCCTGATTCTTACTTTCAACCTCCAAAGCCATATCCCGCGCAACAGCCGTATTTTTTTCAATCATCAATTTGAAAGAAACACTGGCATGATCCATTCTGCCAGCCGCGTTGATGCGCGGTGAGATCTGAAAAGCAATTTTTTGCGTATCCGGAATATTATTTTCGTCGATCATGATCCGACCGACCTTGAACATTTCCAAGAGCCCCTGTCTGCGCGTTTTAGACAAAACCACCAATCCATACTTGACGATAACTCTGTTTTCATCGATCAACGGCACGCAATCAGCGATAGTCCCGACAGCCACCAGATCCAGCAACCACTTCAATCGCTCGATGCCCTCTGGTTCAATTTTTTGACACAAGGCCTGAGCCAACTTGAAAGCCACTCCGACTCCGGCTAAATTTTTAAAAGGATACACGGACTCTTCACCGCTAGGATTGATTATCGCAAAAGCTTCAGGAATTTTTTCGGGCACATGATGATGATCGGTGATTATAACATCAATTCCTAATTTCCCCGCTTGTCTAACTTCCTCAATATTGGTTATACCGCAGTCTACTGTTATTATTAATGTGATTCCCTTTTTCTGTAAGAAATTTATCGCCTCGATATTCATGCCATATCCCTCAAGCTGACGGTCGGGTATATATATTTCCGCACATTTAAGACCAAGTTTTTCCAGAACTTCAAAAAGCACTGCAGTGGATGTGACACCATCAGCGTCATAATCCCCAAAAATTGCGACTTTTTCCTGGCTTTCTCTGGCCCTAATTATCCGCTCAACCGCTTTGCCCATATCTGGAAAAATAAACGGATCATAAATACCAGTCGCATAATCGGGTTTGAAAAAATTATTTATTTCAGTTTCCTCCAAAAGGCCTCGGCTCGCCAAAAGCTGCAAAACAAGCGGATGATATTTTTTCTCCAATTCAATGTTTTTTATATTGCTTTTTTCTTTTACTCTCCAAGCGCGATTCATATGGTATTCAATTTAAAGCGAGGTTTTCCACCCCGCTTTCAAATTATTTAAAGCGTAATATTTAAGATCAGTCTTGTTCCTTTCCGCATTTGGAACACACGAATTTAGCGATGAATTCATGGCTGGCCACCTCTTTTAGATGCAAGGACAAGATTGCTTCCCCTCCGCAAGAGGCACACTGAAATTTTTCATTAAGATGCATATCCTGTGCTAATTTCAACGCATCCAGCTCATCAGTATAAAATTTTATCTTATATTTAGCCAGATTAAGCATAACCTTTATCCGCTCCACCACTTCATTTGGGGTATTCATATCCCTTGGGATGAAATCACCGGCTCCTAATTCCTTTGCCCTTTTTTGATCTTCTTCCCGACCCATATGTGAAGAAACAGCTACTGGGATACTGCTGGTCACCATATTTTTCTTTAGAGCCTCCATCAAAGCGAAACCGTCCATCCGTGGCATAATTATTCCGGTAAAAATGACATCGGGAATATTTATTGATGCTTTGTCGAGACCTTCCACGCCATCGACTGCTTCGGCAACATCAAAACCATGTCTTTTAAAAACCTCCGCATACAGGCTTCGTGTAGCATCATCGTCATCAATAATTAAAATTTTTATTTTTTTATCTTCTGCCATAAATTTATTTTGAATGAATTATATTAAAATTTTAATATCCACCGCGACACTTTCTTTCCCATCATTATAAACCAAAAGCGGATTTATATCGAGTTCCCTGATTTGCGGCAATTCCTGTGTCAAGAAGCCGATTCCCCATAAGATGTCCGTCAGTTCGCCGGCGCTATATGGCATTTGGCCGCGGGTTTCCTGAAACAAAAATTTTAGCTTGCTTTCCAAAACTTTGTTTTTGATTTCCTCCTGATTTGCCGGCGGCACCAGAAAATCCACCATTTTAAAAACTTCCGTATAGATTCCGCCCAAGCCGAAAACGATTATTGGCCCGAAAATTCCATCATATTTCACCCCGATTATCAGTTCTGTTTGTATTTTTTGCATCGGCTGGATGATAAAATTTTCTCCCGGAAAGTTGCTTTTAATTTTTTCAATCGCACTTCGCAATTCCTCTTGATTTTTTATATTAAGAATCAAGCCTTGTTTCTCAGTCTTGTGCAAAACCTTATCGCTATCGACCTTGACTGCCACCGGAAAAACGGCATCATTAATCTGAGCTTCTTTCCAAAAATCCGCAACCTTCACCCCATACATTTCCATGATTTCTTTCGCTTCTGAAAATGACAAAGCTCCGCGATTTTCTGACTTTGCTTTTTGGATTATTTCCGATGCTTTTTGTTGCCGTTCCGGATGATTTTCCCAATTGGACAGGCGCTCTTCTGATTTATTTCTCTGCCATCCAAAATATTTATCCAGTGCGGCAACGGCTTGGTCCGCCAGAAAAAAGTTGGGGATATTATTTTCTCTCAGCTTGATTACTGCTTTTGTAACTCTTTCTCCGCCCATGAAAACAGTAATGATATTTTCTTCGTATTTTTCTTTGAATTTAATAATTTTTCCGGCAATTTTTCCGACTGGAGTTTGGTCTTGAGGCGTCAGCAAACAAAGAACTGTTCCTGCTGGCTCTTTTTTCAATATCTCTAAGGTTTTGCCGTATCTTTTTTCATCCGCGTCACCCAATACATCGACGGGGTTTGCCACTGATGATTCTTCCGGCAAAAACTTTTGCAACTCCGCCTGCGTTTTCTCTCCAATCTCAGCCATTTTTATGTTTTTATTCTTAAATGCGTCCGTTGCCAGCACTCCCAGCCCTCCAGCGTTGGTCACAATAACCACTTTCCCATTCAGCGGAGCATTTGAGCTTGAAATTAATTTCAAGAGCCCTAAAAATTCGTCCATGTTCTCCGCGCGAATAACCCCGGTTTTTTCAAAAACTGCGGTCATAATTTCATCGCTGCCCGCCAAGACCCCGGTATGGGACGAGATAGCCTTCTGAGCTTTTTCAGTCTTCCCGGCCTTTAAAATCACAATGGGCTTTTTTATTTTCTGCGCGACCTCGATAAATTTCCGCCCATCCTTGATGCCTTCTAAATACATGCCGATTACTTTTGTGCCGGTATCATTGTCCAGATATTCTAAAAGTTCTGATTCTCCAAGCTGCATCTTGTTGCCTACTGAAATAATACTTGAAAATCGAAGCCCTTCTTTTTTAGCCACATCCATAATTGCCACTGCCAAAGCGCCGGACTGTGAAACAAGGGAAATATTACCAACCTCTGGCATCCCACCGGCAAAAGAAGCATTGAGCCGCAATTGGGGAATAATGAAACCAAGGCAGTTCGGCCCCAAAATATTCAGACTATTGTCTGCAGCAATCTGATTTAATTCTTTTTCCCGCGCTTTGCCGTCTTCGTTTATTTCTCCAAAACCGGCTGAAACAACCACATAATTTTTTGTTTTATCCGCGCTGGTTTTTATCACTTCATTTACAAGCTTCGCCGGAATGACCATGATCGCCAAATCAACCCGGCTTTCAATATCATTCAAATTCTTATAGCATTTTCGGCCGAGCAACTCTTCGTGTTTTGGATTCACCAAAAAAACTTCGCCCCGGTAGCCAAGATTCAAAATATTTTTGGCAATCACATTGCCAACCTTACCTTCTTCTTCTGACGCGCCGACAATGGCGATCGAAGATGGATTGAACAAATTATTTAATTCCATAAAATAAAATTAATATTATTTTTCAATCTCGTCTGCTTTCAGTAATCCTTCTACGCCCCCATAATGCTGAGCCACGCTAGCACCATTTTTGATGCCCCATTTCACGCATTCTCGCAAAAATTTGCCCTTGATATGTGCCGCCAAAAATCCGCTGGCAAAAGCATCGCCAGCACCAGTCGTGTCCATTGTTTTGATGAGCAATGCTTCTTCGTGCACAATTTCATTTCCGTCACACGCCCACGCACCTCTTCCGCCATCCGTAATCACCACAACCCTTGCGCCAGATTTTTTCAATTCTTTCAGCAAAAATTCTTCGTCATTCAATTTTCCCTGATCCGCTTTTCGCGCTGCCAGAATTTCAATTGCTTCATCTTTGTTTACGAAAAATATCTCCACTTCTTTCGCTAAATCAAAAACTTTCTGGGCATCCTCTTGAATATTCCGACCGCGTGGATTAAAAACGATTCGAGCGCCAGTCTTGAAATCCATTGTTAAGATATTGTCCATTATAGCTTTCCAATCACCACTCAAATCGCTCACTGAAATCCAGTCAGCTGATTCCAATTTTGCCACATCTATTTTCATCCGTTCCATAGCTTCCTGATTTGAAAAAATCACCCTTTCTCCGCTTATTTCATTCACAATAATAGCAGACAGCCCGGTGAAACAATTTTCATTCACAATCAAGCTGTCATCAACACCTTCCTTTTGAATTTCCTGGCGCATCCATTCGCCAATCACATCGTTTCCTAAAACCGTATAGCATGCCGCCGGCACACCCAAACGCGTAAGACCAATCGACTGATTGACTCCGCAGCCTCCCAATGATTCGAAGCGGTCATTGATATGATATTTTTCTCCTACTTCAAACGCAATTTTTTTCTGTGAGGTCACATCTTCAGGTGTTTTTATGACTATTCCTTCTTTAGTTGGGAAAAAAATATCTTTGCAAGATGACCCAATACAAACCACTTTAATATTTTCCATAAATTTGAGTTTTTTAATTAAATTATTATTCTATAAATATTTAATTTTTTACAAAATTACAAAAAGCGCGTTAATTTAACAAGGAATTCTTTTTCATCGCTTTTGGTTTTTCTATTTCCAAAATATCCAGAATAGTGGGCGCGATGTTCCCCAAAACTCCGCCATCGCGCAATTTGGCATTTTTATATTTTTCGCTAACCAAAAGAAACGGCACCGGATTTTTAGTATGATACGTGTTGGGCTGATCGGACTCAAAGTCAACCATATCATCGGCATTGCCATGATCGGCCGTGATAATCAAATTTCCGCCTTTCTCCAAAACAATTTTTTCCAAAATTTCAACTTGCTTATCCAGACATTCTACGGATTTGATGGCCGCCGTGAGATCACCCGTATGCCCGACCATGTCCGCATTGGCATAATTGATGGCCACAAAGTCATAAGCATTGCTTTTTATTTTATCAACCACATATTTTGTGATCAAATCAGCAGACATTCCCGGCTTCTTGGCATAAGAATCGACAACTGGAGATTTAATCATTACTCTTTCCTCTCCGTCCACCGGATCCGCATAACCACCGTTCAAAAAATATGTCACATGTGCGAATTTTTCCGACTCAGCAATATATAGCTGTTTTAATTTTCCAGCCGCCATTGGAAGAGTCGCGCTCAGGGTATGCCCCGGAAAAGCCGTGTGCTCATCCAGTCCCGGGCCAAATTCAGTTAACGTCACGAAATATAAATTTTTTATCTTATCAATAACCGGCATATCATCGCTCAGGATGCTTTTTTCATCAATCGCGATGAATAGCTTGCTAAATTGGCGAGCTCGGTCAGAGCGGAAATTATAAAATATGATCGCATCATCATTTTTAATTTCTGAAACTGGCTCGCCTTGCTCCAGAATGACTGTTGGCAAAAGATATTCATCAGTCAGGTTATTTTTGTAGGCTTTTTCAATCGCCTCTTCAGCTGAATTCGCCTTTTCGCCTCGTCCGAACACCATCGCATCATAGGCTAGCGTCAGCCTTTTCCAGTTTTTAGCGCGATCCATGGCGTAAAAGCGGCCGGAAAGCGTCGCAATTTTTCCAATCCCCTCTTCAGCTATAATTTTACGGAAATATTTGAGATGTTCTAGCGCGCTCTTGGGATATGAGTCACGGCCGTCAGTAAACAGATGGCAATAAACTTCTTTGACATTATTTATTTTGGCTAGTTTTAGAACCGCGCGAAAATGCTCCGGATCACTATGCGGACTATCAGAATTTCCCATGAGACCCATAACATGCAATACTCCACCACCTTTTTTCAAGTGCTCCACCGCGCCCATAAGCGCCGGATTCATAAAAAAACTGCCGTCCTTGATGCTGTCTGTTATATATTTAGAATCCTGTGGCACAATTCGGCCGGCGCCAATATTCATGTGCCCGGATTCCGATCCGCTCATTTTGTGGTCAGGGAGCCCCACTGAAGTTCCGGTCGCGCCTAAAGTCGTCGATGGATAAATCTCAAACAGCCGGTCCAGTGTCGGCTTTTTGGCAAGCGTTACCGCATTGCCTTTCCCAGGAGGCGCAATGCCATAGCCATCGAGGATTACCAATAGCGTAGGTGATTTTTTATTAGTCATGCTATGATAAAAAATTTTCTGAAATTATATTATTCTCCAAATTTTCAATTTTCAATTTTAAATTTTCAAACCAATTTTTTAATTCCAAAATTTAGAAATTAATTCATTGGAAATTGTTCAGAAATTAGAAATTGAAAATTAGAAATTGCCTCTATATTTCTTCCTCAATTCTCAACAATCGATTATATTTACAAATTCTTTCCCCTCTAGAAAGCGAGCCGGATTTGATGAAATCGGCATTGGCGCCGACGGCCAAGTCGGCAATGAAATCATCCGCGGTTTCCCCAGAGCGGTGCGAAACGACCACTTTCATCTTGTTTTTCTGAGCTAATTTTATTGTTTCAATAGTTTCCCAAAGTGTTCCCGCTTGATTGACTTTTATCAAGACAGCATTGCAAGCTTTTTCCTTAAGCGCTTCTTTTAGTCGCTCAACTTTTGTGACTAGCAAATCATCCCCAATAATTATCGTTTCTCCACCTAATTTTTCTTCCAGCATGTGCCAGCCTTCCCAATCATTTTCATTGAGCCCATCTTCCACGGAAATTACATCATACTTTTGAACCCATTCCGCATAGATATTGATAAGCATTTCCCTGCTTAACATCGCATTCTCCGGTTTAAATATATACTTTGATTCTTTTTCATCAAAAAATGAGTTGGCGGCTGCATCTACACCTATAAAAATATCTTTTCCTCTTTTGTATCCAGCAGCCTCAATTGCCTTGCTTATTATTTCCAAAGCACTTACGTTGCTTTCTAGGTGTGGCGCAAAGCCGCCCTCATCTCCAACACCCACAGTCTGTTTTTGTGAAGATAGTATTTTTTTGAGCGCATGAAAAGTTTCGCTTCCTGCCCGCAATTGTTCCTTAAATGTTTTTATGCCTTTGGGAATAATTTTAAATTCCTGAATGCTCAAGCCTGAATCACTGTGCATACCGCCATTCAAAACATTAAACATCGGCACCGGAATTTTGAATTTCTTATTCTTTAGATTGAAGGTCTTGTTTATATATTCATAAAGCGGCAGTCCTGCTTCCATTGACGCAGCCCGACAAACGGCTAAAGAAATACCCAGGATAGCATTGGCTCCTAGATTTGATTCATTGTTCGTGCCATCAACTTCAATCATTTTTCGATCAATTTTTTCTTGTTCACTGGCCTCCATCCCAACCACGGCCTCCCGAAGTATTGTGTTCACATTATTCACCGCCGTCAAAACTCCCAATCCACCATATCTTTTGGAGTCATTATCCCGCAATTCCAAATCTTCATAGGTTCCGGTTGACGCTCCACTTGGCACCGCCGCTGTCGCTTTTATTCCTGACTCCAACTCGACCTCAACTTCCACCGTCGGATTTCCCCTTGAATCCAAAATTTCCCTGGCATAAATCTTTTTGATCTTCGACATAATAAAATTTGTTACATGTTATATGCCTGCCTGTCGGCAGGCTTCGTGTTTTATGATTATATTATATCATAGCTTGTTTGAAACAAAAAACAGGGGGACTATCCCCATTTTTACCATTATTCACAAAATATATTACGCTTCCAAAGCCTTAATCCCCGGCAATTCTTTTCCGCTCATGTATTCAAGCATGGCACCTCCGCCAGTTGAAACAAAGGAAATTTTTTCCATTGCGTCTTGTTCTTCCAGAATTTCCACTGATTCTCCCCCGCCCATCAGCACAAAAGCCCCGCTTTCCATAACAGCTTTGAGAACCTCATTGGTTCCGGTGTCATATGGCTTTTCTTCAAATTTCCCCAGTGGGCCATTCCAGACAATTGTTTTGGCGAAAGCGATTATTTCCTTGAATTTTTTGATAGTTTCCGGACCAATATCCAGCCGGTCCCCAGCATAATCAATCGGCAGAATTACTTTTTCTGAAAAGCTCATATCTTGATCCTTGGCTTCATTGGCAATTTTTCCGCCAACTAGGACAAAGTCATAATTTTCTTCAAGCTTACCGATTACAGGCAGCTTCGTTTCAATCTTGGCCCCGCCAATAATCGCCACTGCTGGATGTTCCGGATTATTTTTCGCCTTGTCCAAATTTTCAATTTCTTTTTGTAGCCAAAAACCGGCATAGCTCGGTAAAAATTTGGTCACGCCCGTGACTGAAGCCTGATCGCGATGGCTTACGCTAAAAGCATCGTTTATGAAAATATCAAAATTATAAGCCAGGCTTTTCGAAAATTGATTGTCATTGGCTTCTTCGCCAGGATAAAATCTGACGTTTTCTAAAAGCGCTGCTTCACCCCCCAGCAGGCTATCGAGACCGACTCCCACTTTTTCTCCGACGCAATCATCTATAAATTTAATTTTAACCTCCAGGATTGCTTCGATTTCATTTTTAATTTGCCCGAGCGAAAATTCCGGATTAATTTTTCCGTCGGGACGGCCCAAGTGCGAAATTAAAGCCACTTTCGCGCCTTTTCCCAACAAATATTTGATTGACTCTTTGCATGCCGCAATTTTGAAGGTTTCTTTAGATTTTCCATTTTCCACCGTCACATTAAAATCAGCCCGCACTAAAACTTTTTTATTTTTCACATCGGCGTCTTGAATTTTACGCATAATTATTTTGGAAATTAGTCATTAAGAAATTGGGATTTGTTTAGAAATTAGAAATTTTAAACTATTTCCCCATCCCAAACAACGCGATTACCACACCAAAAAAAGCAGTGAGGGCAGTAATGATCCAAAAGCGCATCGTCACCTTGGTTTCCGGCCAGCCCTTGGCCTCAAAATGATGATGGATTGGCGCTGCCAGAAAAACTTTGCGTTTGAAGAATTTTTTGCTCGTCAGTTGGATCGCAACACTCAAAGATTCTAAAACATAAATAAAAACAATGATGAACAAGACAATCGCAGCATTATTGAGCATCGCTACTACCCCCAGTGTTATTCCCAAGGACACCGCGCCGGTATCACCCATAATAAATCGGGCCGGATAAACATTAAACCATAAAAAGGCCAGTAGCGCGCCGGCAATCGCCGCGCAAAATGCAGCCAAATCCAATTTATTATGAGCAAAAGAAATAATCGCAAACGAACTGAAAGCGATCAGCAGCACTCCGCCATTCAATCCGTCCAGACCATCAGTTTCATTTGAGGAAATAGCTGAAAAAAGAATAACAAAGATAAAAAGCGGAATATACCACCAGCCGATGCTAAAGTTTCCAACAGCCGGAACATGGATGACATCCCAGCCCAACTTGTAATAAAACCACCAAGCACCAGCCGCCGCGATTAAGATCAGCCACCCAAAACGCTTGGCAAACCGCATGCCTCCGCCTTTATTTTTTCCAATGCCTTTTATGCTCATCCAGTCATCACAGAGTCCCAATATTCCCGCGGTAACCAACGTAAAAAGCGGAAGCCAAGTCTCTTTGCGGCTGAAAAAGTCCAGCCTGGCGAAAAAATTATGATGCGTCCATGCCGCCAGATACGGAAAAACATAGTGTGAAAGCAAAATTAAAATTCCGACAGAGACCCAAATCAAAATCCCGCCCATCGTTGGCGTTCCATTTTTGTATTCGTGAAGCTTATTCACAAAAGTCAGCTCTTTGCCATCAACAGACTTGTCTTTTATTTTGACGCCAATTTTATATTTGTACAGAAAATGAGTCATAATCGGCGTGATAGCAAAAGCTAAAACAAAGGCCGACAAACCAACTGTTAGAATTTTTAGCACACAGATAACGAGAGGAATGGTTTGTATTTGAGCTAATTGCATATTATTGCCATTTATAATTCTGACCGATCCAATTTACTAAAAATTTCATATCGTCCCAGCGCTTTTCATCATTCAAAACAACGGATATTATTTTATGCTTGCCGGTAGCGTCGGTTGCTCCCAAGAGCAATGATTTGCCCGCCAGGGGCGTAAAGCCGGTTTTTCCTCCGATGCAATTTGGCAATGTGTTCAAAAGCAGGTCGGTATTTTTCAATACATGCACATACTTGCCGTCAGTTGAATAAAACTGGCCCTCTGGAATGCGCATTGCATTCCAAATCGTATCGTAACGCAAAGAATAAGCCGCTATTCGGGCAATATCGTAAGCGGAAGAATAACACTGATCCTCTTGGCCATCGATCTCCAGACCGGAGGGGGTACAGAAGTGCGTATCGGTCAAGCCTAAGCTTTTCGCTTTAACATTCATCATGTCCACAAATTGGTCAATTGAGCCTGCCATATGGATGCCAAGCGCTGTCGCCGCGTCATTAGCGCTATTCATCAACATAACTTTCATTAAATCCATCGCCTTTACCTTTTCTCCGGTAGTCAGCCGTTTGCCGTCGCAATAAGTGCTGGTTGGACAACCAACAACCGTTCCCGCGACATTCAGCGCTTCTTTGGATATCGTAACTTCTTCGTTTAAGTTTTTTATTTTTTCCATAGCCAGAACCGCTGTCATCACTTTGGTGAGGGATGCAATTTGCGTTCGTTTGCGCCCATCCTCATAGTGCAGAATTGTACCGCTATCGGCATCAATAGCCACCGATGATCCGGCCCACAACTTTACATCTGAAACATTGTTTATACGGATCGGCATAAGTCCGGAGGCCTGAGCTTTGTCAATGGGAAAAATATTATAATTACCGAATCCGGAATTATCGTTTTGGTTTTCATTAGCAGCGGCATCATCTTTTTCCCCCAAAACTTTGGGTTCCAAGAAGCAAACCGGGAATCGGCTTGCGTCACAACCCGACTGCTGGCTGTCAGCAACTGTCATAAAATTTCCATACATCCAGATAGGAATGAAGGGGAATATTAGAGTTAACAAAATATTAAGCATAAGTTAGTTTCCTAAAATACTATCAATCCGTTCATCTTTTGAAAGCGTTTCAAAATCCGGCAACTTGGCAACGCTGTCAATGCCTAATTTTTTCAGAAATTCAAAAGAAATCTTATATAAATATCCGCGATTATCCTTGGGGTTTTCAATTCTCTCAACCAAACCGCGCATCAAAAGAGAACGCAAAGTAAAACTGCAATTTACACCCCGAATCGCTTCTACTTCCATTCTGGTCATGGGACCGCGATAAGCCACGATTGACAACACCTCTAGGGCCGCTCTGCTTAAATTCTCTTGGATTTCACTCTTAATCAACTGATCAACAATGCCGGCATTCTCCGAGTTGGTCGCCATTTGGATTTCATCCTCCTTGGTTAATATTATCAAGCCGCCCTGGCCGGAATATTCTCCTTGCAGAACCATAATGGCATTTTCTATTTCCGGTTTCTTGGCGCCGGTAATTTTGGCAATGCGGGAAATCTTTACCGGTTCGCCGCTAATGAACAAAATACTCTCAATTTCTGATTTTAATTTATCCGAATCCATTTATATTAGTTTACGGTTTTTACTTTCAACTTAATTTCTCTAAATAATTCTTGTTGATCAACATCTATTATCCGTTGTTTCACCATCTCCAGCATCGCCAAAAAAGAAATAATCACATCAATCTTGTCTGTCGCGCCAGAAGTAATTTCCGCGAAAGACATCTCGATCCTTTGGCGCAAAAAATTTTGTAAATCGTTTATTTTTTCTTCCAGCGTCATCACTTCCCTGACTATTTCCTCTTCCAGCTTTTCAATGACCGGAATTTCGCTGAGCACAGATAGAAAATATTTTTTGAAATCAAAAATGTTGATATTTTCCGGCGGATAAAAAAATGTCCGCACACCGCTAAAACCTTCGCGCGAATAGCAAATCTTGCCGATTTGCGCTATTTTACCCAAGACCATGGCCGCTTCCTTGAATTTTCTGTATTCTTCAAGCTGCTTGGCTAAATCCTTGATTTCTTCTTCCTCTTCCTCGGTAAATTCCAAGATTGGCAGCAAGGCTCTGGACTTTATTAAAATCAGCTTTGAAGCTACAGAGAGAAACTCGGCTAAATTATCCAACTGGATATTCTCATTGTTTCTTATGTACTCCAGATATTGGTTGGCCACGTGCGCCAGACTCAATTCCGTTATCTCGAGTTCTTCTTTTTCAATCAGCTCCAAAAGCAGATCCAGCGGCCCTTCGAATTTTTCCAGTTTAAAATTATATGCCATACTGACTAGCTTTTTTTCTTACTAAAAACTCCTTTTATCGGTTGCTCAATCTTCAAATACTGGCTGGCATTAACCCTGATAGAAAAAACGTATTCGCCCGAACCTAAATAAATCTTTTTATTTTTGGTCAACAAGCTGTCTATAAAAATACCTATCTTCAAAAGTTTGTTGAAGGGCGGCACCGCGCCCACCTTACCCTGCAAATTTTTCTTCATCCAGACTTCTTTGGCAAAATCTATTTTTTTGAAATTTTTCATACCCGCCCTTTTTCTACTGGCATTGATAGTTTTCAACAATTTTTGCTTATCTAAATTACGATTGGCTGGGATCAGCGCCAAGACGTAATCATTGTCGACTTTCATTACCAAGGCCTTCACTACTTCTTGCGGTTTGATTTTTTCCGTTTGCGCCGTGTCCCAAGCCGTGAAAGTCGTCTTATGTTCGATAATCTCGTATTTATATTTGTTATCTTCCAAATATTTGATTATTTTCTGGGAAATTGCCATAAATTCTTATAATTTTTTACTTATTCATAATAGCATTAAAAAAAGATTTTTTCAAACACAAAAAATGCCCCCGTTTTTTGCTGATTAGCATTCTTTGATGCTTTCTTTAGCCAAAATTTCGGCTTCGCACTGATTATCCTGTAGCTTCCAAGCCGGATAAAGCGCCGAGAGAACCACAAGCCCGGTCAGAATAAAGGCATATTGCACCGGCAGAAAGAAAAACACAAAGGATGAAAAAATAGTTGCGAGGATAACGGCCACCGGCGCAGATGTCCGGAAAAAATTAATCACATCCACATCGTGCTCATCGATTCGCTTGAAAAAATACGAGTCACGCAAAATCTCAATCAGCGCCGCTCCGATCCTGGTCACAAACAAAATTACCGCCCATTTGAAAATACTGCCTGTACCCATAAAGTAAATGGCCAATGTGGAAAAACCCATCAATAGCAAAGAAACAATTAAAAGCTCCTTCTCGCCGGTTTTTTTGTCAGCCAAAATTCCCATCGGATATTGTATCAGCACGAACGGAATAAGCATCGCGGTAAAAATCCATCCGATTTCTTCCCAAGAGAAACCGATGTTGCGCAAATAAATCGGCGTATAGATAATCATCAGCGCGTAAAAAAATTCGAGCACGAAAGAAATATAATATACCCGCATGATGTTTTTCCTGGCAAAAACTTTTTTCAAAATGTCCGCGACTTTCAGTTTTTGTTCAAAGCGATGATTAACATTGCGAAAGCTTATCAAGGCAAAAATAAACACGAAGGCGTTAAAAATCAAGGAAAAAACGAAAATGCCGTGAAAATCCATCCGATCTAAAATATAAGTCGAAACGAACGGTCCAAATAGAATTCCGGCGTTTAATATAGTCAGATGCATTCCGCGAATGCGCCCAGACATCCGGTCAGTCGAAAAACCTTCGATGATAACGTCAAGCGCCACCCACTCTATGCTGCCTAGAATGATATACAATACCAGCAAAAAAATGCCGACTTTCGAAGGATTAGTAAAAATCAAACCAACAATCACGATTATTTTTGCCAGCAGCGCAAAATAAAAAACATTGGCTTTGCCCAATGTTCTGACAAATTTGTGCAAATTCAAGAGAATTACCAAAAATATTATGTAGGCGACAGCATAAAATAGCCCAACATTTTCGGTACCTGCCGCCAGCTTGAAATAGGATGACATGATGTACGCCAAAATGGCCTGCGCGAAACCCATCAGAAAGGTGATGAAGGTCACCAGCTTGATCCGGTTCTCATCCAGTTTTTCATCATGTTTTTTCATTTTTGTATTTGTTAGAATTGGTATCGTTTTTTTACTAAAAACTGAAAACTATCTATGGCGTCAACCTTTTTACATCGCGCGGAAAAAGAATGGCTTCCTTGATGCTTTTAAGCCCAAGCATTCTCTGGACGATTCTTTCCGAACCCAGACCCCAGCCGCCGTGCGGCGGCATGCCGTATTTGAAAATATCCAGATAATGTTCAAAATCCTCCGGTTTCAGTTTGTGCTTTTTAATATTTGCCACGAGCTGATGATAATCATGAATTCTCTGCCCACCGCTCGCAATCTCGACACCTTTGTATATAAGATCAAAAGTTTCCGTATATTGCGGATCGGCGCTCGGCATCGAGTAAAAGGGCCGGATATTGGCTGGATAATGTGTGAGAAAGACAAATTCACTGCCATGTTCTTTCAACGCCCATTCCCCGATCATTCTTTCTCCTTCGGCATCAATATCAATCGCATCCATTTTTTTACCGAACTCTTTGTCTAAAATTTCCAATGCTTCCGTCAGCTTTATCCGCGGAATTGCGGCGACCGGCAAAATTTCGACTTTGTATCTTTCCAGATCCTTGGCGCAATCCCTGACTATTGATTCCATAATATACGCCATTGTTTTTTCCAGCTCGTCCATCACGTCTTCAAAACTGTTGATAAACCCCATTTCCGCATCCATACCGATATATTCATTGACATGCCGCGTCGTATAGTGCGGTTCCGCCCGAAAAACCGAACCGATCTCAAACACTCTTTCAAAGACGCCCACGCCTGCCTGCTTGTAAAATTGCGGGCTCTGAGCTAGATAGGCTTCCCGCTCAAAATATTTTATTTTGAAAAAATTAGCCCCGCCCTCTGTCGCCGCGCTTAAAATTTTCGGCGTTTTTATTTCTGTAAATCCCTCCCGTTTCATGAAATCAGCATAGTCCTTCAGGATTTCAGAATAGATGCGGAAAATTGCTTTTACTTTTTCATTACGAAGCGTCAGCACGCGATTATCTAAAAGCGTGTCCAGATGCAGATTAAAATCATCTTCCGAAATATCCACCGGCAATTCGCCTTCCGGCTTGGCTAAAACGTTCATTTTTTCCACTTCAATCTCCACCCCGCCGGTAGCCATCCCGGCTTTCGCCGCACCGCCTGGTCTTTGCTTTACCAACCCTTCGATCTCAATCACAAACTCACTGCGGACTTCTTTCGCGATTTTGTATGCTTCTTCTTTATCAGGAATAATTACCATCTGGATCATGCCGCTCCGGTCGCGCAAATCGATAAAAATAAGCTTGCCATGATCGCGGCGAACATTGACCCAGCCTGCCAATTTTACAGTTTGGCCGACCAATTCCGGCGTTTCGCTGACTAATTTTCTTTCCATAAAAATTATTTAACGGGGTGAAAATTATTTAACTGGATGAAATTATTTCAATAACTCCTCAACTTTGTTTACCAATTCGCTCGGTGTTATTTGCGTTTTTTGATAAAAAGCTTGTACGCCCATTTCCTCAACTCTCCGCATAATTTCATTTTCTACGGAAGCTGAGAAAGCAATGATGGGAATATTTTTGGTCTTTTCTTCCATTTTTAATTTGGCGATCATTTCCTCGCCCGTCATCGCCGGCATCACCATGTCAATGATAAACAAATCAAAATTTTCTTTCATCGCTTCCTTTACTCCCCAGGCGCCATTTCTTGCAATCGAAACCGCAAAACCTTCCTGCTCAAGTTTGTCCACAAACATTTCGATAATTATCTCCTCGTCCTCAATCATCAAAATCCGCTTGGCTCCTTTTCTGGCAATTTCATCGGGAGCCTTCTCCTGCTTGGCAAGATTTTTTTGCTGCTCACGATATTGGTCAAGCAACCTTTTTACTTCAGCCACCAGCTCGCTCGGGCTAAAATCAGATTTGGCTAAAAATCCATTCGCCCCCAAATGCAGAGCCTTATCACGATCATCTTTTTGGCTCAGATTGCTGGAAACGATTATTTTTATGCTAGGATCGAAATCGCCGCTCCGTAAATTTTTAATCAATTCGAAACCATCCATTTTGGGCATAATCAAATCAGTGATCACCGCGTCCACCGTTTCTTTTTTGGCGATATTTATGGCTTGTTCTCCTGATTCCGCCAGAAAAACTTCGAAACCGGCATCAATAAACTTTTTCTGATAAATCTCAGAGATCATCGGATCATCTTCAACAAGAATAAGTTTGGTCATATCTTTAACTCCCCCAAAAATATATGGGTCTTATTATGACTGAATTATAGCGTAAATATGCAAAAAAAACAAATCCGTCACATTTTTTTCAATATCCCGATCACTCCGCTGATTATCCAATCCGGCGTGGAAGCTCCAGCAGTCACCCAGACCTTTTTAGCCCCTTTAAACCAAGTTTTTTTGAGTTGTTTCGCGCTCTCGATAAAATATGACTTCGAATTTATTCCGCTGGCAATTTCCCAAAGCTGATTTGAGTTAGCGCTTTCAGGCGAACCAATCACAATCACAACGTCATTTTGAGAAGCTTTTTGGCGCGCCTCGTCCTGACGATTGTGAGTTGCTAAGCAGATCGTATCCACGACTTCCACCTGTGGATAATTACTGTGCATGAATTCCCAAGCGCGCTTCACAAATTCTTGATTCTGCGTGGTTTGCGAAATCACCGCGATTTTTTTCCGCGGATCCAGCTTCAATCTTTTGAGATCGGCTTTTTTCTGCACGAAAAACGCCTTGTTGTCGGCCCATTCACAAACACCTTTAACTTCCTTGTGCTCTTTTTCGCCGATGATGACAATTTGATAATTCTTATCTTTGAAAATTTTGGCCAATCTTTGCGCCCGCACAACTTTCGGGCAAGTAGTGTCCACCATATCAATGCCTTTCTTGGCCGCATAGGCATAAATTTTCGGCCCCATGCCGTGTGCCGTAACAACTAGTGTGCCAATTTTGTTTTGCATTGAATCCAAAATTCTAAACAGATCCTTGCCAACACGGATTTTTTTCACGCCTAGTTTTTCGACGCTCTCAACCACATCCCGATTGTGAACCAGCAAACCCAAAACATATATAGGTTTTTTGACCTTAGGGTCTGCTGCAATTTTTTTGACCATTTTGTAGGCCCGGTCCACGCCATCGCAAAACCCGGCATATTTGCTTAAAGTAATTTGCATATCTGAAAATTTACGATATTATTTTTGCGATTTTTATTGCCCAGACAACCTCGCTTCGATAACCTTTATAATGATTATGCCCATCAGCCCGATGAGCACACCCAAGATAGAATAAGTGAAAGATTTTTTTGCCCTTTCGATCCGCTCTTGGTCACCCGCCGCTGTGAGATACAATATGCCCGAAACCACAAAACCAATCAGCCCTAATGAACCAAAAATTCCCAAGAGCCAGCTCAGGATTTTGGTCAAAATATCAACTAAAGGATGTTCCGTGGCCGCGAGAACGACCGCGGGAAAAATTAATATGATGAGCCCCAACAAATATTTGATTCTGCTTGTCTTAGGCATTCAATTTTTCAATAATACTATTTTGGTTTATAATTTCAGTCTCTTTTTGGTTTCTTTTTTTAATTTCTACGCCACCAGATTGCAATGATTTTTCGCTCACAACAATGCGGTACGGAATGCCAATGAGATCGCTGTCAGCAAATTTCTTGCCAGCTGTTTCCTCTCGGTCATCAAACAAAACTTCCACGCTCTTTTTTATTAGGTCGTTATAAATTTTTTCTGCCTCGTCGTTTTTGCCCAAACTGATCAAATGCACTTTGAAAGGCGCGACCGATTCCGGCCAGATAATGCCTTTATCGTCGTGAAAAACTTCCACGATTGTTCCCATGAGCCGCGAGAGTCCCAGACCATAACAACCCATGATCACTTCTTTTTCCTCGCCTTTTTCGTCTTTTATTTTGAAATCGAACGGCTGGGTATATTTGTTTTTCAAATTAAAAATATTTCCCACCTCAATGGCTTTTTCTTTGCGGAAATCCGCGCCCTTGCAGCTCGGACAAACATCAACCTCGCCTTTTATCTCCTCATTGATCGCCAGTCCGCACTGGTTACAGATATGAATCAGGTCTTCACCGGCCGGCGTCACCGTTTGGTATTCGTGCGAATACTTGGAAAAAGATCCACCCGAAGCAAAAGTCTTGTAAGTTTTTTCGCCAATCCCTGTTCTCTGAAAAATCTTTTCATAAGCTTTGGCCGCTTTTTCGTAATATGCGTTAAAATCATCTTCGCTCAAATGGAAAGAATATAAATCTTTCATCATAAATTCCCGCCCGCGCAAGATGCCGGATTTCGCGCGTAGTTCCATCCGAAATTTATTTTGGAATTGATAGGCATAAAACGGAAAGTCTCGGTAGGAATTGATATATTTTTGCGCCAAAGGCACCACGATTTCTTCGTGCGTCGGCCCGAGCGCGAATTCTTTGCCACTCGCGTCTTTCACCTTATACAAATCATCCATCGTGTCCCAGCGCCCGGTTTTCAGCCAGTTTTCCTTCGGTTGCAAGGTTGGCATAAAAATTTCTTGTCCGCCGATCGCGTTAATTTCTTCGCGGATGATATTTTCAATCTTTTTCATGACGCGGAGCCCCAACGGCAAAAATGTGTAAACTCCCGCCATGAGTTTGTCCACAAAGCCGGCCCGGATCAAAAGTTGCGCGTTCACGCTCACCTCGTCCTTCGGCGCGTCTTTTTGAGTCTTGGTAAAAAGTTGCGATTGTTTCATAGGTTTATCTTAATACAGTTAGTTTATTATAAATCGCCCTATTTGCCAAATTTTTTACAGTTGCTTCCCACAGCTGGGAGCCCTTCCTACTTTTCCAATAACCCATCGCGGGTAAAACGACAATAAGAACTTTTTTGCCCACCTTTTCCCCAATCTCGGTATTATGGATCGGCTTCAAATTTTCATCCATTATAATTATAAGTTCTGGCGCTTCGGCTATTTTTTTGTTTTTTCTGATAAGCAAGATATTTTCATTTTTCACCAAAATCTCATGATTTTCAAAAATTACTTTCCCCTGCAAAAAACCGCTGCTACTTTTTAAGTTTGTTCTGATGATTTTTTCTTTAATAATTTTTTTACATTTTGTTATTCGCTTAAGCTCTGCGATGTCTTTTTTTTCCAAAATATTTCCGATTTTTAAAGCCAACGACAGAGTGTCCCGCATACCGAATTTGCCATATACGGAATTTTTCACCAAATAGCCGATGATTATGCCGCTCCCGCCATTTTTTCCAAAAAAAGGGCGTAACGTTTTTTCGATTTCGTTCGCGCTGATATTTTTTTCCAGCAAGATGCTTTTGCTATTGGAAGAAAAGCCCATTACTGGCGTTATTTTCAGGCCGGCTATTGAAAAAACATCCATTTGTATCTCGGGAGCCGCTCTGCCTCCTACTAGATCGGAGTCGACCACGGGCAAATTCAAAAAACTAGCGGCTAAAAAAGAAGAAACTTCCGCGCCGATTTCTCCGGGAATCACCCCAGCAATGTTTATACCGGTCAGCTTTTTAAATTTCTTCAGAGCCGTTTTCACTAATGCTGATTCCTTAACTGAATCGGCCTTTGACGGATCGCCTACTCCATAAACAGACGCCAGATAACCATTTGGGGAAATTTCATCCAAGTCAAGGATCTTTATCGATTTTTTTCGGCTGAATATAAATTTAAAAATTTTTTGACTGACAGAAAAGGGCAGCCCGCCTCCCGTAGCCAAGAAGATGCTTCCTTGCAGATAAATTTTAAAATTTTTATTTGTGATTTCTAACATACTTTTTGCAATTAATTATTATGTTATCAAAATTAAGTGATTTTCAAAAGTGGCCGGAGGATTTTTGTTAAAATCCTCCGCCAAGCTTAGTTTTCCACGGTTATGACCCCGCCGCCATTATCCTCCCTAATCAGATATGGATGCGGAACCTCCAACACCGCGCAAAGAACCGGGATGTCATAATTCATCTCCATTTTCGCCCTCAGTAATATCCTGAGCTCAACTAAGTCCTCTAATCCCATCATACTTTCCGGCGACATCCCAAATTTGTACGGGAACAAGTATGGATAACCGAATGAATCATCCGTGCTCTGCGCCCCCATTTCAAGCGGCCTTATAAACTCAACTTTGCCTGCATCGACGCCTTGCCGAGTGAGGTTTTCAAGAAAATAATTTTTTATTTTCTCGGAGATTTCTTCCAGGCGGACATACAGCCAAGGCAAATCTATTCCCGCCGCTGTCTCAAGCTCCTGAATAAAGATTTCGTACTCACCCACTGGCAGATGATAGAGTATTCTCTTCGGAGAAAGCTGGCAAATTTTTTTCACTTGCCATTGGAGCAACTTTAGATGATAGGCGCTAAGTTCCGTAGGAACATAAAGATTTTTTATCTTACGCCCCTTTTCCATCATCTTGAACGCTTTTTCTCTTTCTCGCGGAAGAGAAAGAGATTTTCTCGTTCCCGCTTCTTTCCCGTTATCAAATTCCAGCGCCCACCTGGCATCAAAAATACAGATGCCACTAACCAAGTCTTTCTCGCAGGTGGGATATCCCCACCAGCCCTCTGACACTGCCTGCGCATCACTTGGGCAAAGACTGATTGCAACTTCAGGATCAGCCTTGAGATACGCTTTTTCACTCTCCACTACCCACGAACCATAATCGCCGATAACCATGACGGTCCTCCTTTCAAGGTACAAAAATAGTCCGGTCTAAGACCGGTCTATTGTCATGTTTTATTGAAGCCTCTTACTGCAAAACAAAACGCAAAAATACACCGATCTTCGAATCGAAATTCCTGCGTCCCCAATGGTTTAATTTTGGCGTATTTTTAATCATAGTATTTTTTGTGAATTTAAAAACAGCTTGTGAAACAAGCTGTTTTTGTCTGCGTATAATGAAGTTATTTAATAACGTATTTCAAACACAAAAAAACAGCCTATTTCATCAGAACGACGGCGAAGCCAATGCTGTTGTTTGTAATTAAAACTACTCATGTGTTTATTTATTATTTCTAGTCTAGCATAATGTTGTTTTTTGTCAAATTAAAAAAGGATTGCCCGTTTGGACAACCCTTCAGAAAAGATCAAGCGGCATCGGCATTCGGCTGCCTTATTGGCGCGCTACTTTTGGGAATAAAATGAAATTCACCGACAAAATCTTTTTCCCCGCGGAGTCCATCCCTGGATGGACAATAATCATCATTTCCGGAACAGAACTCATTATCCTGCTTCTTCTTACAACGGCTGCTACGATAAAGACGATTACACTTTCTATTTGCTCTTTTTTCAACCATAACCCCTCCTTTATTTAGCTGAATCTATGATCCAGTGGATTGAATTGTTAAACAACAAAAAAACCATCTTCTAGGATGGCTCGCCGTTCACTCCCTATCTTAAATTATTATTTTTGAGAAACAAAACTTGCCATCCTATTTTCGAGTAGGAGTAGCAAGAGACCTGCAACATTAATTTTTACAAATTGTTTTCCTTTCATATCTGACTAAATCATAGCAAATGAGTCAAAAAATGTCAAATATTTTAAACGCTTATCTTTTGCAATTCGCTTAGCTTCTGATATACACCGCCGTGCTGGAGCAGTTCGACGTGGTCGCCAGATTCCACAATCTTTCCATAAATCAAGGGCAAAACCAAATAGGTGGCGTGCTCCAAAATCAAAAAGGCGACTACCACGCGAACAGCTTTTTTGTATGGTTTCAGATATTTTATTATCGGCTGAAAATCTTTTTTACTAAACATAATTATATTATAGTTCAAAATCAGATTTTTTGAAACGAAAAAAGGCCTTCCGGCCTCTCCTTTTGTTTGAAAATTGAAAATTGAAAATTGCCGTATTATCCCCACCTTTCCATCAGCTCCTTGCTCTGGTGCATCGGGATTTCAATGATGAAGCGCGAGCCTTGGCCTTCGCCGTCTGATTCGGCCCAGATTTTGCCGCCGTTGTTTTCAATCATGGAACGGCCGACATAGAGGCCCAGCCCGGTTCCACCGGTGTTCAAGCGCGAAACGTCTTTGCCGCGGGAAAACTTAGCAAAGAGATATGGCAATTCGGTAACTGGAATTCCAATGCCCGTATCGGAAACCGTGACGCGAATAACCGGACCAACAATCGGTTTGTCCTCAATGTCTCCATTTTTATTCGGCGTGTAGCGCGACGCGTCAGCCTGCTCAACTTTGAGGGTAACTCCCCCTTTCGGCGTATATTTCAAAGCGTTGTCCACCATATTGGAAATAACTTCCCGCACTTTCGTGCCATCAATCATGACTTCCGGCAGAGGAATTTCCGGCTTTTTGAATTCCAAAGACTTCTTTTCAAACTTAGCCCGCTGGATGAAAGTGTCCATGACTTCCTGGCAGACCGTTTCCATGTTCCACGGCGCGAATTTAAATTCCATTCTTCCTGATTCCATGCGAGAAATGTTCAAAAGATCTTCAACCAGCGTCACTAGCCGCTCGTTTGATGTATATACCTTATTCAAAACATCCTGCTGTTTGGGAACAACTTGGCCATACGATCCTTCCAAAAGCAATGAAACAAAGCCCTTGATGGCAGTGAGGGGGGTGCGCAACTGATGAGAGGCGATGGAAATAAATTCCGATTTGGAATTATCCAATTTCCGCAACTGATCATTGGCTTCCGACAGTTTGTCTGACATCTGCTGAAGTTCTTCTTTGCGCTTAACTTCGAGTTTGACAGATTTAACGAGCATTATGCCAAAGCCAATTGAAAGGAGAAGTGTAAAGGTTATGAGAATTATATTTGTAGTTGAGTCTGTAAAAAAGTATTGTGAAGCAACCAATATCCAAATCACGACTGTCAATGCTTGAGCAGCAATAAGCTTTATACTTAGAAGCTGGTATTTGACGATTGCATAAGCAACAAAAGACATAAAAATTATTGCTCCAATGGGACCAAAAAAGGAAAGACTATCAGGACCAACTAGTTGAGCGACTACATTGGTAATGGTTGCCCACACTATAAAAATCACAAATCCCACCAGTACAAGTTTTATTTGTTTTTTTGCCTGTTCATTTCCGTTTCTAAATTTTGTAAATAAAATAACTACCGACCACACACAATACAAAATAAAAATCAGGGGGATTAAATAATAAAGTGGGCCCACAACCGACTCGCAATCAGAAGTTGAGGAATTAATTGACTTAATATTAAGACTTGTCGCTGCTAAAAAGATGAAAGGCAAAAGAGGCAGAAATATGATCATGGCCTTCTTCATCGATATATTTTTTTCATCTGGAAAAACATAGCTGAAATAGAGAAATATTGCCGGCACAATAATCCCTACTATGGAGAGCTTATCGAAAAACTCTACGCTATCAAGATTCACGCTCCGCCAAGTCATCATATTCAAAAAAATCCATAGGGAAGTATTTATGGATAATAAAAAAAACAGACGACCGCTTAAATTTTTTCTATTGCTCAAAAAAACTAAGAAGCCCAATACAAGTGTCCCCACTAAAACTGGGATGTATGTATAATAAAGTAATTGTGGTGCGGAGTTGCACATATATTAATAAGGATATCCACTCTCAAAATATAACAGAAAATCAAAAGGAAGTAAAATAAAAAAGGCCCAGTGATGATTTCCACCACGGAGCCTAGAGAACAACTTCAATCTCCAGATAATCACAGGGTTCGTTGTTACAGTCTGTATACTCCTCAATTCTTCTAACAACATCCACGCCTGCCCTGAACTTGCGTTGGATAACCTTACTGAGACCATTAATCACCCTGCAGTGTGCAGAGAATCTGAAAACTCCACGCTTGTTAGCCTCTTTAATCATCTCAATAATGAGATGCAGCCCAAGAAACTTCCCGGAAACGGACTCATCAACACCAACGTGATCAATGTAAAACATTCCCGTGTCACTTTTTGTCATTTTGGGATCTTCGACCAAATAGTCTAACACCGCCTCATTGTGGGGTCTTGCCAGAATAAAGCCAGTAATTAGCCCCTCTTCGTTCTGATACACAATGTTGATATTTCTCGGATTTGGAAATTGCTTTTTGTAATATTCGATATCCGATTCCTGCCATACGCCGCTTCTTTTTCCGAGATCAATAATCTGGTCTTTAATTTCCTGCGTGAAATCATTTGGATGCAAGAACTTAAATTCTGGCTTCATTTCAATTCACCTCCTCTCCTTATTTTAGTAAATTCCAAATTACGTCAATCACGCTAACACCAAACATATACACCTTCGTCCAGATATACATCTTGACAGCTGAAACTGCAACAAAAGTAATTACGCGCATTGGAAACGGTCCAAGCCTCTTTCTAAAAAAAATATAGAACGAGGATGTTTCCGCCCAAACAACGAGTCCGATGAAATAGAGAAGCTCCATTATGCAACCGCCAATTATTGACTTTTTGAAAGCCAAATCGACAAGCCGGCGGGAACCCTCCATAAGTGTCGGATCACCATCAACCTTGCTATTTACAATGATGATGATGGATGAAACAACCATATTGCCAATCCACAACAGCAGGAATATTTGCATCTCCGACCAGTGGATCTTCACAAGAAATGTCACCAGTGCTTGCGCCAAAACGACCAGTCCCCACTCAGCCCCGAAAAGAGCTGAAAATGAAAATCCTGTAATGATTCCTTTTTTCTTTAATTCCTGATATTCTTCGACACCGAAAAAGGTGTCAACGATGCGCCTAAAAATAGCGTTCATGATACACACCTCTCGGGTAAAATTTTTAAGTTACTGTCTCAAAATAGTTAAAAACTATCCTGATTGTCTATTATACACCTAAAAAGACGCTCCGTCAAGGAGCGTTACTGTTTTTTAGCTTAAATAAAGCAAAATGTCAAAATTTACGCCTTTTTACCGAACAAAAAAGCACAAGATTCACCATAACTCGGTATAAAAACATCACTGCGAGTTATGTCTGTAAAATTTACCTGAAGTATTTTTTCAATAATAGCCGCTTCATCAATGAAGCCTTCCGCTGTGCAAGAAGCTCCACTTTGGACGCTCACCCATCCTCCATTTCTCAATCTATTTTTTGAAAGCGCAAGGATCTTTTCGAAAAACTTTTTGAACTCAATTGCTTCTTTTTTAGTACCAATGGGCGTATCCGTCAGATCACACGCGATTCCATCATATAACTTATCTCCGACTTTCAAAAAATGTAACGCATCTCCGATGGACAAATTAACTTTTTTGTCATCAAAAACAACCTGGTTCAAAAATTTTTGAGCACTCTTCACCACTTCAATATCTAAATCTATTATATCAATATTGAGCTTCGGATTGTTTCGCAAAGCTATTTGTGCAACATAGCCATCTCCACCACCTAGAATCAAGATGTTTTTATCGGTTTTTTTCATTTGCCTAAGCATTTCACTATCATAGATTTCATGATCAGTTTCAGCAGTTTGCATCACGTCATCGATAATCAAGCATTTTCCATATTCCTTTGTGTCAGCAATGACTATTTTTTGAAAATCAGATTGAACTTCATGTAAAACTTTATTTATCTCAATCTTCATCATATCCCCGTTGCAAAAAATCGGCAGATTTAAGAATTGGTATCCGCGATTAACTTTTTCTATGTTTGCATGATCATGGATCACGCCTTCAGTTAGTCTCGCGAGAACCAAATCAGTTTCTTTTTTGCTGGAGCAAGTAAAAATATCACAAGCTACATATCCATTTTCTGGCCAAGTATGCACCGAAATATGGGACGATGATAAGAGAAGAAAGCCTGTAACTCCTTTCGGATTAAATTTATGGAAATAACTATGCAGCACTCCCATCGTTGTTCCCTTGACTGCTTCGGGAAGAATTTTTTTCCAAAAATCGACGGAGTCTATTTGCTCCGCCTCACACCCAAAAAATTCAATGAGGTAATGAATGCCATTTGGATTACTATTTTTCCTGTTAATTTTTGCTGTTTTCTCCGCCATAAATAAAAGCAATTTATTGTGTTTCTCGTTGATTTAAATATTCTAGCACGAAAACAGGGAAAACAAAAAACCGGAGCTGATTATCAGGCGCAAACCCTTTAATCATCTCCGGTTCTAATCTCCCTTGACCTTAGCATCTGACACATAGTTTTGTGTCCCTTTTTGAGTCTCCGCGAGAGCGTTGATCTGTGTTCCCCTTTCCACAATAAGAGGTTCCAGAAAACATATCGTATACTTTCGTCTAAAGCAAAAAATGTTTTTCCAATCCTTTTTCCAGCCTCGCATACCGCTCACCCTCACAGGCTGAAGAATAAACTTAGCGTGCTTGGCATAGAAGTTAGCAGACCCAGAATCTTCACCAAGATTGCCGTCCTTTGAGACAGTACCCTCGGGAAAGTAAAATATTTTTTCTCCTTTTTCTATCAGTTTTAAAATACCTCTCAACCCGAGCAAGGAATTGTCCCTAACTGGAACGACTCCCAGCGATCTCATCAACCTGTCCTTCCACGGCTTGTTGAAAAGTCCTTCCTTGCCCAAAAAGGTTATCGCGCCTAACCCAACCTTTAGCGATAACGGCATGGAGTGAAGAATCAGCAAGGGATCTGACTTATTGATATGGTTGCTGACAAAGACGATGCCTAGCCCTGATGATTTGTGTAATTTAAGCAGGCCTCTAAGCTTTTCCAGTCCATAAATTTTTGGACGTATGAAGATCCTAACAAGCCAGAAAAAAAAGGCTGAAACAGCATTTTGGCCGATAAAAACTTTGGTCATTCTTGTAAAATCAATCGATTTTTTCAACGAACTCACCTCCCGCCCCGTGGGCATTAAGTTTTTTGTTTTCAAAATAGCTTAGCACACTTCTGAAAAAAAATCAAGCCCTTGCGATTGTTCCCGCAAGGACTTGCTTTGATCTATTTATTTCCCCTTTTTATCCTGAAATAGATAATAAAGGGAAAACATGATAACCGATGGTTTTTTGCCGATTTGGGCTTCCAGCTTTTTGTCGAGATTGTCGACATAGGCTAGATTCATACCCCAGCTGTCTGATGGGTAAATGCCGATGCCTCCTGTGAATCCACTGCCGTTGTGGCCGGCATAGCCACACACAGATTCAATCGGGCAAACTTCAGCACCGCCGAAAATTCTGTTGGTCACATAACCACCGACATTTGCATATTGGTAGTTTGCAATGACCATCAGACCCTCGACAATTTTGTAGCTTGCACCGGTACGGAACAGATGGCTTTCTGATTTCTCATTTACCTTTTCGTCAGCAATGAGATCTTTTGTAGTATCAGAACTATGAGAATATTCGTAGAATGCACCGGCATTAAAATTCTTATTCTCGTAATGAGTCCCGAAACTAAATGCATATTCGCTGGAGTCGGTTTTTAGCAGTTTGGTTCCGCCCATTAATATTGTAGTCCTTGTTTCAGAGAAGGGCGTGACACCGACACCGGCGTACACCTTATCTTCCGAACCAAAAACTTTTTCGGCCACTTTTACTCCATATTGAATCGTCGCGGAGTTCGAGCGGTTGATCTTGAAATCAACTCCCTCTTTCGGCAGGAAAACCGAATCGGAATTCCCACCGGAATAAGAAACCTGCAGTGTTCCCAGTGGCAATCTTGCTGCCACTGAACCGCCACAGAATCTTCCGTTCATGCCGGTTATATAACCACATGTTCCGCTGAAACCAAACGCTGTTTCTTCGCCCGCGCCCAAAGTCGAAGGATCCGGGGAAGTAAAATCTACCGGAGCTCCAACATCAGCTCCGCCCATTCCCGCTACATCCGCATTACCTGGCAGATTTTTTATGGAAGTGCTCAACACTCCATCAAAATCCGCCGCGTACGCTCCTCCAGTCATACAGAATAAAACAATAAAAGCAACCGTAAGCGCCAACCCGCATTTCTTGTTTGCCTTCATGACTTGCCTCCTTTGCCGTAAGTATATTTTTTAGCAATGAGAAATCCTATTGCCGCTCCTATTACCACTCCAACTGCCACCCAAATGAAAGTGTGAATTGATATAGAAGCATATCCGGCTGTATAGCCTACGACATATCCTTCGTCATAGGATTGCTTTCTCAACATACTAAGAAAACTTCTTCCGCCTTTTGCAAACGCAAAAATCGGAATATTTACGAGCAAAAAAACAATTGTCGCGACTGACATCTTTTTCATCTTTCCTCCTCCATATTTTTTCCCGCGAAAGCGGGATTATTTGTCAAAAACCTTACCATCACCAGAATTAACAATTATACACCCAAAACGCCTTTTTGTCAATGATGAAATATAGCTCATTTAGGCCAATTCCCCAAACAAAAAAACCGGATTGGGGCCAGATTTTTTGCGTTTTATTAAGATATTTTTCAAACTATTATTTTCTCCTGAGCAATGCGATGTTATCAGAAGATATTTTATCAAGCAATCTGACCCTTTCTCTTTCAAAAAAACCGATAAACTCAAATTTGCCATTTAAGGCAGTTTGGTTTTTGGATTCACAAAACTAAAAGCAATTTCATAATATCTGGCTTGATTGTAAATTTGTGATTTCATTGTGTTGGTAAAAAATTTAAAACCTAATATTCATGATGCCTATTTAAAAATAAAGAGGAAATTTTTTGGCAAAAAACTGTTACAATCTTTTGCTCAATGCGACTTCATCACACAGCGGGTTGTCCGGTCCGCCAAGATTGCGCGGACAATATCTGCAATCTTCCCAAGCTTTAAGGGGAAATTTTTTTATAGAAACTTTTTTAAAGCCCAGTTTTTCAAACAGCCGTGTCGCTGTTGTTAGCGCAAAGACTATTTTAAAACCACGCTCCTTTATTTTTCCCAAGCTGTGTTCAACCAATTTAGTGCCGATTCCCATTCCGCGATAAACATCGCTGACCGCCAAAGAAATTATTTCCGGTTGATCGTCGAGCCGGACTTTAAAACCGACTATCCCGATAATTTTTTCTCCGTCCATGGCAAGCGAAAAATTTTTCCACATTTCCAGAATCTGCTTAGGACTTCTTTTCAGAAGAATTCCGCCCATCGATTTATCGTTTATAAACCGACTAATATGCGTACAATCTTTACGCTTTGCGGAAACTATTTTAATGTTTTTGTCAGATATTTCATTTTTCATATGCATACCTTTTAAAATCGTCATTAGATTATACACTATTCTTTTTATCTAATCAAGATACAATTAAATTATTTAAAATAATTCAATTTTTTGTTTCTATAAATCCTTCTTTGGCACTTTTTGATAAAAAATGCCGGAATTTGGTAGACACCAAATTCCGGCTTCAAAATGATCCTGCTTTTATTTTCATTCAGTTATCCTTATCCATGCTTCAAAATGATTTTCTCCCGCTATCCCGCATTGCGCCGGTAATCTTTTAGCAAAACCAAGCTCCTTAAACCACGGGTAAATGCCCAGCAAGTTTGTGTTCTTTTCGACAGACAAAAACACGCATTTGAAATCAGTCGGAACCTTTTCGAGCGCAGACAGAATGAGCCGTTTGAAAACCTGCGAATCTTTATACATTTCTGAAGCACTTAGATAGGATATTTCACATATTTTGCTAACGGTGTCATTTTCGATCAACATACATCCATGGACTTGCTCATCCACCACAAAGACCCAGAAGTTATCGATTTTTTTCTTGATACGTTCGAAGGTAATCGATGTTTGCTTGATCGCTTCCTTGATTATCCCGAATATTTCAGCTACCTCACTTTTCTTGGCCGGTTCGATTTCCTGATACATGCTTTTATAAATCATTGTGCCTGTTCCATGACAGGTCAGAATCTCTTTCAGCAAGCTTCCCTCTCTGGCCCCGATAATATGAATGCGCGGGATTCCTTGTCCGCAGGCTATCAGCGCAACCTCAACACGTTTTCTTGCTTCCCCTGTGACAGCTCCAGACTTTTTCAGAAGCTCTCTGGCCTGCTCAACATCCATCTCATGAATCAATCTTTTCCCTGACTCAAATATACCATCGAAATTTGTGACATAGACAATTTTTACCGCGCCTAATTTTATGGCCAGACTGACAATTGCCTTTTCACTCGAAAGTTTCGGAGTTTCTTCAAAATAAACAACCGGAGTCGCTCCCTTTGCCATTTGGCCGGTAATGCCCGAAATTGTGGAAATACCCAGAAACACGGGCTCGAGACTGAGCCATTGGTCACGCGTAAATCGAGCTTCCGAGTGAGTCGCGACAATCTTAATCCCGGCGCTTTTCAACAGAATCATGTCCCGAATAACATTGTTGAGTTTTTTCTTGTCTGCCAAGACATCCTTGTTTACTTTGACAACAATAATTTTTCCTCGGAACTGTCTGACATAATCAAGGATTTCCTTTACTGTTCTGACGATTTCCATTTTTGACACCTCCTTAGGTACACATACGCCTTATGAGTTGTATGTATTTTTCCACAGTTTCTTCTTTGAACAACTCGGCAAGGACATATTCATTATCCTTATGCGCCTGAAGAATATTAGTGGGTCCCCAAATAATTGATTCGCTTCCGGCTCGGTTAAATATGCCTCCTTCCGTGTTATAGGCAGCCGTACCGGCCTGAAAGCCGCTAATCTCTTCGATGGACTTGAGTAACAAAGAATCTTTTGAAGTCTCCATTGGATGAGAGACGGATATACCCGTCGGGCATCCAACCTTAATATAGAACTCCTCGTTAGAAACCGCAGTTTTTATGCCATTAATCCTTTCTTTGATGTTTGATTCCAATATTTCTACGAGATCATTTGGAACCTGCCCTGGTAGTGGTCTAATATCGCTATAAACCCTGAAACCCCGAGGAATAATATTCTTTGCGACCTTATCCAGGATATACTCATAATCATCTTCATCGGCAGAATCTTTCTTTTCTTTCTTCTTTTTGATTATTCTCCCTATATGAATGTCTCCTCCAATATTCATAGTCGCAAAAGGCGGTTTAAAGCGAGGATCAGGAACATTTTCCAAATTTTCTCTGAATTTACAAAGCTCATCGATTACTGGACATAGAGCCTTTTCGACAGCATTTGTCGTTGTGCTAGGATCAGAACTATGGCATGGGTTACTTTTGTCTCCAGTTGTCCTGCCCTCCTTCTCAAATACACCGATAACAACTTCGAGAGATATATAGCCCTTATGACTATACACGGGTTTAAACTCTGTCGGCTCGCCCACAACAATATATTCTCCGATTGTTCTTCCTTGTTGTTTTACAGCATCACGAAGTTTTCTTGCTCCAATACAGCCAACTTCCTCATCACTCGTGAAACATAAAGCGAATGGGTGCTTTAGTTCTGCCGTTGAAATGGCCTCGCCAGCTTTCATGGCAACAGCGAGAAAGAATTTCATATCAGCGATACCTAAGCCTTGAAATATTTCACCAGCTTTTTTATCATTTTTTTCAACGAGAGTGAGTGAGGGAGTTTTCCATCCTGGTCCGGACGGAACCGTATCCATATGCCCGGAATAAACCAGTTTGGATTCCTGTCCTCCCTTCCGCGCAATGACATTCACCTTTTCGACTTTGTTAATTTTGTCCCAATATGGATATCTCTCGATAACAAAACCGCGTCTCTCCAGATAACCACAGATGAAATCTGCCATCTTGACCGTGGACTTCTTACTTTCTGTGTCAATACTAACCAATTCTGCTGCTAAATCTTTAAGCTCCATTGACTTAACCTCCATTTCATTTTGTTGTTAAAGGCCTGCCCTCCCTCCAAGAAAATTAGCACTGGGACTGTCTTGTGTCAAATAATTAACGCCCAAAAAAAAAGACTTACATGAAAAAATGTTAGTCAAAAAAGTCGTTTTCGAAGTGCGCTAAAACCGCTTATTTTTTATTCCATTTTTCCTTAATTTCCAAATAGGCATCTCTAAAATTTTTACCATCCTTGACCAATTCATAAACTTCATTTGTAATAAAAAGATCTTTTGTCATTGCTTTATTTAGGGATTTTTTATGAATTTTAAAATTACTTATTATTTCTAGCATTAATTCACAGGTAGACACGCATAAGCTGGTTGCTAGAACAAAAGGTTTTTTGGTCAATTGCAAATCTCTATTATAACCACTTCCGAGTGAAGATATGATATTTTGAATTTGATTCTGAAAAGAACAAAAGACTTTTGTATTTCCTCTCATTATTTCAAAAACATCGTAATTTCTTTTTTGAGGCATAATAGAAGATCCTGTTGTAAAATTGTCTGGTAATGAGAAAAAATTAAATTCTTGGGTTGTAAACATCACCATATCATTTGCAAATCTCCCAAAGATTATCATAATATTCGACAATGTTTGCAGAACGATATTTTCAAAGTATCCTCTGGAAAATCCGCAATACATCGGGTTTTTTTGTGTTTTTGCAAATTTCAAAATTTTAGTAGTCAAATCTCTATCTAGTGGAAAATTAATAATTCCAAATCCAGAAGCAGAACCTAGGGGATTTTGGTCGATCATCTTTTTAATAGCTTTTATTAAAAACAAACAGTCATCAATCGCGGATAAGTAAGAATCTAGCCATACTCCAACTGTTGTTGGCATTGCTTTTTGCATATGCGTGTATCCAGGCATTGGAATATCTTTTGTTTTCCTAATTTTTTTGTCTAATGATTTCTCAATTTTAGTAACAATTTTTTCAATAAGAAGCAGCTGATTCTTCATATACAGCCTCAACATAACAAGCGATTGGTCATTTCTGCTTCTTCCGGTATGTATTTTTTTTCCAACTTCTCCATACTTATCAGTTAAAAATTGTTCGATTGCAGTATGCCCGTCTTCTTGGTTTTGTCGTATAACAAATTTTCCTTTCTCCCATTGCGTTAAGATCTCCTGCAGTCCCTTTTTAAGAGTACCGAATTCAGTATTTGTAATAATTTTAATTTTTTTCAACATTTCAGTATGGGCTAAGCTTGCTTGAATGTCATACGGAATGAGTTTTTGGTCAAACAAATAATCATCCCCTACCGTAAATTTCTCCACTAATGGATGCAGCAATGAGGCGCCTGAAAATTGCCAAATTTTTTTATTAGCTTTTTTTATTTTCATTAAGTTATTTTTTTAACAAATCATCCTCAAAACTGTACACATTAAATGCTGTTTTTTGAGCAAGATTATATATCTCTATAAATCCGGCAGATGCGTTTTGATTGAATGTTGCATTTTTTTCAAATGTTGCGAGATCAGCATTAAATAGTGAATAGGGTGATTCCAGCGCAACCACGGTTATGTTACCCTTGAAAAGCTTCACTTTCACTTTCCCAGTAACCTTTTTATTTTGACTGCCGATATAGGCACGGATATGATACATGGCTGGATCATACCATTTCGCACCATATGTTAAGTACGCCCATTTATTGTCTATAAATGACTTGAGTTCGTTCTCTTCTCTGGTGGATACTAATTGTTCCAGCTTTTTATGAGCAGCAATCAGAATACTCGCTCCCGGATTCTCGTAAATTCCTCTTACTTTTAAGCCAACAATCCTATCTTCAATAAGATGAAAAACGCCAACGCCATGCGAGCCCCCAATTTTATTGCACTGCATGATTAACTCGCTCAGTTTCATTTTTTGGCCGCTCAATGAAATTGGCACACCTTGATAAAATTCAATTTCCATAATTTCTTCTTTATCAGGAGATTCCTCGGGAGTTTTACACCATTGTAAAATATTTTTTAGTGGTGGAATAAGTTTTGGATCTTCTATTTCCCCTCCTTCTCCAGTATTTCCCCACATGTTTTCATCGTAAGAATATGGTTTATCCTTCTGTTGCTTTACTGGAATCCCGTGTTTTTCCGCATATTCAATTTCTTCTTGTCTTCCCATTGACCACTCCCTGACCGGTGCGATAGTTTTTATTTTGGGATTCAGCGTTGTTAGATATCCCTCAAATCTCACCTGATCATTTCCTTTGCCGGTACAGCCATGAGCGATAACCTCACAACCATATTGCTTAGCAACTTCTATCGCAATTTTAGAAATAATAACCCTTCCAAGCGGTGTGCTTAAGGCATAGCCTCCTTGATAATCAGAGTTTGCCTTGATTGCCTCAACAAGAAGAACATCAGCAAACTCATCTTTTGCATCATAAATAATTACATCTTTTGCTCCCAAATTTAATCCTTTCTGCTTTATAGATTCGAGATCATCGGCTGTTTGGCCAATGTCTATCGTTAGAGCAACAACCTCGCACTCATAATTTTCCTGAATCCATTTCAGCATTACAGATGTGTCCAAGCCGCCTGAGTAGAGCAGAAGACATTTACTAAATTCTCCCTTTTTTGCTTCATGAGAAGCTACTTTTTTATAAATTGATTCTTTTTGCATAGTGTTAAAATTAGAAATAAAATGCCCTTATTTAAAACTAGCCAAATAATAGCACAAAGAAATTTAGTTAGCAAAAAGGATGGCCAATTGATCATCCCTTTAAAAAACACTACGCTTCTCTCAAAAAATTGAGGATTATGGCCTGAAATTTTATTAGCGACTGGATGTCCACCCATTCTCCGTCTTGATGCATTCCGCCTCCGCGCGACCGGAAAACCATTTTTGCTTTGAGTTAGCCTTGCTACATATCAAGAGACAACTAATATCGAGCCATCCAGCCGATCTGTTCACCTCTTCCAATAGCTCCGATTCCATATTTAGCAATTAAAATAAATTTAAAATCAGCCCTGAGTTCTATTCTTTTATTTGATGATGGTTGATAAACTTCAGCGAAAACTTCTCCTTTATTGATGATTGTGCCGGCATTTTTTCTCCAGCAGTAATAACCGCTGGCGGGAGAAACTAGATAATCAGAATTGTCGATTGAAAATATTTTCGGTAAAACTTTACGCTTTACTTTATTTTTCACCCAAACTGATTCTAAAAACCTAATAAGTTCTTTAGTTTTTTTCCCGATTTGTTCTTGGTTCATGTGTCCATGACGAGATGCTTCCCATGTACAAACATGCGGCAGTTCAGACTTAGACAATGAATTGACAAACGGTACGACCTTAGATTCATCAAAGGCGCCTACGGCACCATCATAATTAAGGTTAATATGCACTTGGGCCTTAAGCGGAAGAAATACTTCATTTGATTCGGCAAATGTAAACAAATGCACTATGCTCTCCGATCCCGATGTATGTATGTCTATAATATAACCAGCATTGGAACTTATTAGTTTCAATATAGCTGAAATCCTTTTTTCAATCGGAAGACTGCTCTCTTTCAATTGCTTGACATAGTATTTTTTTTCCTCTCCATGATCTTTAAATTCGGCATCAACATCAAAATTTCTATTCCAATTTTTTCCTGATTGCAAATTATATCTTCCAATAATAGAATTGTAAGCTACAGAGTTAACTGCTATCGGATTAGCGCAGGGAACTACTATAACCTCACCGGGAAAATCTTTTTTATTCTCCAAGTAATTGATTAAATTACCCAACAAAAATGTCCCGAAAATTTCTGGTCCATGAAGATTGGCCTGTAAATAAATTTTCGGACCCTTTTTACTCCCCTTAAAGTGGTATGAAAAAATCAAGTGCTCCTCTCCTGTGGGGAGTTGTTGCAATAGATGTCTTTTTTTTGAATATTTCATTTTTTTTAAATTTTATTAAAAAATTATTAATGTAAAAATACAAAGGGCGATTATCAATTAATTGATGATCGCCCTCAATCCTAATCATGAAACAACCTGCACTCTGAAGTTACGGCCTTAAAGACGCAAGTTCCTTTGAAATTTTCATGGATGCGATCACATGGACCGCAAGTAACACTAAAGGGAACTTTATCCCAGGTCAAAGTACCTCGTTCTTGCCATCCATATTTTTTAAGAAGATGAACAATTCTTGAATTGTGTGTTATCGTAAAGACTTTAAGATTTTTTTGCTTGTATTTTCTAACACAAGCCTCAAACACACGTGATGCCAAGCCTCGCCCTCTATAATCGGGATGAGTCCATATTGATCCTAATTCCAACCAATCAGGACTTTCAGTTTCCCAAAGAGTTGAAAAGGCTATAATATTTCCCCTTGCATCCTCAATTATAGCTGCTAAATCATTCTCATACTGGGTTTTGAGTCTATCCGAAGAATTCCGATAGCCCATTATCGATTCCTCTCCTTGTAACATCATTGATAGGATTTCCCATTTTTTCAACTTTTCACCCTCCTCTTATTAATTGTCAATATTGCAATAAACAAAAAAATAAAGCGACTCTTACGGTCGCTTGTCAGTATTCAATTAATTTAAACTAAACACCAACAAACAACCTTGAATTTTATCTGAAACTCTACTGTGGCCTACTATTGGAGCTGTGTGTTGCATGTTTATTGTTTTTCCAAGTATAACAAGGATTAATTTTTTGTCAATATTGTTACAGGCATAACAAGTTGAAATTCGCATAAATTTGGGAAAGCCCTGCTTATAAAAAGCAGGGCTTTTTACTAGAAATCCGTTTTCTGACTAAACAAATCGGCTAATGTTTTACATTTCTTCCACAGTTTCAATCCCGAGTAGATGCAAGCCGTTGCTAATCGCAATGGACGTCGCCCTGACGAGCGCGAGCCGAGCCTTTTTTGTCAGTTCATTTTCGATCTTAAGCACAGAATGTTTGTTATAGAACTGACTGAAGGCCTGAGCGATTTCAAAAACATGGCTGGCAATACGCGATGGATTTAATTCCCTTGCAGCTAATTCGATCATCTCGGGAAATTGCATTATCTTCTGAGCAAGAATAATTTCTTCCCGCTCACCCAACACTGAGAAGTCAATATCATCGATTTCATCTGTGGAATCTTTCACTGCCCTCAAAATAGCCGCTGCCCTCACATAGGCATATTGGCAATAAGAGGCAGTAAACCCATCCAGAGAAACTGACTCCTTAGGATCAAAATGAATATCCTGGCCAGGGGTTACCCGCAGCAAATGAAATTTTATCGCACCTATTGCGATAATATGCGCCCTCCTTTCAAGTTCGTCCGTAGAAATATCCAGATTTCTTTTTTCGATTTCACCAGATACTATTTTCTCAACATCCTTGATGAGATTGTCAGCATCCACTACTTTTCCTTCCCGAGACTTCATCTTGCCTTCGGGCAGATAAACCATCCCGTACGAAAGATGGAAGCAATTTTCTGCCCACTCATAACCGAGGGCCTTGAGAATCATAAACAGACACTTGAAATGGTGAACTTGCTCCGAACCGACGACATAGATCGAACGGTCCAACTTGTGATCCTCCACTTTTTTAAGGGCAGTTCCCAGATCCTGGGTGATATACACACTGGTGCCATCAGAACGCAGAACTGTCACCCTTTTATCGTTACCTTCTTTGTCTTTTCCAAATTCTTCTGGTAAGAAGAAGGTAACTATATTCTTTTCATCCCGTTTGAAAACTCCTTTTGCGAGACCCTCTTCAATGATGTCTTTGCCTAACATATAGGTTTGCGATTCGTAATAAAACGTATCGAATTCCAACCCGAAGTCACGGTAGGTTTCGGCAAAGCCCTCATAAACCCAGCCATTCATTTTTTCCCAAAGCTCAATCGTTTCCGGGTCTCCCTCTTCCCACTTCTTGAGCATCACTTGGACTTCTTCAGCGAGTAAAGGATCTTTTTCTTCTTCCTGACTGTAACGCACATACCATTTACCAACAAAGTGGTCACCTTTCAATCCCGCTGATTGGGGCGTTTCTCCGTTGCCCCACCTCTGCCAAGCCAGCATTGATTTGCAAATATGCACACCGCGATCATTCACAAGATTGCTCTTCACAACGTCATACCCGCAGAATGCGAGGATATTTGAAATTGACATACCAGTCGATCCGTTCCGCAAATGTCCAAGGTGAAGAGGTTTGTTGGTGTTTGGTGAAAGATATTCAACCATCACTTTCTGTCCTGATCCAACATTTGAAGTTCCGAATAATCCTCCTTTTTCAATAACTTCCGAGAAAATTGATCCGAAATAGGCAGAGTTTCTAACTTTGAAATTCACATATGGACCAACGATGCTCACTTTTTCGATAACATCGTCCGCAGGAATTTCGGCAACAGATTTAGCTATTTTTGCAATAGCGTCTTGAATCCCTTTCGCCATGCCCTTTTTGTAGGCTTCTTTTTCCTCTTTTCCCATTTCTTCCTTGGAAATGCCTCCCAAAAGACTTTTAACCTCCTCTTTCACGACCGAAAAAAACTCAATCGAGAAATCTCCAAATTTAACATCCGGAGGGTAGCTGATTGACAGATTGTTGATTTGCTTTCCTAATACCCTTTGGATAACCTCTTGAGTTATGCCTAAGATATGCAGTTTAATACTATTGATAGTCATATTTTTTCCTCTCTTTCTTTATATTGTCAAGGGACATTTATTTACTTCTGCCGCGAATGCGACATCAATAAAGACTAACCCTATTTTTGAAAAAAGTCAACCTCTTAATCAAAAACAAACGACCGGAGCCGTTTGACAATATTTTAAATAATTTCGCTTATTTTAAACACTAACAAACAACTCTGAGCATAGCCTCCGGGTTTCTACGACGTCGCAGTGAGTTTATCTGTGATTTATTCATAAATTAATTTTATTATATACATGGAAAACTGTCAAACGCATGCTTTTTTATGTAACTTTTTAGTAAATTATAATCCAATCAATGCCTTGAAAATTCAATGCTTCTTATCTTGCCCTCCCCAAACTTTATTTATGTTTAATCTCGCTAAATTATAAAATTTTTTAAGCTCTTTCGGATCAGCTACTTTGAGCACATCCAACTCTGGACCAAACATCTCGGAGAATCTATCTCCTCGACGAACTAGTCGACTTTTGCCATCCCTACTTACCATAATAACTGGTGCTCTCTTGAGACTATTAAAATTTGAACTCAACACTGAGCTATACGCGCCACAATCCATTACAGCCAACAAATCGTTACCTTCCAGCTTAGGCATTAATTCTTTTTTCTTAATAATATCAATGCAATCACAAGTACACCCAGCAATATCATACTCGTGCGTTCTTGGAGCCTTCATCTTGCTTGCTGGCAGCACATCATAAACACATTTGGAAACTAATATGTCAGGTAACATAGAATAACAAGACGAATTGGTAACTAGCATCTCTTTTGAATTTAATTTCTTTCGGCTAACCACCTGTATTAACCCAATGCCAGAGTTAGCCACAATCGACTTACCGGGTTCAAATATTAATGTAATATTTCCTAGATTTTGTTTTTTGCATAATTTTTTAAAAAAAGGTACAAACTTTTCCGCAAACTCTTTAAAAGTAAAATATTTCCCCGGTCGCATAGCCTTTGGAGACTCAATCGGAAACCCACCACCCAAGTCGATGCTGTCTATTTTTAGTCCATATTTTTCGGCTAATTTCGCCAAGGATGTTATTTTCTTCGCTGCCAAAAAATACCCTCTATGATTGTATGCATATGATCCATGAAAATGGAATCCTCTTAATTTTAAATATTTTGCCTCTTTTATTTTTATCAACGCCCCCCCGTATATATGCGTGTGGTATGCCGTATTGTTGATGTTGCGTATTATACTTACCCTCGTGAATCATTGGATTAACCCGCACCATTATTGGGATACTTTTTTTGAATTTTTCAGAGATAGTAACGGCCATATCTAGCTCTTCCAGAGAATCCAGAGTTATCGAGTGTACCCCAACAGAGGCAGCAAACATAATATCCTGCTCAGTTTTATACAAATTAGTAAAGTTTATTTGCTCGGGTAAAAAATCAGCTAGTAAGCCAAGAATGATTTCTCCGATGCTACTCGCGTCTAATTCAGCTCCTTCTTCCCTAATAATTCTAAGAACCTCTAAATTTGAATTGCATTTTGATGCATATCGCATCTTAAATGGAACATAATCGAATGCGTGAATAAATTCACGCACCTTTGCGCGTATTTCTTCTTCAATCAAAATAAACAGTGGGGTGCCATATTTTTTTTGCAGATCGATTACCCCTACTCCCTCTATCAATAAGATTCCGTCCACATCCTGACTAAGAAAATGCTTCCACCTGGCCTTCAAGTATCTCTTTGAAAGAATGATCTTTTTTCGTTTTTTTTGCTTCAAATGCCTCGACATCTTCACTCGATAATCATTATTTTCAACATTTTTCATTGCGCCATAATTTAAACCCAATTAACTCTTAGTCGCTTTCAATTATGCAGTCTTACCGAAAAATTAGCATAAATAAACTATACTAAAATTAATCAAAAAAGCAAAACGTATCATGTAGACATTGAAACAAAAAACGGAAACTGGCAAAATTCCATCCGGTTGTTTTTATTCGTCAAGAAATTCTACGCTTTTTTAGTGTCTCCATATCTCAATTTTAGCCCCGTCTTTTTTTGCCATTATTTTCACTTCTCCCCCGATCGGGAAAGTTATCATCGATTGCGTGTGTCCAAAATCTACGTTAGCAACGACTGGAATGCCGCCTAGTTCTTTTTTAGTTTTGATTATTTTTATCAATTTTTCATTTTTCACTTCAGAGCTTTTTTGGAAACGCCCCATAACTATCCCCCTAACACCCGCGAAGCCGGGTTGTTGGATAAGTGATTGTAGGTTTCTGTCAAACTCCACGTCCGTTAGTTTTCCACCTAAATCATCGTCTTCTAAAAACAAAATCGAGCCTGACAGATCGGGAAAATATTCCGTCCCTTGAATCAAATTAAGTGTGCAAAGATTTCCTCCAATAATTGTTCCCTCCGCCTCTCCCTCGTTGATGACCAATGGACCTTCATTTTCTAAAAATATTCTCTTCCCTTGATCCAGATACCACGCGTCGTCGCTCCATTTTTTGGAAGGAATAATTTCAAAATCCTTATCATCAAATACACATTTTTGAAAATAATCCAGAGAATATTCGAAACCCAGTTTTTGTCCAAAAGTTGCATAAGCCGGCCCGGAATAATTCACCAATCCCGTTTTGGCAAAAATTGCGTTGTTGAGAACCGTGATATCCGAATAGCCACAAAAAATTTTAGGATTATTTCCGATCAGATCCCAATCGATATATTTTAAAAGCTGATTGCTGTTAAAACCCCCAATCACGGAAAAGATGGCTTTCGCTTCCTGATTGCTAAAAGCATCATGCAAATCTTTGATGCGTGATTCGATGCTAGAAGAGCGAAACTCGTCCATCTCCTCAACATGCTTGCCAAAAATTACTTTGAGTCCCATTTCCTCAAAGCGCTGATTGGAAATTTCTCGGTTTTCTTTTGAGATGATTCCCAGCGAGCAAGCCGGCGCAACAACTTGCACCGTGTCACCCTTTTTCAATTTTTGGGGAAATATTTTATTCATAAGATAAATCTAGCGTAAAATTTACTTTTTTACAAGAAAAAATAAATCTTTATCCAAACAAGCCCGTGCTCAAATATTTTTCGCCGCGATCGGGAAAAATCGTGACGATATTGCCTTTTTTGATTTTCTTGGCGATTTTGAAAGACGCCAACATGGCCGCACCGCTCGACATCCCGACAAAGATTCCTTCGAATTTTGCAATTTTTCTGGCCATCTCAAATGCCTCTTCGGTTTCAATCATGATTACGCCATCCAACAATTCTTTTTTATAAATTGCCGGCACAATGGCTTCTTCCATATTTTTCAAACCTTGGATGTAGTGACCTTTCACCGGTTCGGCTGAGATTATTTTTATCTTCGGATTATATTTTTTGAGATATGCTCCGACCCCCATCAATGTTCCGGAGGTGCCAATAGCCGCGACAAAATAATCAATCTTGCCGTGCGTGTCTTTCCAAATTTCTTTGGCTGTCGTTTCGTAATGGGCGATTTTATTGTACTTGTTGGAAAATTGGTCGGGCATGAAATATTTTTGCGGATTTTTTTCGGCCAGCTCATGCGCTTTTTTGATCGCGCCATCGGTCCCCAGTTTCGCGTCAGTCAAAATCACCCTGGCGCCAAAAGCTTTGATCATTTTTATCCGCTCTGCGGAGACCGCTTTACTCATAACAATTTCGACAGCATAACCTTTGACGGCTCCGATCATAGCCAGAGCAATGCCGGTATTGCCAGAAGTCGCTTCAATAATCGTTTTGTCTTTTGCGAGCTTGCCTTCTTTCTCGGCCTGCTCAACCATCTTGAGTGCGATCCGGTCCTTGATGCTGCCGCCCGGATTTGTACCCTCAATTTTTGCGTAGATATTTATTTTTCTGTTCGAATTTATTCTGTTAATTTTTACCATCGGAGTATGGCCGATTGTTTTTAATATATTTTCATGTTTCATATTTTTTGATTTAAGAATAAAAAAACTCGGTTATCCCGAGAGCTATTTTTGAAAGTTGTCCAGAATAATTATCAGCCGCAACAACAAACCGCTCTCGAGATGATTTCACAAGAGCAAGCGCAGATATTATTTTTTACAACTGTCTGTTTATTCATAAAACAAGACTAGCACAAGATTCGTTTTTTAGCAAAAAAGTCAGCGAATATTCTAAAAAATTAGAATTTTTGTTTTTCCCATAATTCAAAAAGTCTGCCTTTGGCATTATACAGTTCATCGAAACTCCCGGATTCAACAACTTCGCCTTTTTCAATCACCAGAATCTTGTCCATCTGGCGGATCGTCGTCAATCGGTGCGCGATAACCACAGCCGTAACTTTCTGAAAAAACTTATGCAAAGAATCTTTAATTTTTTCTTCCGATTCGAGATCCAAATGTGAAGTCGCCTCGTCTAACAGAAGAATTTCGGGCTTTTTATAAATTGCTCTGGCGATTCCCAGTCTTTGTCTTTCACCTCCAGAAAGCCTGATGCCTTTTTCTCCGATAAAGGTTTCGACCCCCTGTGGAAGTCTCGATAGAAAATCTGAGACATAAGAAATGGAAAGTGCTTCATTAAGAGCTTTTTCTCCAAAATCTTTTGGACTGGATAAGATTATGTTTTCCCGTAAGGAAAAGTTGAAAACTTCTGTGTCCTGTAAAACGACTCCCAACTTTTCAAAATACGACCTTCTCTTTATTTTTTTTATGGATAAATCATCAATCAGGATTTCGCCTTCATAATTCTCATTTTCTTTCATGAGCAATTTCATAAGCGTTGATTTGCCCGCTCCAGAAAGACCAATAATTCCAATCCTTTCCCCTCTATTTATTTCAAAGGAAATATTTTTGAGAATTTTGCGCTTTCCATACGCAAAAGATAAATTTATAACTTTTATTTTTCGCCAATCTTTTGGACAATCCACCTTGCCAGACTCATTGTCGATCAAGATCGGTTCGTTGACGGTCCGCTGCATTCTGGCAATTCCATATTTACTGACAGTCAAATCCTGGGTAGTCTCAGAAAGTTCTTCTACTGCGTCAACCAGGCTGTTAAAATAACCGACAAAAAGAACTAGGAAGCCAACTTCATATTTTCTGTCAATGATGCCATATGCAATTATTATTATTGCCCCTACTCGAAATAATGTCGTCCATAGATTCAGAATGCCTCCCCGAGTTTGAAACCTTGTGATTCTTTTCAGTATTTTTTGAAATAATCCGCCTATCTGATGTTTGATCTTTTTTAATATTCTTTCTGACATATCCAGCATCTTAACGCTTCTGATGTTATTCAACGACTGAAACATTAAGCCCAAAACTCCTTCCTCGAGAATATCTACCTCTTGTGAAACGGCAGACGCCTTTGTTAAAAGATAAAAAGAAATAAAAAAGTAAGTTAGGACAAAAAGCACCATCACCATTCCAACTTTCAAATCAAACTTGCCTAAAATAAAAATCATGCCGACCAAATTAATCCCAATTTCAATAAAATTACTTATCCACATACGTAAAATGCGATTCAGGCCATCAGACCCTTTTTGAATTCTTTTAAGCTTGTTGCCGCTATTTTCTCTTTCATGCCAAGCAATATCCAGCCTAAAAAGATGGCTGATTGTTTTAGTTTGAGCGTCTAAAGCAACTTTTTCCGCCACCTGATAACCAACCTGCTTTGCTGAAAATCTAAATATATATTTAAAAAAATAGGCGGCGGTTAGAATAATAATTATGATCCAAAAATATCTCAATGAATCACCCGGCGAATAATTACTAAAAAAAGTTACAATCAAAGCAAAACCGTATGAAGGATATAGGCCGATAATATCACTGACAAACCTGGAAAGACTGGCAAAAATGAAGCGTCCCTTGTATGGTTTTACAAATCTTCCAACATCCTTAATGAGCGCCCAATTGGAATACGCGATCAAGTCTAGTCCATTATTTTTTTCCTGCGTGTTAATCATTTTTTTATAATATCAGAAAAGTTCGGCTCAAACAAATCTGTTTGCTTAAAATATCTAAAAAATAGATAAAAAAAATCGGGAGCCCTCTCGCGAGAAACTCCCTATTGCAATCTCTTTGGATCTAAGCGTAGATCCTTAACTCTTTTTCTCCTTTTCCAGATTCTCCTTTCCTAAATCCTTAATGTAATTGACCAGCATTACATCTCCCGGTTTGAGATAATGCTCGAGATATTGTCCGATAATGATACGCTCCGGATATCTCTCTTTGAGAGTCCTGATGCCGATGTTATCTTCCGCAAGGAACTCGGCAGCAATGACCACGGTCGCATCATCATTCTCTTTGAGCATCCTGAGTGCATCAGAATGATTGCTGACAATAATCACATCCGCAGCTTCGGGATTATTAACCAGCTCATTGCCTAAAAAATATGCGGCTCTTTTGAGAGAGTTTGTGATTCCTTCCGCCTTGCTTTCATCAACAGCTATGAGGATCTTTTTCTTCATTCTTCTTCACCTCCCAACAGCGACTCAAGCGCCGCCGCCCAGTCTTTCACATCATCGTTATCTCTGATAATATGCGCATGCATACAGCGCACATTGCTTCCGCAAATAGTCAGCTTCTTTCCTAAAAACCAGTCGAAGATAGCGCTGGCCGGATGAGAATGATGACCCATGTCTGTGACTACAGCTATTTCCTTGATGCCTTCAAGCGCCAGCTTCATCGCAAGTGAGAAACCGATGTCTATTGGCTGTCCGAGATATTTGAGACCGTCGCCGCCCAGCGTCATGCCTTCGGCCGGCATCAGCAGATCCAGAAGAGCTATATCAAACTTTTCACCCTTCCTCAACTCATTGACTGCGTCCTCGTAACCCGAAACAGCAACTACTTCGTGCCCCAAGGCCGTCAACTGTGCGATCCCGGCTTTTCTGTGCTTTTTTGTGTCATCCACTAAAAGTATTCTTTTCCCCATATTATTTTTTCTCCTTCCTTTCGTTTGTGAATGTCATAACATAAGGAACCAATAAAACATCGTCGGTTCCATCTTCGGTTTTGTACATCTGGGCAATAATGACTTGCTTCGGATACGCTTCTTTGAGCGAGCGAGCGCCAGGCTCTTCATAGCGTGCTTCTCTTATTAAAGCTACGGCTATGATCGCTTCATCGTATTCCTTCAACATCTTGAGAGCATTCGATGCAGAGTCGACCACAATGAGATCGGCCTCCTCGGGGTTATCAACTACCTGTTGCGTGAGACCGGCCACCTGCTTGAGGGCCATCTCCATGGGATTTCCCGGCTTTTCACCGCCAACGGATATAAATATCTTCTTCATTATTCGTACCCCCTAGTACGTTAGATTTGTGCAAATTTTAAACAGCATCTCGACTGAGTAATCCATTATATCAGAAATCTTGGTTTTGTCAATAGCTTCGTATTTTTTGACAACAATAAAATTATAATTTAAAAGAGGCTTTTGGGAGCCTCTTTTTTATGTCCGCACGCCACAGTCAAGGATGTTGGAAATATTTTTATGAATAAAAGGGAATGTGTGTATATTCCTGATTTAAATTATGATGCTCTCTTTACTTTAAAATTTTCAAAAAAATTGAATATAAATTTAGAAGAATAATATCCACCTACAAATGCGAGAGTGTGAACAATCCCGAAAGCAAGACCAGTTCCGAAAAGTCCCGTTCCTAAAAAAGTTAAGCCGCTTAGAGAAATTCCGAAGGGATAGTAATTAAACAGCAATGGGAAAATATTATAATACATTCCCCAAAGCGATGCGACGATAATTCCGCCAACCGCCACCTTAATAAATTCATTTTTCTCCAGATTTATAACAGATAAGAATACAAGAGAGAATATGAAATAAACAGCCGCTTTTGCAACAAAATATGGTCCTGTCTCCATTGGATTTGAAAATAACAAGTGAGAAAAATAATCGATGATAAAGACGCCTATTGCTGAGATTATCGCTGCGCCCGCTACTATTGTTAAATAATTTTTTTTCATAGAATTAAGTTAAACTACCAATTATGAACCTTATTCAACAATTATTTTGCCCATCATGGAAGGATGGATGGCACACGAGTAATCAAATGTTCCTGCATCATCGAAAGTGAATGAGAAAGTCTGACCCTTGCTCAACTGACTGGAATTGAATGTTGCGGATTTAATTTGGTGCAGAACCGAATCATTATTAGTCCAGGTTACAGTTTCGCCTTTCTTGATCGTCAGCGTTCCAAGGTTAAAAGCAAAGTTTTGAATATTAACCATATTGGTTCCCTGCGTTGGCGCTGGCGTAGAGGTGGCAGTATTGCTGGAGGTTCCTCCATACAAGCTACAACCACCCAAGACAATTGCTCCAGCTACTACTAATGTTATAACTGCGATTTTTTTCATAGTTTTTTAATTTTGATTATTAAATTGTTAATGCTTATTTTAATTATACACCCAAAGACACTTATTACATCATAGTAACAGAACAATACAGTTCTAATTCCTACCATCCCCATACAAAAACAAGACTTGTTTAAGCCTTGTTTTGGCCAGCACGGGGTCGTCAGGGACATTAGCCTGCCTGCCAGCAAACGGGAACTATTTTTATTAATAAAAAAGAATATATTTATATACCAAACTTACAAATATAGATTATCCCGCTGTGTAGCTCACTATATCTTAATTGTAACATTTAATTTTTATTAATATACTTCCAAAAAGCGACGATGCCTAAAACAAGTAGGACAACTACTAAAATATAATTAACCCAAGCGAAAAGCATCATGCCGCTCCCGCCAGCTCCGTTCATCATATTATAATCCATCATATTTCTCACCTCCTTTCAAATATTCTTATTATTTTTTTACTCTTAGTATCTTGGCGTTTATCGCCACCACCACCGTGCTTAATGACATAAAGATAGCTCCCAAAGCAGGAGAAAGTAAAATTCCATAGCCCGCCAAAACTCCTGCCGCCAAAGGAATTGCAATCACATTATATCCCGTTGCCCAAGCCAAATTTTGAACCATTTTTTTGTAAGTCGCCTTGCCAAAAAGAACCAGCGAGGCAATATCTTGCGGATTGCTGTTGACCAAAATTATATCAGCTGTCTCAGCAGCAACGTCCGTTCCACTTCCTATAGCAATTCCTACATTAGCTTGAGCCAGAGCAGGAGCATCATTGATTCCATCTCCTACCATTGCTACAAACTCTCCCTTATCTTGCAGTTCTTTGACTTTTTCTTGTTTTTGATGCGGCAACACTCCAGCAAAGTAGCCATCCAATTTCAGTGTTTCTGCCACACTTTTTGCCGAGCTTTCATTGTCGCCAGTGAGCATCCACATTTTAATGCCTTCGTCTCTTAATAGTTTAATGGCGCCGTACGATTCATCCCTGATGGTATCAGAAAGATTCAACGCTCCAATTAGCTTGTAGCCATTATCTTCAACTACTACAAATATTACCGTGCCTTCCACCTGATTGAATATGTCCGAAACTGACAATTTCAGCTCTTTCAAATATCCAGGGCTGGCAATAATTATTTTTTTGTTGTCCACTATCGCTTTTATACCTTGCCCTTTTATTGCTTTGAAATTAGCAACTTCCAGTTTTTCAACTTTCCTGCTTTCAGCATCTGCTATTACCGCTCTGGCAATCGGGTGTTCAGAATTACGCTCCAACGCAGCGGCTATTTGTAAAATTTTGTTTTCACTGTAATTATTATCCAATGCATAAATCTTCTTAACACTGAATGTTCCCTTGGTTAGCGTTCCCGTTTTGTCAAAAATAATTGTCGTAATTCTTCTGGCGTTTTCAAAAGCGGTTCTGTTTCTGATAAGCAGTCCGTTTTGAGCGGATAGCGTGGTAGAAATTGCCACTACCAGTGGAACAGCCAATCCTAAAGCGTGCGGACAAGCGATAATGAGTACTGTAGCGGCTCGTTCTATGGCAAACGCAATGTCTCTGCCTAAGGCCAGCCAGGTAATAAAAGTTATTGTGCCAATGCTGATGGCAATAAGCGTCAACCAAAAAGCGGCTTTGTCGGCTAATAATTGTGTTTTGGATTTTGAAGTTTGGGCATCTTTAACCAGTTTTATCACCTTGGAAAGATAGGTTTCTTCGCCCACGCCTTCCACTCGTATTTCCAATGAACCTTCTTCCGTAATGGAACCACCAATAACTTTAGAGCCTGTCTCTTTGGAAACGGGCTTGGCTTCGCCCGTGAGCATTGACTCGTTCACGAAACTTTCGCCTTTGACTACACTACCGTCTGTTGGTATTTTTTCGCCTGGCTTCACCAAAATAATATCTCCCTTTTTAAGTTCGCTGACATCAACATCAACTACCTCATTTTCCTTTTTTAAGTGGGCTTTATCTGGAATGAGCTGGGATAATTTTTCCAATGCTCTGGACACTCCCATTACCGATTTCATTTCCAGCCAGTGCCCCAAAAGCATAATGTCAATCAGAGTTGCTAGTTCCCAGAAAAACACCTCGCCTTTTAGTCCGAAAGTTACGGCCGAACTGTAAAAATACGCCACACCGATAGCCAATGAAATGAGCGTCATCATTCCCAATGCCTTATGTTTGATTTCACTAACCGCCCCGACCAGAAACGGACTGCCTCCAAAAAAGAAAACAAAAGACGAGATTAGAAACAAGACCAGTTGGTCGCCTGGAAATCTGAAAGAAATATGTAGCAAACCCTGAATGAATGGGGAAAGAAACAAAATTGGCAAAGTCAAAATCAGGGAGATATAAAACTTTCTTTTAAAATTATCAATGGAATGCCCTGCGTGCTTGTTGTATTCTACTTCTTGGTCGTGATCATGTTTCATTCCGGCCATTGATGAAGAATAATTTATTTGTTCGTGATTGTGATTATGTTCCATATTTTTGTTTTAGTTGATCTATTTTATTATTTTTATATTACCACTAAAAGTTTTAACTTTCTACTGTCCCTACCAAAAAAGAGACTAATCAAAGCCTCTTTTTTATGTCCGCACGCCACAGTCAAGGATGTTGGAAATATTTTTATGAATAAAAGGGAATGTGTGTATATTCCTGATTTAAGCCCTGGTGCATAATTACCCATCGTGGCTTATTTCAAAACACCAGCTTTGGCTAAAGCGTTTGAAGCGTGTATCGCGAATACATCCAGAAATTCTAAATCCTGCGCGTCCACGCTTTTCTTTTTATCAAAACCGAGAAAAATAAAACCTCCCAGAGCTGTTTCTTTTGAAAGAGGCAGGGTAACAAAATATTCCAGTTTATCATTCAGCGCCAAGAGTTCTACTCTGTGTTGCTTTATATTTCCGCTAATGAGATTTTTTTCTTTGAGTAAATGCTTCAGAAGCTCGACCTTGCGGGATGTGATAACTTTGATTTTTTCTTTCTGCTCTTCTTCGCATCCTTTGCAGGATAATAAATCAAACCTGCCTCTTCCTTTTGAACCATAAAGGTAGCCCGTTTGAGCATTCGAAATGTTCATCGCTAAATTCAAAACATGGTCTATAATTTTTTGATCGTGTTTTTTTGATTTCGGAAAATATTCCAATTCCAGAAGGAGGGAAATTTTTCTGTTGATTGTTCCCAGATGCTTGTATGCGTCAGCCAGTTGTCCTTCTATTTTCTTTTTTGATTTATCTTGATCTTTGGAATGCTGGTATGAATCAGCCAGCCGTCCCTCCATTTTCTTTTTTGACTTGACCTGGTCTTTAGAATGCTGGTATGAATCAGCCAGCCGTCCCTCCATTTTCTTTTTTGACTTGTCCTGATCTTCAGAATGCTTGTATGCGTCGGCCAGCTGCCCCTCCATTATCTTTTTTGATTTAGCGCGATTTTTGGCCAGCTTATCTTCTTTTTTCTTGCGCTTGCTGATGTCGCGGATAAAAATAAATACCAATCCGCCCAAATAGTTGGCATAATTGGCATGATTGGCGCTGGCTTCGATAAAAATAATTTTTCCATCCTTTCTCCGATGTTGAGTTACAAATCGAATTTCACCCGCCTTCTTTATTCTTTGGAGATTTTTTACGACATCTTTCGACTTTTTTCCAACTTCAACATCGGCTATGTTCATTTTCAAAAGTTCGCTCCGGCTATGGCCTATCAAATGGCAATAAGCGTCATTCACATCCAAAAACCGACCCCGCATATCAACTGCCAAAAACCCGTCCATTGAATCGCGGGTAATAGATTGATAAATCCGAGCTGTCTTCTCAAGCAATTCCTGCTCTCTTTTTTTTCCGTTTTTTTTCATTTATCGGGATGATACCCTCCTTTTCTATTTTAAATTATAGCATGGATACAAAATCGGGCAAAATAGGCACTTTGGCCTGCTTGATTTTCCCGATTTAAAAAATGGGATAAACTGCCGTGTTGATAAAAAACACTACTTTTGAAATATAAAACTATTGCCGATGTACTATCAACAACTACAACTTTTGTAAAATATGAAGTATGACAAAAAATGAAAAACAACGCGTAACGCTGTTTCTGAATCCGAGCCTTTTGAAGCAAGCCAAAATGCAAGCGATTGTTGAGGAAATAAGCTTGACCACTCTGATAGAAAAAGTTTTAATTAAATATTTACCTAAAGAAACAACTCTTAAGAAGGCAGACATTTAAGCTTTCTTTTAAATTTTAATCATTAAAAATGGCCTAGAAAGATTATGTCTTAATTAATAATTCTAACTACACTTATATGGATTCATCAAATTCTCCTAGCACAAAACCGCTTTATCGCGGCACACAAATAGTTTGGTATCTTTTAGGACTCCTGGAGATATTGTTGGCCTTTCGCTTTGTTCTGAAATTATTCGCAGCCAATCCGGCGGCCGGCTTTACCAGTTTTATTTATGGAGTAACCCATGTCTTTACTGCTCCCTTTTTGAGCGTCTTTGGCGCGACAAAGGTCGCGGGCAGTATTTTTGAATGGACAACCTTACTGGCGATGCTTGTTTACTGGTTGATCGCTTTTGGCATCATCAAATTATTCTTGATGGGAAAGACGGTATCAACGCCGGAAGCCGCCGATAAATTAGACGCACAAGAAAAATAATTAATAATTAAAAACATTATGAGTATTATTATTTGGATCATTTTTGGAGCCCTGGTCGGCTGGGTGGCTTCCATGGTTATGGGGTCGGGCGGCGGGTTGGTCTGGGACGTCATTGTTGGTATCATCGGCGCGTTGCTGGGCGGATGGCTGATGAGCTTTTTGGGGAAAAGCGGGGTCTCCGGTTTTAATCTCTATAGCTTCCTGGTAGCACTGCTTGGAGCGGTAGTGCTGATCGCGATTGTGAGAGCTTTGCGCTAAAAATTACCTTCATATGCAAAAAACAATCCCGAGTATTCGGGATTGTTTTTATTTGCACGGGTGGCAGGAATCGAACCTGCGTTATCGGTTTTGGAGACCGACGTAATAGCCACTATACAACACCCGCAAAACGAAGGACTACTTCGTCTCTTTGTGCAATGTGTGCTTTTTGCAAACTTTGCAATGTTTTTTAGCTTCCAGCTTTTCCTTCAGCTTCTTCTTGTTGCGAGTTGTGAAATAATTTACAGTTTTGCAAACTTCGCATTTCATTTTTGCTATATTTTCTCGTGCCATTTTTTTGATCTTTAATGATTTAATTTCCTTGAGCCGCCTTTCGGATTCGGACCGAAAACCTACTGTTTACAAAACAGTTGCTCTACCGTTGAGCTAAGGCGGCTATATTAGTAATTTTTGTGGGCAGTGAGGGATTCGAACCCCCGTAGGCCGAAGCCGACAGATTTACAGTCTGTTGTAATTGACCGCTCTACCAACTGCCCATTATCCCATTCAATTGTGAGCCGTTGAGCAGGATTGAACTGCTGACCTCGTCATTACCAATGACGTGCTCTACCAACTGAGCTACAACGGCCTGGCCTATTTCGTTGTTAGTAATCTTTCCAATCTTTTCAACCTGTATCTCGCGTTGTTGCTGGCCGGATTAAGTTTGATCACTTGTTTGAAACATTCCTTGGCGTCTGTGTAGCTTTTTATTTCTATATAATATTCGCCCAATCTCTCATAAGCTTCGATGTCTTTCGGGTTAACTGCGATTCTCTCGATCAAAAGTTCCTCCAGCCTATCCTTTATTTCCGTCCGCGGTCTCGGAGAAACAATTTTTTCGCTGATGATCGGTTTGATATTTCTTTCCTTGATTATCGCGATTTTTCTGGCAGACGCTCTCTTTTCTCCGGCATTTGTGTTCATGACAGTAATTTCTTCGCGTGCAATAACTTCTGCAGAGTCTTCGGCTGAACCGTCATCCGCCGGTAAACTGTCTTTTTTGGCCAGTCTATATTCCTTTAGCTTTCTTAGTATATCATTTTCCGACTTAATTGAAGAATTCAGTTGAGCATTTCTTTCCCCTCTTATTTTTCGTTTGTTTCTGATAGCATTGCTCCAATTGCCAAAACGCGATTCTAATTTCAAAAAAACCACGCGGAATCTTCTGGCCACTTGTTCTAAGATACCCAAGAAAAAATGCTTCACGTCGTCCCATTTTAAATTTTTTGTCCTCCACCACATTTTTCCCAAAAATCCCGAGTTTATGGGGGCTGATTGAATTTCATCAGAAAACTCTTCTGGCGGCAAATCCGCAACCTGCTTAGATTTTTTCATGAGCAAATAAATAATGCCGATCAAGCTCAAAATTATTAGAATTGGAGGTATCACAGAATACAACATATATTATTTAATATCTTCTTTTTTTACAGTTATATATTTTCCGCTTTCTAGTTTGACTTTTACTTCTTGCATGGGTGCGTTTATTTCAATGACTGTGCCCTTGCCTTCCGGCGTCTTGATGGTGCTGTGCAATTCTGGCATTCCTTTGAGCATCTCGCGATATTGCTCGGCTTCATAGGCCAAACAACACATCAATCTGCCGCAGAGGCCGGATATCCTGTCGGACCCGCGATTTGCAATTTGCTGCGCGCGCGCCATATCCGTCGTGATGCTTTGCATATTGCCGCCAAATCTTATGCAGCAAATTTCACGTCCGCAAATCCCATAACCGCCCAAGCGCTTGGCTTCATCGCGCGAACCCACCTGTTGCATCCGGATCGATTTTTTAAACTTGCTTGAGAGATTTTTTACCAGATCCCGAAAATCTATCCTGCCATCAGCCGTAAAGGCAAAAACAATTTGCTTTCCATCCATGCTTACCATTGAGTCAATAACTTTCATTTCCAGCCCGGTATTTTTGATTTCCGCCTTACAAGCCTCAGTCAATTCTTTTCTTTGGCTGGAATGATCCAAATAAACCGACCTGTCGCGCTCCGTAGCAATTCTCAGAATTTTGTCCTGTGGATCTTCTTTGCTGTCAATATTTGCAATTTCAACTATCCCGATTTCGTTGGCATGTTCCGCCGCCACCACGACCAAATCACCTTTTTTTAAATCAAAATCACTCGCGTATAGTCTGGGGCTCTCCCAGGGATATAAGGTTGCTAATACTTTAATCATAAATTAGAGCTCAAGCCTGGAAAATTCTCCGACCTGGATATTTTCTCCGATCTTTCCGATTTTTTCGGTTATTAATTCGCCGACTGTCTGGTCCGGATTTTTCACAAACGGCTGCGTTAGAAGAGAAATCTCTTCACGAAATTTTTTTTCTTTGCCTTCTAAAATTTTGTCCATAATTTCCGCCGGTTTTCTCTCGGCCGCCAATTGCGCAACCCAGATTTCCTTTTCTTTTTCCACAATTTCAGCAGGGACATCTTCCGGCTTTATGTATTGTGGATTTGTGGCCGTAATATGCATAGCAATGTCCTGAGCCAAAGCCTTGAACTCATCATTCCTAGCCACAAAATCGGTTTCACAAAGCAACTCAACCATGGCTCCGATCCGATTGTTGGAATGTACATAAGCGACAATAACTCCCTCCCCCGCCACTCGATCGGATTTTTTAATCGCTTTATCTTTGCTTTTTTTCCTTAAAATTTCAATCGCTTTATCCTCGTCTCCCTGAGATTCTTCCAAGGCCTTTTTCACCTCGACGATTCCCGCTCCGGTTTTTTCTCTTAATTTTTTAATTTGTTCTAAAGTTGCCATAGATTTATTTATCTCAATTTTTATTTTTCCTCCTTGTCTGCCAGAGCCTTGGCGTTGGCTTCGGCGGCAATTTTTTTAGCGGCTCCCATTTTCTCTTTGCCCTCAAGAATAGCTTTGCAAACATACCCGACCATCAGACGCAATGAAGAAACCGCGTCTTCGTTAGCTGGAATAGGATAATCAATAACGCCCGGATCAATATTGGTGTCCACCAAGGCAATGATGGGAATATTCTTTTTCCGCGCCTCCTGGACGGCCAAGTTATCTTCCAAAACACCGGTCACAAATATCGCCCCCGGAAGCTTCATCATATTCTTAATTCCTCCCATCCTTGATTCTAATCGCCCCAATTCTTCCGCCATCTTCATTTGCTCGAATTTGGTGTATTTCGCATATTCGCCTTTTTTCATTTTTTCCTGGCCGTCTCGGAGATAGCGAGTGCGTCCGGAAATATTTTTGAAGTTTGTGAAAGTTCCGCCCAGCCATCTCTCCACAACATATGGCATGCCGCAAGCTCTGGCGGCTGATTCCACGATATTCTTGGCTTGTTTTTTAGTCCCCACGAAAAGAATGTCTTGACCTTCCGAAACGATTTTTTCAATAAAATTTTTGGCTTCCTCCATCTTTTCTACCGTCTTTTCCAAATTAATTATATTGATGCCATTCTTTGTGCCAAAAATATATTCGTTCATTTTTGGATTTTTACGGGCTTTTTGATGGCCAAAGTGCACTCCGTTTTTTAACATAAAACGCATGTCAACTTCGAGTCCCTCAAAATTAAAGTCGGCGAAATAATCTTCGCTCTTGTTTTTAGAAGCAACGTTATTTGTCACAACATCCGCTTCTTCCTGCTTCACAGCAGCGTTTTCTTCATTTGTCATGTTTTTTTGTCCTTAATTATTTATGTTCTGCCAAAAAATGTGGCGGAACAACCGCTACTTTTTGCTTTTTTAGGCTCTTATCACCCCAGAGGGGACAGGAAAAAGCCGCAAAAAATATGAGTTTTATTACTTAAATAGTATAGCAACCCTCCCTCCCCTTGTCAATTCTCATAATATATGCTAAGCTTGTTTAGTAATAAAAATACTTAAATATTGGTAACTCATAGACATAATCACATGAAAAAAGACATCCATCCTAAATATTTTACAGACGCAAAAATAATTTGCTCTTGCGGCAACATCATCAAAACCGGTTCGACAGTCAAAGAAATGAAAGTGGAAATCTGCAGCGCTTGCCATCCTTTTTATACTGGTAAGAAAAAAATGATGGACACCACCGGACGTGTTGATCGTTTCAAGAAAATGACAGAAAAGGCCGCCGCTAAAAAAGAAGCGACTGCGAAAGCTAAAACAGCTAAGAAAGAAAAAGTTGAGAAGAAAGAAACTAAAGAGAAAAAAGCCAAGAAAAAATAATCTTTCAAGAATAATAAAAAAATCGGGGGAGAACCTCGATTTTATTATGTATGCTTCTTTTTGAAAAAGTTCTAGCGCACGCTTTCATAAGCAATATCCGGCCCCTTTTTAGATAAGACAATTTGCCAAACAGTGTTCTTTTTGACGCGAAATGATCCGGCGCAACATAACAAATAATAATTCCACATGCGCTTGAACTGCCCGTCGTATTTTTGCTTAATCAACCCATAACCGCTATTAAAATTTTTATGCCAGGCCATAAGGGTCTGATCATAATCCAGGCCTTCAGAATCATGCCAGTCCCTGATTTCAAAAATACCTTTTGCCGCGTTGCTTATTTGTTTATAAACTGGAACCACTCCATTGGGAAAAATATATTTTTCAATCCATGGGTCTATCTTCAGCGCCCCTTCATTGCTTCCGATCGTGTGGAGCAAAAATAGCCCGCCATGCTCCAAGCACCGGTTCGCAACTTGCATATAGGTTTTATAATTTTTGTGTCCTACATGCTCGAACATTCCGATCGAAACAATCCGATCAAATTTTTCAACTACATCCCGGTAGTCCTGCAGGCGTATTTCTACCGGCAAACCCGCGCAGAGATCTTGCGCCAGCTTGGCTTGCTCCTTGGAAATCGTAAGGCCAACCACTTTTACATTGTATTTTTCCGCCGCGTATTTGGCCAGCCCTCCCCAGCCACAGCCGATATCTAAGACACTCATGCCGGACTTAAGTTTGAGTTTGCGGCAAATCAGATCCAATTTTGCCTCCTGGGCATCGTCCAGACTCTGAGCATCCTTCCAATATCCACAGCTGTAAATCATCCTCTTATCGAGCATCAGTTGAAATAAGTCATTACCTGCATCGTAGTGCCTTTCTCCGACAATGTGCGCTCGGTTTTTTTTCTGCCGGTTTGTAAACTTAGCCCTTAAGTAATTCATTATTACGGGTAAGGACAAACCGATTTTTTTATCGAGATCCGCCCCTAATACCCTTGCAAAAAACTGATCAAGTTCTTGGCAATCCCACCAGCCATCTATATATGATTCTCCCAGCGCCAGTGAACCTCCGGAAAGCACTTTGGAATAAAAATCTTCGTTCTGCACCTGGATATCCCATGGCCTGCTCCCATTGATTTTCACATCTGCCAGCTCCAAAAGATTCTGCGCAGTCTTTTTTATGCTTGTTTCAGACATAATTTTTCTCCTTTACTGTGAATTTATTGCCAATATAATAATTCCCATCTTAAAAAAAGTCAAGCAAGTGGCTTTAAAATGGGTTTTTCAAATAATACATCGCATCATTGAATTATAAAGGTGGTTCTGCTTATTAGCCGGCATCATTCTACGGGTGCTAGGGGTTCCCATTCGGAAATGCCCATATTTTTAATAATTTCTCCTGTTCTTTCGCCGTTTGTAATACGGATAGAAACATCATTAGCTTGTTTATAAACTTCAATAATTTCTCCGATTTCCATCTTTTTAGGATAGTCAGCTTCACACTTAACATGGACTGTTTGGCCTACCCGGCCATATTGTTCCATTTTAGCGGATTCTTCTGAGGCGCGCCTCTGCTCTGGACTTATCTTGCTTTCTCCGTATTTTTTTTCTTGTCCGTCAAACATACTCCTTGTTAACTATGAATTTATAAATATTTTTCAGGCAAAAGTCCTGCGCGCTCAAGCGATAAATTATACCTTTCTTGAAAAGCAATTTTCACTTCCGGAAGCACTATTTTTCTTTCCCAATCTTTTTTAGCTTTTTTGATATTATCTTCCATTAATTCTTCAAAGGTCTTGTTCGAATTTTCATGCCACCAGAGATCGAGAAATGGCCCCACGAAATGGGACGCGCCATCGGCCGAAGAAATAATTTTCGCTTCAATCGGGGCATCGTTCATATCCATTTCCATTTTTTTGTCGACAATTTCCGCAAGATTGATAGTTTTATCCACAAAATCGGCGGGGAATCCAAGTTCGAGCAATTTTTTTCTTCCTTCCGTGATTGTCACCTTATTTTGATTGTCAAAATCCAGCATTTTCCCATAATCATGTAGCCACACCAAAGTCCAGACTGCGTCTCGGTCAGCTTCTTTATAGATATCGCAAAGTTCCAACGCGATTTTTTCCACAATTTCCAAGTGGTATTTTATAAACCATTTATGATGGATGAAATCAGGATTTTTTGACGCTTCGATTACGTGATTTTTGAAATTCTGGATTAATTGTTGCATAAAAAATTTTAATTAAAAAGCTCTCTTATTAAATTATTTACAAAATCCATGTTGGCATCGCCAAGCAAAACGACATCGAAATTTTCCTTAAATTTTTCCAGATTTTCTTCAGCATTTTCATTTAAAAATCCAACTTTGATTAAGTTATCATATTCAAAGCCTTCAATCATCCCTATGTCATCCACGCCATCGCCCAAAAGCAAAACATTTTTTCTGTTTTTTATTAAGTCGAAAGCAGGAAAATCTTTTATGATAATCTCATGCTTGTTCAAAGAATGTATGAGCGGCTCTTTGATACTCACCACATTACCATTCACATCGAACTTATAGAAGTTAGCCACAATATGCACATTGTTATGCAATCTGTCTTCCTGTCGCAAATATTCCGTAATCATATCTCCCGGTGCCGCTGACATTATGACCAATGGGATGTTTTTATCTCGCAAATAATCAATGAAACTTAAGGCACCCTCCCTGAACTTTATACCCTTCTTTCGCACAACTTCATCAATAACACTTTTATTCAGTCCCGACCTTATGAGCAAATCAAAATGCGTTCTCCACCATTCGTGCATTTTCGCATTCTTAATTTCCTGGCTGATATTAGGATCTATTTCAATCGGACGATAAATGTCAAAAAGTCGATGCGCCTCAGGCGCATATTCGGGCGTCAGATAGCCACCATTTCTGATCTGGGCAATAACCGTGTGCGCTTTTTGTCCATCAACAAAAGCCTTAGTCAGCGTCCGGTCAAAATCCGCCAAAACATGAAAATTTTTCGTGCCAGCCTCAGCAACTGCCTTTTTCAATTCCTCCAGTCTTTTTTTATTGGGAATAATTATATTTTCCGGCATATATTAAATCTATCTTACGCCTCTACATATTGAAATGTAGTCTCCATATTCCGATTCAAAATTTGGCCAGGTTTTTAGGGTTTCGACTTTTTGGAAATATTTTTCGAAAATCGGCAGTCTTTTTTTCGTTGATGTCTTAAATTCTTTCATCAAGACATCATTCCACAGAATCTCTATGCATGGCTCTATTACAGGATCAGGAGCTCCATTTTCAATGGTTCCTTTTAAATATTCATGCCCTAATTTTGCCGCTGCCAATTTTCTTTTCGTTTCATTCGAATAGTCGTCAATATAGCAATCAGAAATGAGCACAAACCCTTCCGGCTTAACCATAGAGGCCATTCTTTTAACGGCATCTTCTTGTTGGTCATACGGGATATGATGAAGAGACCCAGTGCATACAACAGCATCAAATTGCTTTTCTGGTTTCCATAAAAAAATGTCGCCCAAGTCAAAATCAATCTTTGGATATTTTTCTTTTGCGTAAGAAACATATCTCTCGTCAACATCCATTCCTTTGAGTTCAATATCTCCTCTTTTTTCGGCTATTTTGCCAAGAAGATACCCTGGCCCGCACATTAAATCAAGCAGAGATCCGTTTTCTGGCGTGTTTTGGCAAATATAATCTAAGACCTTGTGCCAAGAAGCTTTATAGGGCCAATATTCTAGTTCTTGTTCGTAGATTTTTGAATCAGGTAGTCCTTTCATAAAATAAGCGATTATTTTTTGGCAATTTATTTCAACACATCTTCAATGGCTGATTTATTTTTGGTTGTCAGTTCATCATTTCTTTCTTGGGCTTTCTTCCTAATTTGAATCTTAACTTCTTTGCCACCATGCAAATATTTTTCTGTAACATATCCTTCAAATCTATCCTTAACTTTTTCTAAGTCGCTGTTTGACAATTCAACGCCGTCAATCATTCCGCCATATATTGCAAATAAATTTGTTATTTGAGCAGGATTTTCTTCTCCGAAATCATGTTCAGGATCCCACCTTGGTTCACAAAAAAGCTCCAGTAAGTGTCCATTGACTTGCAAAGTTGCTCCTTTTGCCGAAAATTCAAATGATTTTATACATTCATTTCTTTCTTGCTCTTCATTTAATCCATCTACAACACATTCGCCAATAAATTCTGAGAATTTTTCTCCTTCTGCTATTTTTTTCCTTGATGCAGGAAATATGCCCAGCGTTTTTTCATGATAAGAATCTTCTGCCTTTGCCATTTTACGAGCAACCTCAGGATCCTCAACTTTTCCTTGATCGTCATAGAGCTTGAATTCTTCTACCATAATTTTATTATTTTAGGTTGATTAAATTATATCCTAAGCTATGTTCGACCGTGAAAATAAATTGCCAAAAAAAACTTTAAAATAGAAAAAAGAAATTTCTGGCCATTTCACTTAACGTATCCGAGTATGCGAAGTTCGCTTTTCGGATTTATTGGTTAATTAATTGAATTATCTCAATACTATTTTACCGCACTTTTACCTGATTTACCACCCAACAGAGAAAAGCGAATTTGGGAAAAACTCGAGCCGAGAGTTTTTCCGCATACTCGGTGTTAAACGACCCGAGTCCTGCCTACATTATTATAAAATATAAAAATAAAAAGGCAGGGCGAGAGCGCAGCGTGGCTTGAGTTTTGTTCAAAAATATATTCCTTATTAAAAGAGCCCTTTTGAAATTTTTTTACGCGGGCTTGACAGGCTTGTTGTTTTATGCCACACTACTTTGAACGCTAATTTTGGCGTCGAATTGTCAACTTAAGACTGCTAAGGAGGTGAAATATGAAAAAACAGTTCTTTCTGGTATTGTTATGTATTTTTATTTGTGGGATTAATGCCTGCGCGAAATCAGGCAAACAGGAAGCCAAGCCGGAAATTAAGCAACAAACAGAGAAAAGGCTGACACAAGATTATCCGGGTTACTTAAAGGATTATCTTATCGAAGGGATTAGCTACTATCAGGATCCGAGAACCAAAATTTGCTTTGCTCACAATTCAAGAAACAGTGGGTTTTCCTATGTTCCCTGTGAAATGGTTCCGCCTGACCTGCTAACTAAAAAATATTAGACTTTTAGTGAAAATCAATCTCTGCCTCGTGTAAATTACACGGGGCTTTTCTTTTAATAAAATTTCAAAAGGGCTCTAATATAAAATAAAAAAATATTTTTGAACAAAATTTCGTTTAACGTATCGGCACATGCGAAGTTGCGCCGTGGATTATTTGATTATTTTGTTAATTTCGCTTTACTTGATTATAGCACTAACCTTGCCATTTCGTCAGCGCAATTTGGGAGAGGAAATTTTG
>JBAYLE010000003.1:0-94269 GCA_041664225.1 Parcubacteria group bacterium | reverse complement strand
TATTGACCTCAAAAAACTGTACAAAACCATGGGCTGGGAACAAGTATACCGCTATATTGTCAGGGAAATTCAGGAAATCTATGCTTCCCAGGGTGAAGGTATCAATGACAAGCATATCGAAGTTATTATTCGTCAGATGTTTAGCCGTATCTTGATCGAGGACACCGGCGATTCGATTCTTTTGGAAGGTGATATTGTGGAAAAGGCCGAATTTGAAGAAACGAATGCCGAAATGAAAACCGCCGGAAAAGAGCCGGCCAAGGGCGAAAAACTGCTGTTGGGTATCACCAAAGTGGCGCTTTCCACAGAATCTTTCCTTTCAGCCGCTTCCTTCCAAGAAACCGCGAGAGTTTTGATTAATGCCGCAGTTGCGGGCAAAGAAGACAAATTACGCGGTCTCAAGGAAAATGTCATCATTGGCAAGCTGATTCCGGCCGGAACCGGGTATCGGGTGAAAAAATAGGAATAAAGGCTCATGTAAAAGAAAAAACGAGGATAATCCTCGTTTTTTCTTTTATTTGACAAGTATCAAAAAACCTGCTATAATGGGTATATAGGGGTAAGGAAGTCCCTATGCAAATGGGTGATATTCCGTAGAAAATAAGCTAATCGTGCTTGTTTTCAGCGGAATTCACCTATTTTTTATTGCCAGAGGCTAAATATACTCACTATATCCAAATGCTCAGAGTTAAAGACGTTGAAAAAATAATAGATCGAGACAGAAACACCATTCTGCGCTGGGAGCGGGAAGGAAAAATTCCGCACCCGCAAAAAGATTCCCGGGGCTGGAGATATTATACCGAAAGCGACATTCAGGTGATTTTGAGTTATCTAAAAAACAACAATCCATACTATAGCATAAATATGGCAGAACATAGCAGGATTAATAATCCGGCTATTTAAAATTTAGTTTCAAAAACGGATGGGGACTGAAAAAATAAAAATAGTTAAACAAAAAATAAAAATTTCTAAAAATATAAGAAAGTTTTTTAGCATCTTCAAAAAAGCCAAGCGGATAAACTTTAAATTTAAAATTAAAAAACCAACATGGCGCTTCAAGCTCAACCTTAACAATAAGTTTTTCAAAAAATCTTTTGCGGCCATCACGATTTTGGCGGTTTTGGTGATGGTATATTTTCAAGGAACTCCACAGGCGCAAGCGGCGACTTTTACGCTGTTTGAAACTGACTGGAGCGGAGGAGTGGGAGCAACGGCGGTGCACAATCCCACCGGAGGCCAGACGACGATTACGACTTATTCTACTAAAGATACGAATCTTAATCTTGCCAACGGAGGCGCGGATTTGCAATTTTTAACAACCACGGGCAGTCCAATTATTCAAACTAACGACGGAGCCACAAGCACCGGTTTCAACCTCACAGGCAAAACCCTTGATCAGACAGAGGTGAATGGAACGGGAGATGGGGCGGCGATAAAATTATCGACACAGACGGCAGCTTCCACCATGCAGACTTCCACCGGAGATTCTCATAGCTGTGCTGTTTCAGAAACAGGCTATGCTTATTGTTGGGGAAAAAATGATAATAACCAGCTCGGCGATAATACTACTACTGTGCGAGACACCCCTGTTCGAGTGCTCAAAGGCGCGGCCGTAACTGGGGATAATGACGGGACATATTTAATCAATATTAAAAGTATAATTGCGGGAAACAACCAAACATGCGCCGTTTCCAATAATAATAATGTTTATTGCTGGGGATATAATGGATATGGCCAGCTGGGAGACGGCACCACCACCCTAAGAGCCACCCCTATTCGAGTGCTCAAAGGCGCGGCCGTATCCGGCGACAATGATGGAACGAACCTGACTAATGTCAAAAGCGTAACAGTGGGAAACAACCAAACATGCGCCGTTTCCAATAATAATAATGTTTATTGCTGGGGATATAATAACTATGGCCAACTGGGCGACAATACCACAAATCAACAGAATACCCCAGTCAGAGTGCTCAAGGGCGCAGCTGCATCCGGCGACAATGACGGAACAAATTTAACCAATGTCAAAAGTGTCTTCGCGGGAGGCGCCCACACCTGCGCCGTTTCCAACAACAACAATACATATTGTTGGGGATATAATAGCTACGGCCAATTGGGGGATAACACCACAACTGCACGATATACGCCTGTTCGCGTGCTCAAAGGCGAAGCCGCAACGGGCGACAATGACGGAACTAATCTTACTAATGTTAAAAGCGTAACGGCGGGAGGCGTCCACACCTGCGCCGTATCAGAAGCGGGCAATGCCTACTGCTGGGGGTATAACAACAACCGCCAACTCGGAAACCATTCCTATGTTCAAAGTGCCACTCCAGTCAGAGTAGCGGACCTGTATTCGCCAACTTTTCTAAGTAATATGGTTCAGATTTCCGCCGGCAGTGCCCACACCTGCGCCGTATCAGGAACAGGTAGTGTCTATTGCTGGGGGGATAACGGCAATGGCCAACTGGGCGACAATACCACGACCGCAAGATATACTCCCTCCGAGTTTTAAAAGGCGCGGCCGCCACGGGCGACAATGACGGCACTAATCTGACCAATATCAAATCTATCTCTGCCGGGAACTCCCATACCTGCGCCGTTTCCAATAATAATAATATTTATTGCTGGGGGTATAACGGCAATAGTCAACTGGGAGATAGCACCACCACCCAAAGAAACACTCCTGTCCGCGTGCTCAAAGGCGCGGCCGCCACTGGCGACAATGATGGCACCAACCTGACCAATATCAAAAGCGTAGCGACTGTGTACTTCAACACTTGTGCCGTTTCCAACAATAATAATGCCTATTGCTGGGGAGGTAATGGCTGGGGCCAGCTGGGAGACGGAACAGGAACCACAAGAACCACTCCTGTCCGCGTGCTCAAAGGCGAAGCCGCCACAGGCGACAATGACGGAACAAATCTCACGAATATCAAAAGCATATCAGCCGGTGGATACGCTCACACCTGCGCCGTATCAGAAGCAGGCAATTCTTACTGCTGGGGAGCTGGAAGGTTGGGAAACAATACTACGAATAGTAGCAATATTCCTATTCGAACTTTAAAAGGCGCAGCCGCCACGGGCGACAATGACGGAACAAATCTTACAAATATCAAAAGTATTATAGCCAGAGGTTACTTCTCCTGTGCCGTTTCCAATAACAATAATATGTATTGCTGGGGAAAAAACGACGAAGGCAATCTTGGAGACGACACCACCACTGAAAGACTCATTCCAATAAGAGTTCTCAAGGGCGCAGCCGCATCGGGCGACAATGACGGGACATATTTGACTAACATTAAAAATATTTCAACCGGAGTTTATGATGTTTATGATATGCGCGTTTGTGCTGTTTCAAACAATAATAATCCCTATTGCTGGGGAGGCAACTCCTTCGGAACACTCGGAGACGGCACCGCCACCCAAAGAAATACCCCCGTCCGAGTTTTAAAAGGCGAAGCCGCAACGGGCGACAATGACGGAACCAATCTCACCAATATCAAAAGTATTTCAATTAGCCAATATCATGCCTGCGCCGTGTCAGAAGCGGGAAATTCTTACTGTTGGGGGTATAACAGCAATGGCCAGTTGGGCAATGATAATGATGGGAATAGCTACACCCCACTAAAGGTATATGATCCCTATCCAGCAAATTATCTGATGCTGAAATCTGCGTCAGGCTATTATTCCTCTGGCACTTTTACTTCGGGGATATTATCTCTAATTCCGGCTGACTGGGGCAATCTCTCGTGGACAAAAACAGGTACGGGAACGATTACCATGAAGGCCCGGTCCTGTGCCAGCAACGATCCAACATGCGCCAGTGCGACGGCTTGGGCAAGTTGCGGCAATATTACCAGCGGTTCCAGCTTGAAATCAGGCAGTCCTAATTGCGTTACTGACGGCCATCCATATATCCAATACCAAGCCAGTTTATCAGGGGACACAGTTACCACACCATCTCTAGATGATGTGACCATCACATATGCTCCCTCTCCCCAAACCCTCACTTCTCCCGCATATAATACCAATGAAGCGAACAACCAGCTTTCCCAGCTGGAGTGGGACGAGAATGCCGATCCCTTACCATCCGGCACGACTGTCACCGTTTCTCTTTCCACCGCCTCCACTCAAGGCGGACTGGGAACTTGGTATAATTTCACCAACGCTGATTGCACGACCGTGCCCAAATCCGGAACGCACGTGACTTGCACCACGGCCAATTTGACCAGCAAAAGCTCTACGCTCACCGACCGGTCTGCCGACCAGTGGGTGCAATACAAAGTGACGCTCACTTCCACTGGCGCGAGTACGCCTACTTTTTCCAACATCCTGCTTACCTATGATTACAACACTGTTCCCGTGCTCTCAACTTTCGCCATTTCCGGCGGCGCGCAGGATTCGAGCGGGAATGTCAACATCACTTACAACTTGAGCGACGATGTGCAGACGACGCTAGAAACTTTGCTTTTCTACGAACCCAATAGCGGGCTTACCGTGAACAACAACAACGGCACGCCCAATGCCGGCATCGTAGATACGGGCACTAGTAATATTACTTTAAACAACAATCCCAAGGTGACTTTGCCGACGGCCGGCTCGGTCATGATTGACAATGAATTAATCTCCTACACCGGCAAAACCGAACCGAGCGGAACCACCACTGCGCTGACCGGTGTTTCGCGCGGACAATCTTTTAATACTGGTTATGCCACCACGGCAACCACACATACCAACGCTACCCGGACATATGTCAAAGCCACGGCCGCTTCCGGCACGGGTTACGGAACGGTGACCGGTATATCTACGACTCCGGCTTCCAAGGCCATCACTTGGATTCCCAAAAACGAATCCAATCTGGTTGGCGCCACTTATGCCGCCATGTCTTTGAAAATCGTGACCAACGACGGCCAGGCTTACAACAATATTTCGAGCATCACGTATAATGGCGCGCTGGATAATTTCGCGGCCGATGTTTTGGCGTCCGTCATCTCCTCCGTCGCCCCCGCCACTTCCGCTTACATCAACTCCATCACTTCCGCCAACGGCGGCTCAGATGTTTCATATACTTTGAGCGAAGCCATCACCAGTGGAACTATTGTTTTCACCCGCACCGGTGGCACGGCTGACGCATCTTCTCCTCGCACCTGCACCCTCAAAGGCACAGCACTCAACACCGGCGCGCATAGCAACCTGGATTTATCCGACACCACTAACGCTTGCACCGTGGCGCAAAGCTTGGTTGACGGAACTATTTACACTATGGCGCTCAACGCCACTGATCTCGCTGGCAATGCGGCCACCCAAGTTTCCAATACGAGTGTTGCTTTTGACACGACTGCGCCGACTTTTACCACGCAGTATTATTCCGACACTAATCTCACTAATTCTCTGGGCACCAACCCAAGGCTGAAAGCCGGAACTTATTATATTAAAATATCAGCTAACGAAGCTTTGGGCGCCACCCCAACTGTTTCCATTGCCGCCGAGGGAACAGCCAACGATATGACTGATGGAACGACTGTTTTAGCCAGCGGCAACGACTATAAATACATCCGTACCATTGCTAGTGATGCCGCGGCCATCGGAACGGTAATCGAAGATTTTTCCATTACCGGGACTGATAGTGCCAGTAATACGGCTACCAATATAAATCCGACAGACGAAGCCACTAAAGCAGGATACACAGATACGACCGCGCCGATCATCACAAGCATATCCTCCAATAAAATCAACGGCTCCTACAAAGCCGGCGAAGTGATTGACATTGATCTGACTTTTTCCGAAAACATAACTACTGCCGGAACCGTTACCGTTACTCTAGAAACCGGAACCACTGACAGAACATGCACCTTTAGCGGAGTGGCTAACTCCAGCACGGCCACCTGCGATTATACTGTCCAGGCCGGCGACACCAGTTTGGATTTGACTGTTAATACGGTGGCCGGAACTATTGCCGACCAGGCTGGAAACGCAATGACTAATTTCGCGCCAGCGATTAATCTAGCGACTGACAAGGACATTGTGATTGACACGACGATTCCCGTCATCTCCTCCGTTGTTCCCGCCGCTTCTGCTTACATCAATTCCATCACTTCCGCCAACGGCGGTTCGGATGTGTCATACACTCTCTCCGAAGCCATCACCAGCGGAACAATTGTTTTCACTCGCACCGGCGGCACAGCTGATGGAACCACTCACACTTGTACTCTCAAAGGCACCGCACTCAACACCGGCGCGCATAGCAACCTGGATTTATCCGACACCACTAACGCTTGCACCGTGGCGCAAAGCTTGGTTGACGGAACTATTTACACTATGGCGCTTAACGCCACTGATCTCGCCGGCAATGCGGCCACCCAGGTTTCCAATACAAGCATTACTTTTGACACGACGATTCCCGTCATTTCTTCCGTCGCTCCCGCCGCTTCTGCTTACATCAATTCCATCACTTCCGCCAACGGCGGTTCGGATGTGTCATACACTCTCTCCGAAGCCATCACCAGCGGAACAATTGTTTTCACCCGCACCGGCGGCACAGCTGATGGAACCACTCACACTTGTACTCTCAAAGGCACAGCGCTCAACACCGGCGCGCATAGCAATTTGGATTTATCCGACACCACTAACGCCTGCACCTCCGCGCAAAGTTTAGTGGACGGAACAGTCTATACTATGACGCTCAATGTTACTGATCTCGCTGGCAACGCAGCCACCCAAGTTTCCAATACGAGCGTTACGTTTGACACGACTGCGCCGACCCTGTCTTCCATCCATATCCAGTCCAATAACTCTGTTAACACCAAAGCCAAAGTCGGGGATACGATTACGCTGACCTTTACTGGCAGTGAAGCCTTGACCAGTCTGCCGACGGTAACGATCGCCGGGCACAGCGCTTCAGTGGTCAATCCCAGCGGCAATAATTACTCCGCTACATATATGATGGTTTCCGGCGATACGGAAGGCGCCGTGGCTTTTACGATTAATTTTTCTGATCTGGCAGGGAACAACGGAACTCAGGTTACTACCACCAGCGACAGTTCAGTTGTGACTTTTGACAAAACTTCTCCTGTTCTCCAATCTTTCACTTCCTCCAGCACCAATTCCGACATCAATGATCCGCTGACGATGTACGGCACCAATGATACGATTAATGTCCAGGCGGTCTTCAATGAGGATCTCAAAAGCGGTTCCACCATGATAGTCAAATTTAATAACACGGCCGAAAGGCAGGTAACACTGGATCAGATTTCCGGTTCCACCCTCTACGGTACCTATACTGTCAACGCGCCCGGCTCGGGCTTGAGCGACGACTCCTCGGACTTGTCTATCAGCCAGATTATGTCCACCGGTGTTTATGATGTGGCCGGCAACTTGAAAAGCAGTGAAACAATTCCGAGCGGAGAAAACCTGGGAGACAACAAAGACTTGATTGTGGACACCGTTCCGCCAAGCCTCTCTTCCTTTTCCGCTACGACCGGCAATTACAACGCGGGAGACGCGGTGACGATCATTGCCCATTATAACAAATCAGTCAAAGCCGGCAGCCAGATCCATGTGAAAATCAACGCGGACTCCGGCACGGCGACGATTGATCTCACCACCATTGCCACCTCCACCATTTCCGGCACTTACACGGTGCAGGCGGGAGACAACACCCAGAACTTGAAAGTGGATTCCATCGTGTCCCAATCTGTGTATGACATTAAAAACAATCATTTGGATAACACCGATATGCCGGGTATCAATATTGCCGACGGCGCGCAGATCGACACTACGGCTCCGGTCGCGTCTTTTACCGATGATATCAACGCCGATCCCAACCAAAGCGACTCGGTAACGATCAATGTGACAGAAACCAATCCGTCCGATTACAAATATGTGCTAAGTGACGATACTAACTGCTCGGCCAAAAATTATACTAGTGGGACCGCCTTCACTTCGGATACCCCTTTCGTTTTCAATACGCAAGCCAACAACGGAAAATATATCTGTGCCAAGGCCGCTGATCTGGCCGGCAACACGCATTATCTGGCCAGTGCTAATACGTTCAATATTGACATCACTCCGCCGACCGGCACGATGACAGCGAACCGCTCTTTGTCTTCGGGACAGATTCAAATCACGGCTGCTGATCCGGGCCGGGATCTTACTGGTATGCAGATGGAGATCGCGGTTTTTGAAAATGACGCCAACGCGGTGTGTAATTTTGACGGCGCTTCCTGGGTCGCTTATGCCGATGCCGCCGATCTGGCGAGTTCCGCCGCCATCGTCAAAGTCTGCGCCAAAGCGAAAGACGCGGCCGGCAATATTTCCGCTGAAATAAGCACGGTGCCGCCTCGGACACCGGAGTCTTTCCAATATTACGACGTTTCCGATCCCGATGATTTCCGGTCTTTCCTGTCCTGGAAAATTCCCACTGGCGCGGAAGGATCGAAAGGCTTTTATCAGTACCAGCTTTTCAAATGCGTGGTCGACAAAGAAGCAGAAGACTGCGCGCCGGACACTTCGGGCAGCGCGGATGTTGTAGTTACCAGCGAACCGACCAACTATCATACCTATCTCAGTTTATCCGACGAAAACAAGTATTGTTATCAAGTCCGTTTTGCCAGCCACAATATCGACGGTTCGGACTATTCTGCTCTGAGCAACACGCACTGTATGGTTCCTAGCGCAGCCTCTTCTTCCATCACTAAGGATGTCGCTATCGAATTTTCAGCCGATCCGGTTCCGGACAGTGAACTTTTTGCCAATGAAGCGACTATCCACTGGACTACGGTTAACGCCAATGATGGAAATGAACAACTGCCGGCTGACAGCCAGGTCTGCTGGAGAGTAAAAACTACGCCGGTTCCCAACTGGAATTGCCGCAGTTACGAATCATATGAATTGGAGCACGCGCTAACTATTTCCAAGGCCACCAGCCGGATGTATGATTTAGCCCCAGATACGGAATATGAATACCAGGCCAGGTCCGAAACCTCCTGGGGCAAGATTGCCACAGCTGACGGTCCGGCGACTTTTACCACCAAGAACGGACCGGTGATAAAAAATATCCAAGCGGAAACTGTCAGCAATACCAGCGCGACTATCACCTGGACCACTGAAAACAAAAACGGCGAACCGCTGCTGGCGACTTCCACACTTTACTACACTTCTATGCTGGATGGCAACGGTGCTATGATTGATCCGATCCAGGCTACCGACTGCGATATCACAGAGATAGTGGATCACACCTGCACCTTGGGCGGAACGCCGGAAACTGTTCTCTCGATCGGCACGCAATATTACTTCTACGTGGAGTCTGTCGCCAACGGAGCTACGGCCCGAGATACGTCCGAAGGCGCATTCTTCCGTTTTACCACGCTTTCTGACGCAACTCCGCCAGTGATTACGCCCAATGTTGGCAATCCGCTGATTGTGACTGATACGCAGGCGGCTGTGAGCTGGGAAACGGACGAACGGGCTACTTCTTGGATTATTTATGATGAGTCATCTCACGATGCTTTTTCCGATTTTGCCGCCAATGATTTTGATCCGGCTGATACCGAACATAATCCGTATACCGACAATATCTCTAACGACAATAACAATTTGTCCCATACTTTCGTGATGGAGCTGGATGCGTTGAATCCCCACACCCTCTATCATTATCGCCTGGTCAGCGAAGATGCTTCCGGCAATGTGGCGGTGACGGCTGAAGAAAGTTTCGAGACTTTAGATATTCAGGTTGATCATCCGGATTTGGTCAATCCGGGCGATCCGGTGGTTGCCCAATATGGCGACACCGAAGCTGTGATTGTTTTGCCGGCACTCAATACCGATGCCACTTCCAAGCTGTGCTGGGGCACTTCTATTATTGATATGAATAATTGTGGCGCCAACTTTGATACAATTGATACTGCCACCAAAACCCATTATTACAAAATTAATAATCTGACGCCCAACGATACCTATTATGTGAAAACCACGGTAACCGATTCCGAGACGCCGCTAACTTTCAATTTTACTTCCTCTGATGGTGTGACTTTCACGACTAAAAAAACTCAGATTGATCAGCACGATCCGTTTACTACGATCGAAAACATTGAAAATTCACTTATCACCGATGAAAACGCCGTAGTCGACTTCACTACTGACCAAATAGCCCTGTGTCTTCTGGAAGCTACGACTGCCAAAAATATTTATGAAAACCCGCTTATCTATCACGAAGAAAATTATGCTGCCAATGAAAACTTTGGAAAAAACCATTCCATCAGTCTCACTGGGCTTATTCTTTCCACGGATTACTACTACCGGATCACCTGCCACGATAATTTGAATACCACCATTACCCAGCAGGATGATGACACTCAGCATCTCGCTACTCTTTCCAAACAAACCAACCATCCCGTCCTCACTAACCCCGGGAATCCAACTGTCACCCAGTACTCGGATACCGAAGCGATCGTGACTCTGCCGACCACTAACGCCACTTCCACTTCCAAGCTCTGCTGGGGTGAATCGGAAATATCCAATTTGGACACTTGCACCGATCATCAAGAAATCGACACTCCAACCAAGACTCACGCCTACCATTTAACCAGTCTTACTCCTAACACCACTTACTACATTAAAACCAAAGTCTCTGATGAATTTCCGGATAGAAACAGCGTTACCCAAAGCTATACTTCCGCGGATGGAGTTACTTTCACTACACTCGAAATCCAAACCGATCATCCGGATCTTACTGATCCAGGGAATCCCACCGTGACTCAATACTCGGATACCGAAGCGATCATTAATATCCCAACTACCAACACCCCAGCCACTTCCAAACTGTGTTACAGCGAAACGGAAATCACCGATATGGACACTTGCACCGGTTACAGCGAGATTTTAACTCCTACCCGCACCCACTCTTTCCATCTTTCCAGTCTGACTGCCAACACTCTTTATCATCTCAAAACCAAAGTGACGGATTCCTCAACTGGCAGTATTAGCTTTACCTCAACCGACATCACTTTCACTACCAAAGAACAACTCTATACCGCTTCCCAAGTCGGAGAATTGGTTGATTCCATCGCCCCAGTGATTTCAAGTGTTGCCACTTCCGCCATTACCGGAGAATCCGTCACGGTGAAGTGGGATACGGACGAAAACAGCAACAGCATGGTTTCCTTCGGAATCAAAAGTGAAACTTATGACAATGGGGCTTCAAATTATGACGTTAATTCCGATCCGGCCAACTATGTTACTGCGCACGAAGTGATAGTAAATAGCTTGATACCTGGAACTAAATACTATTTTATCGCCAGTTCCATCGACGCTTCTGGCAACATAGCAAAATCTGACGAACAAACTTTTACCACCAAAGCCACCTCCAATATCTCCTCCATAAAAGCTGTTTCCACCAAACTGGGGGAAATCACCATTACCTGGGAAACCTCAGCCAAAACCACCTCCGTTGTGGAATATGGAGAAACAACTTCCTATGGAGAAGTTAAGGAATCATCCACTTACGCCACTGACCACGAAGTCTCCATCTCCGGGCTCAAGCAAAACACGGAATACCACTTTATGGTCAAAGGCAAGGATCAGGATAACAATGTCTACGCTTCCGGCGACAACTCTTTCACTCCCAAATCGCCGCCAGAAATTACTAGTGTCAAAACTGCCGATGTAACCGAGCACGGCGTGATTATCACCTTCATCACTAATGTTCCGACGGATGCGCTGGTGACCTACATTGCTGCTAAAGATCAAGAAAACACGGGCAGCCAAGGCAAGCCGGACCTGGAAACCAAACATGCTGTTGAAATTAAAAATTTGGACTCCGGCATCGATTTCACCACCTCGATCAAAGTCAGAGACCAAGACGGCAATGAAACAACCCAGGCTGGACCGAATTTTACCACCGGCAAGGATAGCGCGCCGCCGAAAATCGACCAGGTGCGCACCGACAGCGCGCTCGCCCAAAACGACAAAGTCCAAACCATTGTTTCTTGGATCACTGATGAACCAGCCAACACCCTGTTTATTTACAAGGAGGGAAATTCCGGAGAGCAAAAAGAAGTCAAGATCAATAGTGTCTATTCGACTTCGCATGTGGCAGTCGTCACGATTTTCAAGCCTGGAACTGTCTATTATTTCAAGGTTAAATCAGTGGATCCGTCCGACAATGTCGCTGTTTCTTCCGATTTCGCCCTGCTGACTCCGAAAAACAAAGAAAATATCATTCAGATCATCATCAAAAACTTCTCAGATATTTTCGGCTGGGCTAGGTTTAAGTAGTTCTTAATTTATAGTTCCTGGTTTTTAGTTTCAAAGGCATCGGATGTCCAAATAGCGGAATTGTTCCGCTTTTTGGTTTTTGTAATTTATGTTAGTATACTAATATATGGGGCGCAAAAAGAAATCTGAAAAAAACAATGGAGAATCTCCAGTGGAAGAGGAGAAAAAACCGAAAAAAAGCATAGCTTCTGACGCCAAAAGAAGTATTGTAGCGGTTTTTTTGTTTGCCATGGCAGCTGTGATGCTCCTGGGGTTTTTTAATATGGCCGGAGTCGTTGGTCAATTTTTGGACGAAAAAATAGCCGGCGCCTTGATTGGTTGGGCTAAATTTGTTTCTCCGGTTTTTTTGGTTATGGCCTGCTGGGTGCTCCTGCTTCGCAAAGAAACCTCATTTTATATCAGTAAAATAGTTGGTCTAGCTTTGACGCTTTTAAGTATCACCGGATTTTTTCACTGGTTTTTTGATGCTGATAAGATGCTTCAGGCGGCGGGCGACGGAATAGGCGGCGGTTATGCCGGCTACGCGGTCGCGTATCTGGCCGTCAAGCTTCTGGGCTCGGCCGGCGCCCTGGTGGCTATCATTGCTTTCTTTTTGATTGGTATTATCGTAGCCTTCAATTTTTCCATCATCCATTTTGTAGAAAAAATGTTTGAAAAGAACAAGCCAACTGGAGAAGGAGTTGAGTTTGTTGAAGATGCAAGCGTGGATGTGGAAAAAGTTGAAGAAAACAAACAAATTGATGCGACAACGCCGGCAGAAAAAGAAGACCCGGATTCTAATATCGGCAGAATAGAATTTGTTGAAGGCCCGGACCAATTTGTAGATGAGAAACTGATGACCGGAATTTCGCACAAAGAATTCTCGGTTAAAAATACTGTCAAAAGAAAAGACAAAGCGCTCGCTCAGGTCTCGGATGATGCGGATTGGGAATTTCCACCATTGGAGCTTTTGGAAGAAAGTTCTGGAGATGCTAAGGGGGGCGATGTAGAAAAAAATGCCGAAATTATTGAAAAAACATTGCGCAATTTTGGTATTGAAGTGGAAAGGGCGGAAATAAAAACCGGACCGGCTGTCACGCAGTATAGTTTCCGGCCGGCGGTTGGCGTGAAAGTTTCGCGTATTCTGTCACTTCAAAATGATCTGGCTTTGGCTCTGGCGGCGCATCCGATCAGGATTGAAGCGCCGATTCCGGGGAAATCATTGATCGGAATCGAAGTGCCGAATAAGGTTGCTGCTATTGTTAGATTGCGCAATATTCTGGAAAGCGCTGATTTCAAATTCAGAAAATCCAATTTGACCGTAGTATTGGGAGAAGACGTGAGTGGTAATTATATTTTTGGCAATCTGGATAAAATGCCCCACCTCATGATTGCGGGAGCCACGGGCACCGGAAAATCGGTGGGCATCAATTCGATTATTCTGACTCTGCTGTATCAAAATTCGCCCGAAGATTTAAAATTTATCATGGTTGACCCGAAGCGCGTAGAACTTTCCCTATACAATCATATTCCACACCTCTTAAGCGACGTGATTGTGGAAAATGGAAAAGTTTTGAGCGCTCTCCGCTGGGCGGTCAGTGAAATGGAAAAACGATACCGGCTACTGCAAGACAGCGGCTCCCGGGATATTGCTTCTTATAATGAAAAAGTGCGCAGCGGAAAAACTAAAAAATATACTGACACGGAAACCGGAGAAACTATTGAGGAAGAATTTCAAAAATTGCCATACATCGTGATCGTGGTGGATGAATTGGCCGACTTGATGGGAAGTCACGGGAAAGATGTGGAAGGTGCGATTGTCAGATTGGCTCAAATGGCCCGTGCAGTCGGCATTCACCTGATTGTTTCCACGCAGCGGCCGTCTGTGGAAGTCATTACTGGCTTGATTAAGGCAAATATCACCACTAGGGTGGCTTTTCAAGTAGCAACGCAAATCGATTCAAGGACTATTTTGGATATGGCGGGAGCGGAAAAATTATTGGGTAATGGTGATATGCTCTATCTTTCGGCGAGTTCGCCGAAGCCAAAGCGGGTCCAAGGCGTTTTTGTAAGTGAGGCAGAAGCGAAAAAAGTGGTTAAATTTATCAATGATCAAAAGTATGAACGCGGAGAGGATCTAGGAGAAAACATAACCGGTCCAACTCAGGGAGGAACACTGGATTTTAAAGACACAAGCAAGAGCGGGCAAGACGATGATTTGTACGAGTCTGCCAAAGAAGAAGTCACGCGGGCAGGCAAAGCCTCAGCCTCTCTTCTGCAGCGCCGGTTGCGGGTGGGCTATTCGCGCGCAGCGAGACTGCTGGATATTTTGGAAGATAATGGCGTGATCGGTCCGTCTGATGGAGCAAAACCGCGTGAAGTTTATGCCGCTAAGGACACACCCCAAGAGGCCATCAATTATGACCATGTCATAACTGATCAGACAGTCAGAGACAAATGGCAGATGTAAAAAACCAAAACCGAAACCGAAACAAAAATAAAAAACACATAGTCAGCGTCATTGTATTTTTGTAATTGGTTTTTTTATTTTGTCCGCGTTATGATGAAAAGTTTCACAAAAAAAAGTGTCGGTACTCTTACCTTAGGGGAAAAGCTCAAAAAACTCAGAAGTGAACGCAGGATGAGTTTGGGGGAAGTTTCTCGCAATACCAGAATTCAGGTTAAATATCTGGAATATTTGGAGGAAGGAACCTACGACAAGTTGCCGGTGGATGTTTATGTACGCGGTTTTCTACGCAGTTACGCTGAATTTTTGGGTGTCGATGAAAGAATACTGGTTCGGTTATATGAAAAAGAGAATGAAATAAAAAAGAATCTAGACAAGCGCAAGGACAATGGGAAAAAAAATCAACTAGCCAGCAGAGAAACAATCAATGTTTCCTCGTTTGTATTCACTCCCAGGGTTATAGCAATCAGCTTGGTCGCGCTCTTGGTTATCGGGGGATTTTTTTATTTATACAAAGAGATCGGCGCTTTCGCGAGCACGCCGAGACTGGTAATTCTTAGCCCCGACAAAAATTACGCGACTAGCGGAAATTCGGTGACAGTGGAAGGCATAACAGACAGGGACGCCGGACTCTTTTTGAATGGCCAGCCGATTTTGGTCGCGGACGACGGAAAATTCAGAGAAAGTGTTACGGTGCAGTCCGGCACAAATATTATAAACATCAAAGCCGTCAACAAATTTAACAAGGAAGCCATTGAAACATTGACGGTGCAATCAGACCAACAAGAAAATAAAGACGATAATCAGCCGGCGCCGGATGCCGCGCAAAACCAAGAAGCCTCAGCTCAAAAAGGATTGGGAATGGAAGTGCGAGTCGACCCGGGTCCTGTCTGGGTAAGCGTGGAGGTTGACGGCAATTTGGTTTTTAGCGGTACGATGCTAACAGGGGCTATCCAATCCTTCCAGGCAGACAGCAAGATAATGATAAATTCGGGCAAGGCGAATGCCACTTTCGTCAAGTTTAATAGTAAAGATATTGGGGCCCTGGGAGACAGCGCCGGCGCTGTTCGCGGGGTAACTTTCACTTCAGATACGAAGTATTAGGCCTGTGGATAACTTAGGATTGTGGAGGTTGAGAAGTGGTGATATACTATCACTGTTAAGGAGATATTAATTTATTTTAGTGAAAACTTATGACTGATGAAAAAAAAGAAGCGGCGACAACCAAGCAGACCAGCGTCGATCATGTCGTTGACGAAATTAAGGAGAAATTCGGCGAAGGCATGCTGATGAAGCTGGGGGATATAAAAAAGGTCGACGTGGAAGCGATCCCGACCGGATCAATTTCTTTAGATCTAGCTTTGGGTATAGGCGGAGTGCCGCGTGGCAGAGTAATCGAAGTTTACGGCCCTGAGTCATCTGGAAAGACCACTTTGACTCTACATATTATCGCCAACGCTCAAAAAGTTGGCGGCACAGCAGCTTTTATTGATGCTGAACACGCGTTGGATCCGGAATACGCCAAAAAAATCGGAGTAAAAATCAATGACCTTCTGATATCTCAGCCGGACAATGGAGAACAGGCCTTGGATATCGTAGAAACCCTGGTGCGCTCGAACGCAATTGATGTGATTGTGATTGATTCCGTAGCGGCCTTGGTGCCGAAAGCGGAAATCGAAGGAGAAATGGGAGATTCGCATATGGGCCGTCAAGCCAGGCTTATGTCGCAAGCTCTCAGAAAGCTCACAGCGATCATTGCCAGATCCAATACAGTGGTCATTTTTATCAATCAGCTCAGGATGAAAATCGGAGTGATGTTTGGCAATCCGGAAACGACAACTGGCGGGCAAGCCCTTAAGTTTTATTCATCGGTGCGCATTGAAGTGAGGAGAGCGGCGCAGATCAAAAAAGGCGAAGACGTGGTCGGCAACCGAGTCAAAGCGAAAATAGTCAAAAACAAAGTGGCTCCGCCATTCAAAACCACCGAATTCGATATTATGTATAATGAAGGAATTTCTCAAGCAGGAGATTTATTGGATACAGGCGTGAAATATGAGGTAGTCAAAAAATCCGGAAATTCATATCTTTTTGAAGACACTAAATTGGGCGTCGGACGCGAGACCGCCAAAGCTTTTGTCAAAGATAATCCCAAAGTAGCCGCGGCGATCACGAAAGGCATTAAAGACAAATCCAGAGATTCTGGGGCTTAGCATTTGACAAAAGCCTATTTTGGGTGTATAATAGATGTGTAGTAAAAAACGGGTGATTTTACCCCGTTTTTTCTTTTTATTCGCTAATAATTATTAAAAAACCCTTTAACTTGGGGGAAAAACAAAAATATGGAAGAAGTACAAAAATGCGGAGAGCCGGGTTGCCCGGACTGCGAGCGAAGGGAGCTAGAGATCAAGGAAGCGGAAGAAATAGCTTTCGCATTCCTGATCGCGCTGACACCCATGCTGACGATCACTTTGTTCGGCAATATGGGTTTGTTCTAGTCATAGAACATGTAGCATGAAGCATGTAACATGAAACAAAATAAAAATCCCTTGGGGGATTTTTATTTTTTTATCTCAAAAATATTTTTTTCTGGGCTTGTTGCATGTTTTATGAACTATGCTCGGCTTACATATTCTCCTTTTTCGGTATTGATAATAATTTCATCGCCCTCATTCACAAAGAGCGGAGTGGAGATTTTTAATCCGGTTTCCAAGGTTACCATTTTACCGCCCGTGGAAACTGTGTTGCCTTTTATTCCGGGAGGAGCTTCAGTAACCCGAAGTTTCATTTTGATCGGCAGTTCAATGTTGATCGGATTGCTATTGAAGTAGAGAACAACTATTTCTGTACCTTCGATCAGATAGCTTACGGCGTTTCCCAGGGCCTCCGCTGGAAGCGTAAATTGTTCGTAGGACTCGTTATCCATGAATGCGTAAGCGGTTCCCTCCTTGTAGAGAAATTGCGCCTTGCCTTTAGTGACGTCCGCCTCCTCTACTTGATCAGCTCCCTGGAAGGTTTTTTCCAGAACTGCGCCCGTGGCCAGATTTTTAATGCGGGTACGCAAAACCGAACCGGCGCGGCCAGTTTTTGAATGTTCATGGTAAAGGACTGCATAAGGAAGCTCATCCAGAACAATATTTTTGCCTGATTTTATATCACTTAGATTCAACATTTATTTGACGACGAAGGGCACCAATGCCATAACGCGGGCTTTTTTTATCGCGTTGGCCAGCGTTCTTTGATGCCGAGTGCAAGTCCCATGTCTTTTTGGGGGATAAATCTTGCCCTGAGAATTCATAAAGCGGCGCAAAAGATAAGCGTCTTTATAATCAAGTTTGTCCATTTTGGCTTCGCAAAAGAAACAAGTTTTCTTTTCTGTTTTGGCCGTATCGTTAGTGTTATACATATGAATTTAGTTTTTTTAGGGTTTAAAAGGGGACGTCTTCAATTTTTACTTCATCTTGTTCCTCATCAAGATTGATAGTAGGAATTTCTTCCTCGGCTGGTCTTTGGGATGTTTGCTGAGTTGATGGAGCCTGAGGGGCATTATATGTTCCGGTTGGCCTTGGAGCTGAGCCTTGAGGCCGGCTGCCAAGCTGCATATTTTCCGCGATAACCTCGGTTGTACGCCTTTCAGTACCGTCTTTGGCGGTGTATTTCCGTGTTTCCATGCGGCCTTCGATATAGGCTTCTTGCCCCTTAGTCAAATATTGGCCGGCAATCTCAGCCAATCTTCCCCAAAGAACGACATTATGAAATTCGGTCTTGTCCTGCCTTTGTCCGTTTTTGTCTTTCCAAAAACGATTAGTGGCCATACTGATTGAAGCGACGGTTTGCCCGGAAGGAGTGTTTCTTATTTCCGGATCGCGGGTTAAGCGTCCGACTAAGAGCACCTTGTTTACGTTCATAGTTCATGTAACATATAGCATACAACATGCAACAATCTCGTTTCATGTTATATGTTTCATGTTTTATGATTAAATGTTTAAAATTTCTTCAAGTTTTTTATCAATGTCTGCTTCATCCAATTTCTTTTCTTCGGGTGTTTTGTCTATGGTTTCTGCTTTTTCTTCTTTTTTCACTTTAGTCGGAACAATTTCTTTGGGTTTATCCTCGCTTTCAGGACGGATAGCCTGCCCGGTCAGGGGTTTTTTAGCTTCAAATTTTGGTTCGGCCTTACTTTTTGTCTCTCTTTCTTCTCGGGAAGTTAGTTCTGGCAGTTCGTCAGTGCGGACAATCAGTGATCTCAGGATGCCGGCATAAAGGTTAAGTTTGCGGGTGATTGATTGAATTTTCTCCGCATCTTCCAGATTGAATCTTTGTGCGACATAAAAACCGCGATTTTCACGCTGGATTTCATATGCCATTTTTCTTTTTTCGACCACTTGTTTTTCCTCGAAAACAGCGCCGGAAGAAGTGACAAATTCCGCTATCTCAGCTTTAATTTTGGGAAGATCTGCCTCTTTTGAAGCGCCGACCAGATAAAATAGTTCGTATTGCATGCAATTGTTTAATTAGTTAATAAATTTAAAACCGCTAAAGAAAGCCTTTCCTTGCGGATTTGTATCCTGCTATCCCTATTGAGATCAGGGCGACAGAATCATTGGGCTTTCTAAGTTGTAAAGTTAGTTTAGCAAGCCATGAGAAAAGAGTCAAGCGATGGCCAATACTTTAAAAAATAGGTGCCCAGCGGACAAAAAGACTGGCAAAATAAAGAAGCAATAAAAAAGATAGAAAGCAATACCCGCCGAAAAGCCAACTATTTTTTTCCAACGCCAGAGCTGGCGCGATGAAAAGGGGGAATGCGGCCAGAACATAACGGTGGATACTTGTGAATGTTCCGCTCAACAGGGCTGGTGCGATCAACAGGACGCTTAGTAAAATATAAGAGGGGCGGATCGATCTCTTCAAGGAAAGATATAGGGCCGTCAGCGCAAACAAAATTGCCCCAAAATCGACGGCGAAATGCAAATTCTGAATAGTGTAAGTGGACGATTTTAATACTTCGCGCGCATAAGAGAAAAATACGGGCAGGGGAGAAGCGGTTATCCTTCCCCAATTTTGCTGGGCCAGTAAAAACGCGAAGGGTTCATTGAAGCGCAATTTATTATAAATGATGAACAGCAGAAAAGCGGCCAAGGGGATCAGGCTAACCAGCCAAAAACTTTTTTGGCGCAGAGCGGCAAAAGAAAATTTTTCATCTGAAAAATATTCCCAAATCAGGACGGGCAATAAAAAAATTCCATAGGGGCGCGAGAGGACAGCCAGTGCCGCCATAATTGAAGCGGCTAGCCATCTTTTCTCCCGCGCGAAATATAAGCTCGCCACAGCCAAAAAAATAAAGAGCGATTCGGTATAGACGGAAATCAGAAAATATGAAAAAGGAAACAAGATCCAAAAAATGACGATCTTTCGGCTCTGGCTTTTTGCATAATCCAATAATAGCAAACGATAGAGCATAAGAAATGCGCCCAGCGCGAATGTGATGCTCAGATAAAACCCGACCCAGCTCATACGAAGGCCAGTCAGTTCATGGCTAATGCGTATAAGCGCTGGGTACAAAGGAAAAAAAGCAATATTCGAGTTTGTTTCAGGCGAAAAAGAATACCCGCTGTCTGCAATGGAAATATACCAATTTGAATCCCAACGATAGAATGGCGGGTCTTTGACGTAACGTTCGGAATCAGGGGAAAAAGAAGACAAAGACAAACTGAAAAATCCGATAATCAAAAGCCCAGCAAGCCAGGCTAGAAAAATATAGACGAGCCTACGATCCATCTAAGTTTTTTAATCAATTATCAAATTTTAAATTCTATAACGTCGCCGTCCTGAACGATATAATCTTTGCCTTCGGTGCGGAGCGTGCCGAGTTCGCGGGCTTTGCCCCAAGATCCAGCTTCGAGAAGTTTGTTCCATTGGATGACTTCGGCGCGGATGAATTTGTCTTTGAAGTCATTGTGAATGGCGGTGCCGGCCAAGGGAGCGGTCCAGCCTTTTTGGATGGTCCAGGCGCGGGTTTCGTCTTCGCCAGTGGTAAGAAATGTAATGAGGCCGAGCAACTTGTAAGCTTCAATAATCAGTTGATCAATGCTTGATTCGATTCCCAGTTCGGCGGCTTCTTCTGGCGACATTTCGAGCAATTCCTCTTCAATTTTGATGTCTAGCTTGATATGTGGCAACTTCTCTAAATTATCGGGTAGTTTTTCTTTAGTGTCAGCTACGTTGTAAATGAATAAAAATGGTTTCATAGTCAGAAGTGAAAGTTCACGCACAATTGTTTTAGTGTTTTCGTCTTCCAGATCCAGTTTCACGGTGTTCGCCAAATTTCCAGCTTCCAGGGCTGTTTTTATTTTTTCCGTAACAACCAATTGTTCGGTCGCGCCCTTTTTGTTGCCGCGTGCGTCTTTTTCCAAACGCACTTTTACTTTTTGCACTGTTTCGAGATCGGCCAGAATCAATTCAGTGTTGATAATTTCAATATCATGTTCCGGATCAATTTTGTTATGCACGTGAGTGATATTGGTATTTTCAAAAACCCGCACCACTTGGGCGATAGCATCGACCTCGCGAATGTTGGCCAGAAATTTATTGCCCAAGCCTTCGCCAACGGACGCGCCTTTCACGATGCCAGCAATGTCCACAAATTCCACAATGGCTGGAATAATTTTAGCCGAGTGCGACATAGCCGCTAACTTTTCCAGCCGCTCGTCGGGAACTTTAACAATGCCAACGTTGGGTTCGATGGTGCAAAAGGGATAATTGCTAATATCCACTTGAGTTTTGGTCAGAGCCTTGAATAATGTGGATTTTCCAACATTTGGCAGACCTACAATACCAATTTTCATGAGTTTTTTTACTTAAACAATATTTGAAGTTTATAGCATCTAAAGGCTTTTATCAATAGCTTGAAGGCTTTTGGCCAGGATGGTAAAATAGAGAAGTAAAAATTAAAGAAATATTATGCAAGTAAATCCAAATATGTTTCGGGGCTATGATCTTAGGGGTGTAGTCGATAAAGATTTAAATCCCGAAATAGTTGAACATTTAGGGAAAGCACACGGAACTTATTTGAAGCGGCATGGCATTTCCAGGGCCATTGTTGGCAGGGATTGTCGGTCAACTAGCGAGGAATACAGTCAATTTTTAATCAGAGGCTTATCTTGGGCAGGAATCGATGTTGTTGATATCGGCATGACTTTAGTCGGAACTTTTTATTGGGCGCAATATTTTTTAAATGCAAAGGGGGGAGCGTATGTCACTGCTTCACATAATCCGGCGGAATATAATGGGTTCAAATTTGCCAATGATTTTTCGGAAACTATGGTGAGTGATGGAATTCAGGAATTACGCAAAATGGTAGAAAATGAAGATTATGAACAGGGTGAAAAAGAAGGAATTATTGAAAAGAAAAATATTTCACAAGATTATTTTAACGACATATCTAAGCGCATTCCGCTGGGCAAAAAATTTAAGGTAGTTGTTGACCCGGGAAATTCGACAGCTGGAGCCATTGTGCCGGAATTTTTGCGTCAGGCTGGTTGCGAGGTTGTGGAAAGCAATTGCAAAATTGACCCCGCTTTTCCTTTGGGTACGCCTGATCCGACAGAAGTATTCGTGGCAGAAAGATTGCGAGCAAAAGTTCTGGAAGAGAGGGCGGACGTCGGTTTTTCTTACGATGCAGACGGAGATCGAGTCGGTATTGTCGATGACAAAGGGGGAATAATCTGGAATGATGTATTAGTGGCCATATTCGCGGCTGATGTTTTGGCCGATCATCCTGGAGAAAAAATAATGTATAACACGCTTTGCTCAAAAGTGGTCGAAGACACGATTAAAAAAAGCGGCGGTGTACCGTTTATGTGGCGAACCGGGCATTCCTTTTTGAAAAAGAAAAACCAGGAAGTGAAAGCCGCCTTTATTGGTGAGCTTTCAGGTCACTTCTTTTTTTCAGCGGACTTCTATAATCATGATGATGGAGTTTATTCGACATTTCGTTTATTAAGCTATTTGGCCAAATCAGGCAAATCGCTGTCAGAAGTTGTTGATTATCTTCCGAAATATATTTCCAGCCCGGAGATAAAAATTGGATGTGCGGATGATAAAAAAGCTCATTTTATCGCAAAAATTAGTGAGATTCTAAAAAAAGACTATCCGCAGGCCGAAATAATTGATGACGAGAGAGCTGGTGATGGTGTGCGTCTTGACCTACCTGACTCAATGTTTGTAGTGCGCTATTCCCAAAATGGTCCCTATCTGACTATAAAATTCGAAGCGCAAACACAAGAAAAATATGATGAACTCAAAAAATATCTCAGCCAATTACTGCATGCCCATTCAGATGTTGATTGGAGCTTTGGGGTAAATGTTGAAAGTTTAGATTAATAGTGGAATTATAAAACAAAATTTGTTGTCAGCACTCGCTCGGAAATGTCCGTCAGTGGCGTCTATTTCTCTCGCTTTGTTCGACAATAAATAACGAGGCATCCACAATACGCTGGATAGCCTCGTTTTAAAATCCCCATAGAAGCAATTTAATTTGAGCAAAAAAAGATTTAATCATTCCGATGGGCTTTGAAACTATTTCAGGCTCAGTCTGGATGGATGAAGCCCTTGCTTCCTGCACCATACTCACGGAGTTATCCTTATAGCTGGTGTGTCTGGGGGTACTTGCTTTCAAGCGTTTTGGTTTTAGGTATGATACGCCGTTCTTATTCAAAACTGGCCGACCTCTTTCAAAGATCTTTTTATACTCAATCTTTTCTCCTATATACTTCTCGTTATTGTTCAAGAACTGCCTCCTTTCCGGCTTTCTTGGAAAGCCTTTTGAAAAATTGATAAGTAAGTCTCTTCTTTGTACCAACTATGGTCAATAAAAACCAAATTGTCAAGGGTTGGAAGATCCCGGGTCTATTTTGTAAACAAAAATATTATTGTAATAATCAACCAGCTTAAACTTTTTGGCATCGAAAGTTGGATCGGTGCTGGTTTTTTTGTTGAGCGGCATATTGGAAATTATCAAAGCGTTGGGATCATTCAAAATCGTATTAAAACTTTCGGCGCGTTTGAGGCTGGGGCCGATAGCTGCCCAATAACTGGGGTTATATGCTGGCCAATCAAGATTATACAAAGTCAGTCTATCCGCGCCCAAATAATATTTAGCAATCACATAGTCAAAAGAGGTCGTGATATAAAAATCACTATCTTTGTATTTAGCGGTATTTTTTTGCAAAATATTCCAGCCAGTGGAAAAACCGAGATGAGTGACAAAGGCCAGTAAGATTCCATAAAGAGCCAGCGCTGAAGCCACATAGCGCCAGTGAACTTGAGAAAGCCAAACGCCTAACAAAATATAAATAAAATACGCGGCTGGCATCAGATAGCGGGCGACAAAATATTGCTCGTTAAATAAGGACATTATATAGACGATGCCGATGAAGCCGAAAGAAAAGACAAGCAATGTGGCGGTTTTTTTACGATCTCTGAAAAATAAAAAGATTATAATCGCGGTAAACAAAATTGTCAGCCCGCTCAAAACTGAGGTCTGAGAAATTATATAAAAAGTGTTAGGGTTTGGCATACCGGAAGACATTTCCCCGACTGGTGTTCCGAAAAGAAACATCTGCACGCTCCAGAAAACATCGCCCAGATTGGCCGGACGCACCCAATGTAAATTGTCACCCAAGTCCATCATGTGATAATAAAATCTTTTTACCCAAAATGAAAATACTAAAAAAGCAAAAAAATATCCAATGAGTACGCTCTTGTTAGGTATAAATTTTTTCAGGGACCTCAAATCAAACTTTTTGTTCGTTTCTTCTTCTTCAAAAATATTCCAAACCAAATAGGCTAAATAGAAAGTCGCGGAAAAAACTACGCCCATATAATGGGTAAGGCAAGCTAGGCCCAGAAAAATTCCCCAAAAGACATAGTTTTTGGTCGAGTTATTTTTAAGCGCTCTTAGAAAAAAATAGGCAGAAATCAAAAGAAAGAATGAAAGCATGGTGTACATGCGTGCTTCTTGGGAATACTGAATAGCAAAAGGCGCGATGGCGGTTATAAATCCGGCGAAGAGCCCAGCTCGCTTGCCACATAGTTCTTTGGCGAAGAGATAGGCTGCCCAGACAGCTAGAATGCCGAAAATAGCTGAAAATAAGCGGATACCATAAACGCTATAATCGAAAAAAGAAGCGAACAATTTTAAAGACGCGTAATAGAGTGGCGGGTGGACGTCATTAATGATCATTTGGATCATATCGCTAAATTTTTCCTTGACGGCGACGCCAGTGAAGGCTTCGTCATACCAAAAATCTCGATAGGCCAGATTGCGCAAGCGCAGGACGGCAGCTAAAATTAAAATGAGCCAAAGATAATAGGGCTCAAACTTGGAATTAAGTTTTTTAAATTTTTCTTTTAGCATAACTTTTCCTTACTTTTTCTTTCCGCAAGTACTGATCTAACTTTCTTTTCTAGGAAAAGAAAGTTACAAAGAAAAGTCCGAGCAGGCAAAACATGCTAACAAATTTTCAGCTTTTTCACTAAAATTTTTGGTTGCCCCGAGGCGGACCTAAAAATTTCTTAACGCTCAAAAGCTTCAATTTGTAGTAGCATATTTTACATGCTCGATGGTAGTTTAAAAATTTTTACAATATAAAACCCACCTTTTTTTTCACTTCCTCTAGCTTCTTCTTTGCTAACGGGCGGACTTTTTCCGCGCCAGCTTTCAAGATTTCCAGAACTTTTTCATCAGACAGATCCCCCAACCTTTCTTGGAAAGGCTTTAAAAAGGCAATAATAACCTCTGCCAAATCTTGCTTAAAATCTGCATAGCCCTTGCCTGTGTACAGCTTTTCAATATCTTTGGTGGATTTTTCGGAAAGGAGGGAATAAATATTGATCAAATTTTTCAAAGCCGGCTTATCATCTCGGTAAACTATTTCCGTTCCACTGTCAGTCACCGCCTTTTTTATTTTCCGGCGGACGGTTTCAGCGTTGTCGGTAAGGGAAATGTAATTGTATTCAGAGCTCGCTGATTTCGACATTTTTTTAGAAGGGTCGTCGAGCCCCATAATACTCTGGCTCACTTCTGTGGTGTATGGCTTGGGAATTATGAAAGTCTCGCCGAATTTTTTGTTGAATCTGTTGGCTAAAGTCCTGGTCAGTTCAATATGCTGGACCTGGTCTTTGCCTACTGGTACCAGGTCGGTGTCGTAAAGCAAGATGTCGGAAGCCATGAGAACAGGATAATCAAAAAGTCCGACAGCTGTGCCTTCGATATTCTTTTGAGTTTTGTCTTTGAATTGAGTCATTCTTTCCAGTTCCGCAACCTTGGTAATCGTATTCAAAATCCAAGCCAGCTCCGCGTGCTCCGGAACATGCGATTGGATGAAAATCGAACATTTTTCCGGATCAATGCCGGCGGCCAGATAAACTTTAGCAACTTCAAGGGTCTTTTTTCGCAGTTCCTCTGGATTTTGCGGAACGGTGATGGCATGCAGGTCTACCACGCAAAAAATCGAATCATATTCCTCTTGGAGTTTGACCCAGTTTTTGATGGCTCCCAAATAGTTGCCAATATGCAGGTTTCCGCTCGGCTGCACGCCGGAAAAGATTCTCTTGTTCATAAATTTATTCTAGCGTAAAGGAGTGTTTTAGGCAATTACAGCCCCTTACTTTTTCTTTCCGCAAGAAAAAGTAACAAAAAGAACTCTCAGCCAGACAAAATTTCCGACAAAATTATGCACTTGCGAGCTAAAAGTTCCGGCTGCTTCCGAGGCGGAATCAAGGAACTTTCTTAACGCTCGCTCGCTTGAATTTTGTGGAAATTTTGTAGGCTGAAGGATCTATTATTTTATATTTTTAAAATTTAGGCAATTGAATTCCAGTTCATTTCGAATATGCTTTTGAGGGTGGTGAAAATCTTTTGACTTTCGACGATGAGGCCGATTTTTTCGGAAAAAGACATGACGGCGATTTTATTTTTTCCATAAAGATTGATTTCAACATGGATGGGAAATTGATTGGCAGAGATGATCTTAGTTTTGCGTAAAGACTTCTCATCTAAATTTTTATAGTTTTTCATCTCCGTGCTCTCTGTGCCAATCGCTCTGACCCATATCTTTTTTTCAATTCTTTTTGGTAAGTAATATCCCTCCAAAAAATCCTTATCAAAAACAGTTACTGCTTCATCGGAAACCCAAGCCAAAAGTTCGCTAGAGGGGTATTTTAACGTATCTTTATAAACCTCTTTTATCCCCTCTGATCCTTCAAAGAATCTTATTTTTGGTTTTTTATCCATCGCATTGGCGATGGAAAGCAGTTCTGGCATAATCCTTTTTAGGGTATTTTTTCTTTCGTCTAATTTTTCCTCCAGCGTTCTCGGATCTTCGGCGGAATAGGTAATTTTTTTGTGCCGTGTCGCTGAACTCAAAAGCCCCTTTTCTTTCAAGGACTCAATAATGTCATAAACAGTCGTTCTTTTGACTCCTGATTTTTTGGCAATTTGTTGGATATTAGCTTCCCCTAACTCTAAAAGCGCTAAATATATTTTAGCTTCTTTGTCGTCTAGCCCCAATTTTTCCAGGTCTCTTTCGAGCATATTTTTATAATTGTCGACAAAAGGGTCAACAAAATAAGTATAGTATAGTGCCTAAAATAAGTCAAATAATAAATTAATCTTAATAAAAACGACCTAATCATTGACTAGTATTCTACTTTATAATATAATTCCTTGTTAAAACAAAAATCAAAAAATAGGCAAGAAGTTCTTTAAAATCTATAAACAAGGAGGAACAAGGTGAAAAAAAAGACGGCAGCCAAGGAATTAGTCGACTTATATTTAGGTCAGGGCGAAATAAGAAAGGCCCTGGAAGTAGCCGAAACGGAAGGAAGGGGACTCACAACAAGCGAAATAAGAATGGCCAAAAAAGTGGCTTTGCGGAAAGCTTCGGTTGATACCTTTTTTTATATTGTAGAGCTGACCAAGGTTGTTCCCACAAAAAAAGAATGGCGCGAACTTCGCGGACAAATACTGGTTGGGAAGTATATCTTTTCCGCCATGGAGCTGCTCAAGGCTATGAAAAAGATGGGTCAAAACATATCCAAAAGATTTATAAATAGAATCGGAAAAAGTATTTATGTTGTAGGGAAAGAAACCAATTATCTCGAATGGTATTTAGATTTTAATCCCTCGCCTTTAATTGTCGATCCGATTTTATGCCTAAAAGCATCTGCGCGTCATCCGAGATATTTTTTTGATGACGAGATGGAATTGCTGGTGAAAAAATCAACAAAAAAGATGAAGAGAGAAGTTGCGAGGTACTGTGCCCAGCTATATATTGATGGTCGTGCCGATGTACATTGTTTGCAAACAGCCCTTCAATTAACTGGTGTAAAGTTATCAAATAAAAAACTTGTTGACATTCTGTTTGGGGCATGCCTTAAAAAAGACAGCCCCCAAAACCCGGTTGACTTTAATAAGATAATTCCGATTCCTCAAAAAGTTGCCAACCAGTTGATGCGGGGATACATCTCAATAGTTGATTCAAGTATTCTGTATGGACTGTCAAGAGTTGCGATTGCACTTAGAGCTTCAAGGAGATATCTCTATAAAATCCGGAAGATTAGTGTTGGGGAAGGTTCTATGCATAACGTAAAATATCTTTGTGAAGAATTGAAGAAAAAACTCGGGAAAAAAGACTCTGAAAAAATGATTAAAGTCTATCTACAGCAAAAGGAAACATATAATGTTTCTGATCTGCTCGCCGTAATTTCCCGACCGCTGCGCGAAGACGAAGCCAATGAACTTTTGGAAACCTCGGTCTCGAAATGCGATGGTGACATCGGCCCCGTTATCGAAGCTCATAAGCAACTTGGAAAAAAAATTTCCGAAGAAACTTTTCGGAAGATCGCCGAAGCGTTCAAAAAGAAAAAATAAAAAGACACACTTAGGCCGATAGAAACAAAAAGCGGACTGCTTGAGTAAATCTCACAGTCCGCCTTTAATTTTATTAGATTCCGGATCAAGTCCGGAATGACAAAGTAATATAATTACACCTCTATCACCACCGGGAGCACCATCGGCCGTCTTTGTGTTTTTTGATAGAGGAATGACCCGACGGCTTCGCGGATGTTGTTTTTAACATAATCCCAGTTGACGGCCGTTTCGGTCGTAACTTTTTGGGCGATGATCTCTTCCACTTTTTTCTTGGTGGCGTTTACCAAATCAAAATTTTCTTTGACAAAGATGAACCCGCGGGAAGTGACTTGTGGTTTACCGAGAATTTTCTTGGTATCGCTATCAATAATAACAGTAATGACAAACATGCCGTCTTGCGCCAAAAGCTGGCGGTCGCGGAGCACCACTTGCCCGATGTCGCCGACGCCAAGCCCGTCCACCATGATATGACTGGTCGGAACTTTTTCGTCGGTAATTTTGCCGTTTTGGCGGTAATCAAATTCGATAACCTTTCCGTTTTCGCCGATCAGAATATTTTTTGGATCCATACCGACGGATACCCCCAGTTGTCCATGCAGTTTCAACATATAATAATTGCCATGGATCGGAATCAGATATTTCGGTCGGATCAGATTGATCATCATCTTTAGGTCTTCTTGGCGCGCGTGCCCTCCGGCATGCACGTCCATCATTTTGTAATTAATAACCTTGGCATCTTTTCTGTAAATTGTATCCATGATGGACTGTACTGTTCTTTCATTGCCGGGGATAACCGAGGAAGAAAGAACGAAGGTGTCATCTTTATGAACTTTTACAAAGCGGTGCTCGCCGTTCACGATGCGCATGAGCACGGCATTGGCTTCGCCCTGTGAACCAGTGCAAAGAATCGCTACTTTATTATCCGGATAATCATTAACCTTGTTGATCGGAATGAAAGTGCTTTTTTTCGTCTGAAGGTAACCTAAGTTTCTGGCAATTTCCACGTTAGTCCGCATGGAATAGCCATCGACGGCTACTTTACGGCCGTGTTTTTCAGCGGCGGCCACGACTGATTGAATACGGCTAATGAGCGATGAAAAAGTTGCAAAAATCAAACGTCCCTGAGTTTGTTCAAAAATATCATCCAGGGTTTTGGCGATTTTTGATTCAGACAAAGAATAGCCGGGGGTCTGTGAGTCGGTTGAGTCTGACATCAAGGCCAGAACATTCTCACTGCCGAGGCGGGCAATCTTGGCGATGTCGGCTGGCGCATCTGAAATTGGAGAATGATCAAATTTGAAATCGCCGGTATGAATGATTGTTCCAACTGGCGTGGTGATGGCGATGCCGACCGCATCGGGGATGGTATGGTTAACATGGAAAAATTCGATGTTGAAACTCCCCAATCGCATGCGATCAATTTTTTTAACGGTATGGATATTAAGTGGAGACTTGTCTTTATAGTCATCCTGTCTTTTCATAACAATGCCGCGGGTCAGTTCAGTCATATAAATCGGCGGATTGCCCAAAGCCTCCATCAGATGAGGGATAGCGCCGATGTGATCATAATGTCCGTGCGTGATCAAAACGCCGCGGATATTTTTTTCTTTGCCTTTGAGATAGCTGATGTCAGGAATGATATAGTCGATCCCTGGCATGTCTTCATCCGGGAATTGGAGACCCATGTCGACAATGATAATGTCTTGTCCATATTCAAAGATAGTCATATTGCGGCCGACTTCTTCGAGGCCCCCCAAAGGGATGACGCGTAAATTGCCGCCAAAAGACGCCTGCCTATTAGTAGACGGAGAACTGTTTCTTAGGGGGGACGCCTTAGGATAGCTGCTGATCCTATGTCCCATAGGCGCGCTTGGTTGTGGTTTGGCGGCTTCGCTTGGACGAACCAAAGGCGAAGAAGCCGTAGTTTTTTTAAACATAAATTAGGTTCGCTAATTAACGCGAATGTATATCGCGAAAGATAGCAGGCTGATTAAAGTAAATTAAAAGACGATAAAATAATAAAAAAGATGAAAAACAATAGAAAAGAAAATTTCTTAGAGATATTGAGAAGAAGAAAGCCTTAAATAAAGGAAAATATTAAGAAGTGACTTTATTACCTTTAATTATACACCCAAAACTATTTTTTGTCAACTTTTTCTGTAGAAGACATGCCACTCATACGTCCATACTCATCATGGTAACGGATTATATCATCCTCGCCAAAATAACTTCCGGTTTGAACCTCGATTACCTCCAAGGATGCCTTTCCCGGGTTTGTAAGTTGATGCTTGGTGCCGGCAGGAATGTAGGTACTTTCGTTTTCATGGATTGTCAGCATATTTTCACCGTTGACTACTTTGGCAGTTCCCTTGACAACCACCCAGTGTTCCGCGCGCTTTTTGTGAGATTGCAAGCTTAATTTAGCGCCCGGGGAAACAGTGAGTTTTTTTACCTTGTGATTTGTGTCGTCTACATATACTTCAAACTTTCCCCAAGGCCGATTTTCAGATTTATCACTTGCCTTTTTCAGATATTTTTCCAGAAGCCAAGAGCTAGATTGCACCTTCCCTCCTTTGCCAATATTGAAAACTGTTTTACAGCCAATTTTTTTACAAGTAGCAACTTCTGGAACATCATCTTTAAAGCGGTCGCCCCCATTAGCAAAAATATCCGGTTTTAATTCTTCTAGCTCGCGGCATACGCTATATTCGATCGTAGTTCTGTCGTATTTTTTCTTGGAAGGCTTGTGTTTACTTAAAATAACACGATCCACCGGCTTGAGCGCTTCAATTATTTCTTTTCGTTCTTTTCCAGGCATGAAAAGCGTCCGTCCTTTTATGCTGAACCAGTTGTCGTTATTCAATATTACTACCAGTTCATCACCCAAAGCCTTAGCTTCTTTAAACATTCTTACATGTCCGGCATGGATCGGATCAAAACCGCCGCTAACGGCCACTACAATTTTTTTCTTTTTTTTCTTGCTCTTCATAAATTTAATGTTAATCGATTACCAGCAAACCGCCCAGATCTTCTTTCTGGATAGTTTTGTAAAGCGGATTTTTTTTGAGAGCGGGCTGGCCATCTTTCTCCACGACATAATAGGCAAACCCTTTCATTTTTTTCACCGGTTCATAATCAGCATGCCCGGGAAAACTGGAAGGGTCACGGTCCTCAAAGTCCACAGGGCTGTCGTCAGTGGTCGCAAAATAAGTAATGCCTGTGTTAACTAAAAGATGACCGAATTTAGCCGGCATAAAAATTTCATCGCCGGTTTTGACCGGAATGGCCTTAAATTCTTCCACGACATCAGGGATCATATTTCCATTTTCATCTTCAGCCAATTTTTGCAAAAGGGCCACACCTTGGCCGTAAATAATTTGGTAAGTTTCACTCAGGTTACCAACGTGATAATGCCCATAGGTTTTGATATATTCTCCGGATACGGTGCCTGGCTCCCAAACGGTTATATTTTTTTGTTCTTTGCCACCTCGGATCATGTAATAATGGATAGCCGGTCCGACACCTTCCGGATCCATAAGAACTTCCTTCATTTTTTCATGAGTCCGTGACGCGTAATGTTTGGGAACATTCGTAAAATTTATATCCATAGTGTTTATATATTTTTTTTATTTTTTAACTCTCTTGGTGTTGATGTACCAATGATTTGCGTCGGAAAACCGCTTGGAGGGAGATATCAGGTCTTCCATATTAATGCCTTGTACTTTTTTGTTGACTGGATAAATATAATCCGGGCTGTAGAGAAAGATAGCCGGAGTTTCTGCTATTAATTTTTTCTGAAAATCCTGGTATATGGATGCTCGTTTGTCGTAATCAAACTCGATACGGCCGGCCTCGATCAACTTGTCGGTATCGGAATCGCCGAAGAGAGAAAGATTGAGACCAGGATCTCTTTTTTGTGAAGAGTGCCAGAATGAATATGGATCCGGGTCCGCGCCCAAAACTTGTCCGAATAGAAGCGCCTCGTATTCCCGGGGACGAATGTAATTTTGTTGGATATCAGATATTGAATAAGTTTGGACGTCGACTTTAGCACCGGCTTTTGCCCACTCCGATTTGAGGATTTCAGCAGTCTGAGCCAGTTCAGGCCAATCAGTCGTGGTCAAAGTAAATTGCAACGGCGTACCATTCTTAGCTCGCATTCCATCTTCACCACGGTTCCAGCCATTGCTGTCCAAGACGGAATTGGCCTTTTCGAGATCAAAAGTCCGCGAATCAATGTCGGTCGAATAACCGACCATGGCATCCAGGATTGGCGAATAAACAGGATTACCGTTTCCACTGAGGATGTTGTCGATTATTTCTTGGCGATTGGTGGCATAAGTCAAAGCTTGGCGCACATTATCGTCGGCTAAGGGCAAACTTCTTGTTTGATTGATAAAAACGGCGAAATATCGCGAAATGTCAAACTTGTGTATAAAAGTGCTTTGCAATAGCTTGATATCGGCCATACGCTGCGGGGTGAGACTATTAATACCCATAATCTCTTTTGAATTAAAAGCCTTCAGGATGGAATCATCCGAATCATAAAAATCGAAAGTCATTTTTGAAATATACGGCTTGCCCTCGAAATAATTTGGATTGGCCACTAGTTTATAAGAAATAATATTGCCTCTGGAATCTTTTTGGAAGGCATTGTATTTGTAGGGGCCGGTTCCGATCGGTTCCAAATTGAGGTCAGTCAGAGAAAATTTATCGGCAGTGACCGTTTCCCAGATGTGTTTTGGCAGGATGCCGAAAGTTAGGTTGTTTAGAAAGCCGACAAAAGAGGATTGGATCTGAAAAGTCAATGTGTGGTCATCAACAATGTTTGTGGTAATGCCTTGCCAGTTGGTTCTGAGCGGACTTTTATAGGCAGGATCCGAAAGTATGTTCGTGGTATACAGCACGTCGGCTGCCGCAAAAGGCTGCCCGTCGTGCCACTCAACGTCCTTTTTCAGGTGAAAGGTGTAGGTGGTTTTGTCATCCGAGATGTCATAGCTTTCAGCTAAGTCAGGGATTAAATCGCCCCTGCTGTCGTATTTGAGCAAACCGCTATAGACAAGTTGCGTCAAATCTTCGTCCGCGTTGTTTGATTGGGAAATCACCGGGTTGATATGTTGTGGCTGGCCGACAATGCCCTCAATATATTCTCCGCCATAATCGGCGACTGCTTTGGTTTTGGAATAATAAAACATCAAGCCCCAGCCAATAACTGAGCCCAAGAGCAAGATGATAAGAAGATTAAAAAATATCCTTTCTTTGATATTAAAAAATTTTGTGGCCTGAAGCCATTTTTTCAAGGAAAAATTCTGCGGATTGTTAGGATAGTTACGTATAGGTTTAGAGCTAGTTGGTTATACTGGCTTATTGGTCAGAAACAGATTGGTGATTGCCAGCGCGATAAAGATTATCGCTAAGAAAATAGAAAAGCGCGTCAAAAATTTTTCAAAACCTCTTTTGCTGTAGTAACCGCCAAAGTCTCCTCCAAAAGTTGAAGAAAGTCCGGCGCCCCGATTTTGGAGCAGGATGGAAACGACCAACGTTATGGAAACGATTATTTCGGCAATATTTATAATTCGTAGCATTTTGGTGTTTATTAAAACTTATATCAGCTTATCACTGGGCAATTTACTCGTCAATACTAATAGTCAATCCTGGGCTTTAGTTAGCCTTTTTCACAATAATTTCCTTCAGCGCGAAAACTTTTTTACCGGAAACCGGCATTTTGGGCTTCTTCTTGACTTCGCGTTTTTCGGCTTTGGTTTTTTTGGTTTTCATGGAGTAATTATAGCATAGTTTTTATGGACAAATGAATAAAAGATTGTAGTATTATATAAATATGCAGAAATTTAAGATCAATTCAAAATACAAACCGGACGGCGATCAACCGCAGGCGATTGAGAAGCTGGTTCAGGGCCTCAAGGCTGGACAAAAATTCCAGACGCTTTTGGGCGTGACGGGATCTGGCAAAACTTTTACGATTGCTAATGTGATTGAAAAAGTTCAGAAGCCGACGCTGGTAATCGCGCCTAATAAAACTTTGGCGGCGCAGTTAGCGCAGGAATTTCGCACCTTTTTTCCCAAGAACGCGGTGGAATATTTTGTTTCCTATTATGATTACTATCAGCCGGAAGCCTACATTGCTTCGTCGGACACCTATATTGAAAAAGAAGCGCAGATCAATGATGAGATCGACCGTCTTCGCCACGCGGCTACGGTTGCGCTCATGAGTCGTCAGGATGTCATTATCGTCGCTTCCGTTTCCTGTATCTATGGCTTGGGCTCGCCGGAATTTTACCGCGATATTTCTTTGGAAATAAAAAAGGGAGAAAAAGTTGATAGAAGCGAATTGATCAATAAATTAGTGGAGATGCATTATGGGCGCACCGATCTTTTGAGCCGCGGAAAATTCCGGGTGACGGGTCCGACGATTGAGATTATGTCACCGGCGCGGGAAATTGTAACTAGGATCAGTCTTGAGCAGGATAAGATTACTAAAATTAGTGAATACGATTTTCTAACTGGTGATGAATTGGGAAGACTAGACAAAATCTTAATTTATCCGGCTAAGCATTTTGTGGTGCCGGAGCCGCTGATGGAAAGGGCGCTTGAAAAAATAGAAACCGAAGCCAAAAACAGAGTGAAATATTTACGGGATCATAATAAGTTGCTGGAAGCCGAAAGGCTGGAGCGGCGCACCAAACAGGACATCGAAATGATGCGCGAAATCGGTTATTGCAACGGGATCGAAAATTATTCACGCTTTCTCACTGGAAGACAGCCCGGCGAGGCGCCATATACTCTGATAGATTATTTTCCAGAAGATTTTTTAATGGTCGTTGATGAATCGCACGTAACTATACCCCAATTAAACGGGATGTATAACGGCGATTATTCGCGGAAAAAATCTTTGGTGGACAACGGTTTTCGCCTGCCGAGCGCTTTTGATAATCGACCGCTTAAATTTAGTGAATTTGAGAAAAAAATTAATCAGCTGATTTTTACTTCAGCCACGCCGGCAGATTACGAAAGAAAAAATTCTACTCAAATTGCCGAGCAAATTATTCGTCCGACCGGGCTTATTGATCCGGAACTAACCATCAAGCCCGCCAAAGGGCAAGTGAAGGATGTTATTTCCGAAATTAAAAAAATAGTAGCCAAAAAAGAAAGAGTTTTAGTGACGACGCTGACCAAAAAAATGGCAGAAGACCTCTCGGACTTTTTAAAAGAATCAAAAGTGAAAGCTGAATATCTCCACAGCGGAGTGGAAACATTGGATCGTGTGCGAATTTTGGAAAATTTACGGCGCGGCAAATTTGATGTTTTGGTGGGCGTGAATCTTTTGCGCGAAGGATTGGATCTGCCGGAAGTGTCTTTGGTAGCAATTCTGGACGCGGACAAGGAAGGATTTTTGCGGAGTGAAACTTCGCTTATTCAAACCATCGGCCGAGCGGCCAGGAATGTTTCCGGCAGAGTTATTTTATACGCTGACCAGATTACCGGCTCCATGAAACGGGCGATTGGTGAAACCGACCGCCGGCGCAAAATTCAAGTGGCCCATAATAAAAAGCATCGTATCACCCCGACCACCATCAAAAAGAAAATCCAGTCCATTGTGGATCATGAATTGAAGCCTGAAGTTACGCGCGATTTCACCGAATTGGAATCTCTGGAAGATTTGCAAGGCTACATCAAACAGCGCGAGCGCGAGATGAAGGAAGCCTCTCGGGCGCTGGAGTTTGAAAAAGCCGCCATAATAAGAGATGAAATCGGAGAATTGCGGAAATTGCAGGCGGGATGAGACGAGGTTGACCCCGTATGAAGTTCATCATAGGTTTTGTTTTTTAGGAATATGCTCGAGCGAAGCGGCTTCGCCTTTGTATTTTGGTATCAACAAGCACTTTCTGAAACTTCTGACGGGGTTGATGCAAAAGTAGGTTTGTAGTATAATTAAATTAGAATTACTTATATTACTTGATGAACGAAGCACTGCGAAAAATAAAAATCTATCTCAAGGATGCGTATTACGTGATTTTTAAGTATCCTTCAGATACGGAAATCAGGATTCAAAAGCTCCAGCGGGAAGGAAGAGAGATTGAAAATACCCGGTTGGATCAGCACTATCAATCTTACGCCGCGCTTAAAAAGCGCCACAAAAGAATAAAAGAATTTTTCATAAGCCTGATCCCTCTTTCTATTTTGATTATTTTTATTGCCTTTATTGTTATTACGTTTGCTTTAAATATGCTGTTTTCCATGTTAGGCATCGAAAATAATCCTTTTCGTCTGCATACTATCTTTGCGACCATTATAAATTATTTTAAATAAACAAAAATGCAATCCGGACAAACACTTACGGATTGTAAAAAACAAAAAATATGGAACAGGCAGAAAAAAAAATAACAGTCCTGATCGTGGATGATGACGAAAATTTAATAGAGATATACTCGCAAAAATTGACGAGCGAGGGCTTCGTGGTCATTACGGCTAGCGATGGAGAAGAAGCGATACGCAAGATTAAAGAAAACTTTGAGATTCTGGATCTGGTGCTTTTGGACGTGGTGATGCCAAAAATGGATGGATATGATGTGTTGGAAAAAATCAGATCCTCTTGGGGTAAATACAAAAAGATACCGATTATCATGTTAACCAGCTTGAGCTCTCCTGAAGATAGGGAAAGAGCCAAAGAGTTGGGCGCTGACCGTTTTTTTGTGAAGCCGGAAAGGACGCCATCGGATTTGGTCAAAGAAATTAGGGAGTTTCTGGACGAGATACATAAAAATGAAAATCAAAACTTAACTTAAGCAAAAAGTGGCTTTAAGAGGTCCTTTTTTGAGTATGGCAACTAGGGGAGTTGTCTGATTTTACTAAGAGGTGTAAAATGAACAAGTAATTTAAATTTTAACAAATAAAGTATGGGAAATATTCCTGAAAACAAAACTGAAGATCAGCCGAAGGAAACGGCAAAATCCAAGTGGTCCCCTCGGAGCTTTAACGTAAAAGCTGTTTTGGGGGTAGTTATTTTGCTTCTTATTGTCGGTTATGCGATTTATGCAAAAGATCCAAACAATTTTAATTTTAAAAAATTATTTTCAAAAGGCATAACTAAAGAAGAAGCTAGGGCAAAAATAGAGGCGCTGGTAAAAGACAGCGGTGGAACCGCGACAGTCAAAGATGTTATGGAGGATGGAGATTTGTATAAGATCACGGTGAGTGTAAATGGGCAGGACCAGCCGGTATATGTGACCAAAGATGGAACAAAGTTTATCCAGCAGGCTATAACCTTTGATGAAATAGAGAAACAAAAAGAGGCAGCTAAAAAACAAGAGGAAAAAGCTAACACGCCGGTAACAAAGAGTGATGTTCCGGAAGTGAAATTGTTTGTCATGAGTTATTGTCCGTTTGGAACGCAGATAGAAAAAGGAATCTTGCCGGTAGTGGCCGCTTTGGGAAATAAGATCAAGTATACTTTGGAATTCGTAGATTACGCGATGCATGGTGATAAGGAAATCGCGGAGAATTTGCGCCAATACTGCATTCAAAAGAATCAGCCGGCGAAATTGTCAGCTTATCTGACTTGCTTCTTGAAAAAAGGAGAAGGTACTGAAGCCAGTTGTATGGCCTCGACCGGAGTAAGCGTTTCACAAGTTGCGAGCTGCGTAGCCCAGACTGATGCTCAATTTAACATTACCAAAGATGCGGCTGACAAAAGCAAATGGAACAATGGGCAATTCCCTCCATTTAATGTGAATAAAGATGACAATACAAAATACGGTGTGCAAGGCTCGCCAGCTTTAGTCATCAATGGCGTTGAGGCTCAATCGGCCGGCCGGGATTCAGCTAGTATTTTGAAAACGATCTGTGATGCCTTTAATACTGCACCGAAAGAATGCCAAACTAAACTTTCCACAATCGCTCCGGCTGCGGGATTTGGAGAAGGAGCGGCTGCGGCTACTCCAGCGGCTAGTGGATCAGCAACAGATCCAAACGCTTCCTGCGGAAGCTAAACTTTAAATTATGCAAATCAGAACTACGCCCATAAAAAGGCGTAGTTTTTTTTGTGGTATAATAAAGGGGTAAAATCTATGGAACTTGTTACCCAGGTCTATCAAAAATTAATCAACGGCTACTGGCCGGCCTATTACCAATGGCTGACGGAAAAACTGAGTGATACAGAACCCTTTGCGATACTTATATTCTCAGTCACAGTGGCCTTTGTGCTGGTTATTTATATCTGGTTTCGAAATCAGGACGGGAATATCCAATGATTGATTGCAATACGAAGTCGTGCTAAAGTGTATTAGTTAAAAGTTAATATTAAGTACCCATAAAAGGGGAAGTTTTTTGTGTTTATGAACAAAATTATTATAAAAGGCGCGCGTGAACATAATCTGAAAAATATCGATCTCGAGTTGCCGCGGGATAAATTTATTGTTTTTACCGGTATTTCCGGGTCGGGGAAATCGACTCTGGCTTTTGATACTATTTTTGCCGAAGGACAGAGAAGATATTTGGAAAGCTTGTCGGCCTATGCCCGACAGTTTTTGGGGCAGATGGAAAAACCGGATGTCGATTATATCGAAGGGCTTTCGCCGGCCATTTCTATTTCGCAAAAATCTGCTTCGCAAAATCCGCGTTCTACAGTGGGAACTGTAACGGAAATTCACGATTACTTGCGTTTGCTGTATGCCAAAATCGGCATCCCACATTGTCCGGTTGATGGGCAAGAAATTTCCAAGCTTTCCACGGATGAAATTGTCAGCAAGATTCTGGAAATTGGTGAGGGGGCAACAATCGAGATTTTGTCGCCGGTGGTGCGCGGACGTAAAGGCGAATATTCAACTTTGCTTTTAGAAATGTATAAACGTGGCTTTTCCAAAGCTTATGTCAATGGTAAAAAATATGAGCTTAATCCCAAAACCAAAATTCCGTTGGCGCGCTACAAGATGCACAAGATTGATATCGTGATCGACGCGATTGGAATAAACGATCAAAATATTTCCCGTATTTTTGAAGATGTGGAAAAAGCGCTGAAACTTTCCAATGGTTTAGTGAAAATCAAAATTATAAAAAGAGGTTCGACCTCTCTCGACCGAAACGACCAAAAGAGGTCGAACCTCTCCGATTCAATAATTTATAATCAAAAATTAGCTTGTCCGGATCATGATGTCGAGTTTCCAGAATTGGAGCCGCGGCTTTTTTCTTTCAACTCTCCGTACGGAGCTTGCCCGACCTGCGAAGGCTTGGGCACCAAAAAAGAAATTGATCCGGATTTAGTGATGCCGGATATGACCAAAACGATTTCCGAAGGCGGATTGGCGCCGTGGAATTTCAAGAGGAATAATTATTATGGCGGGGTGATTTTGTCGGTGGCGAAATATTTTCATATTTCGGATAATGTCAGACTGCGTGATTTACCAAAAGAAAAAGTAAATATATTATTATATGGTGCGCGGGATGCCGAAGATATGATCTCAGAAAAAGATGCCGAGGAAGTGCCGATTACAATTCGCGCCAAGACCGGAACCAACTGGAAATTTTATATGTCCTGGCGGGGCGTGGTTGGTTTTATGCAGGAACGATATTTTAAAACCGATTCAGACGCGGTGCGCGAGGGGATTGAAAAATATATGTCGCAAAATCCATGTTCGGCCTGTCATGGAATGCGCTACAAGCCTGAAACTTTGTTAGTTACAGTAGGTGGGAAAAATATTCATGAAGTTTCGTCTGTAAGCGTAAGCGATTCGTTGAAATTTTTTAAAGAGTTGGAATTAAATGATCGAGAGAAACAGATTGCCGGCAAAATTTGCAAAGAAATTGTGGCGCGGCTGGGTTTTTTGGACAATGTCGGATTGAATTATCTGACTTTGGCGCGTTCCGCTAACACTTTAGCGGGTGGAGAAACCCAAAGGATCAGATTGGCGTCCCAGATCGGATCGCAATTAGTGGGGGTTTTGTATATTTTGGATGAGCCATCGATCGGTCTGCACGCGCGTGACAATTCGAAACTTTTGAACACACTTTTGCAATTGCGCGATATCGGAAACACCTTAATCGTGATTGAACATGATGAAGAGACGATGCGCGAGGCAGATCATTTGGTAGACATCGGTCCGGGTGCGGGAAAATTGGGCGGGGAAATAGTGGCGCAAGGTAGTCCGCAGGAAGTGATGGGTCATCCCAAATCCATCACGGCTAAATATTTGCGCGGAGAATTGAAAATCGAGGTGCCGAAATTCCGCCGGCCGGTCAAAAACAAAAAATGGCTGGTGGTGCGGGGAGCGCGGGAGAATAATTTGAAAAATATTACTGTGGAATTTCCGCTCAAAGTCATGACGGTGGTGACGGGCGTTTCCGGTTCGGGCAAATCATCGCTGGTGGAAGATATTTTATATAAATCTTTGTCGAGCAAACTGATGCATTCTCTGGAACGGCCGGGGAAACACGCGGAAATTGTGGGGACGCAACATGTGGACAAAGTCATTATGATCGACCAGTCGCCGATCGGGCGCACTCCGCGGTCAAATCCGGCAACTTACACTGGAATGTTTTCCGAGATTCGAGAAATTTTTGCCGCGACCAAAGATGCCAAAGCTAAGGGCTATCTGCCGGGCCGGTTTTCTTTTAATGTCAGCGGAGGAAGATGCGACAATTGCCAGGGGCAAGGCCTGCTCAAAATTGAGATGCAGTTTATGCCGGATGTTTTTATCTCTTGCGATGTTTGCCATGGCAAAAGATATAATAGTGAAACTCTGCATGTAAAATATAAAGGGAAAAATATCGCTGAAGTTTTGGAAATGAACGTTATGGAAGCGCGCGAATTTTTTGGGAATTATCATGACCTCAATGACAAGCTGTCTGTTTTGGAAGATGTGGGACTCGGGTATATCCAGCTCGGGCAGGCGGCCACTACGCTTTCTGGCGGGGAGGCGCAACGAATCAAACTCGCGACGGAACTTTCCCGGCGGGCGACCGGTAATACTTTATACATCTTGGACGAACCGACGACAGGCTTGCATTTTGATGATATCAAAAAATTGTTGGGAGTTCTGAATCGCCTGGTGGATGCAGGCAACAGCGTGGTGGTCATTGAACATAATATGGACGTCATCAAAACCGCTGATTGGATTATCGATCTTGGCCCTGAAGGCGGGGATGAGGGAGGCCGAGTGGTCGTCACCGGCGAACCGGAAGAAGTGGCAAAGTATCATAAAGAGAGTTATACAGGAAAGTTTTTGAGGGAGGTTTTGAAAAAATAAGACGTCAGAATATCTTCTATTCTGACGTTAATTGGTATCAAACTTTAGAATAATCCTACGAAGATTCCTCCGAAAATTAAAACCAAGCCGGTGATAATCTTCTTAGCGTCCAATCCCTCGAGGGTTGTTTTTGGAGGAAACGTTGCAGTTTTTATCAGATAGGCACCAAAAATACCGAGTGCCGATCTGACGACATAAGCAAAAAACAAAGTCAATAGAACATTTTTGTCAATCAGTGAAGGCATGGGATAATAAGTAGCCACGTGGCTGACCTTGGCGGAGTCTAGCCCGGTAACGAGAAATGTACCGGCAAACATAATCGGGCCAAGAACCAAATACCATACAAACAGAAACTTGGCTGCTACATGTGCAGCGGTAATAGTATTATTACCGTCCTCGTAAATATACTTCATATCCAACCAAACGAAAATAAAAAGAGCTATAGCTAAACCTATCATTATAACCTCCTGTTTTAACAATTTATTTGTGTATAATATCTTTTAGCATATAATTTAGCCGATGTCAAGCCTAAAAATTAAGATATTAAAGCTGCCCAAAAATCCTGGCGTGTATATTTTCAAGGATAAAGCCGGGGATGTTTTGTATGTGGGGAAGGCGACTAATTTGCGGAGCCGGGTCGGGTCGTATTTTTCTACGCCGCTTACGGATAAGAAGCTCGGTGTCTCTCGACCAAAACGACCAAAAGACACCAAGCTTCGACACGCTACGGCGCGGAATTTGGATCGGCCGATCGAGTATGCAATTGATCAGATTGCGGATATCGAAGTGAGAGAAACTGATTCGGTTTTGGAGGCGTTGATTTTGGAAGCGCAACTGATCAAAAAACTCCAGCCGAAGTATAACGCGATGGGGAAAGATGATAAGTCATTTTCATATTTCGTTATAACTAAGGAAGATTTTCCGAGGGTACTGATTTTGAGAGCGACGGATCTGCCCCCTCACCCCCAGCCCCTCTCCCTAAAAAGGGAGAGGGGGGTCAGGGTTGCAAAGACCTTTGGTCCTTATACTTCCAAAAAGCAAATGGAAATTGCGCTGAAAATTTTGCGAAAAATTTTTCCATTCCATAGCAATAATCAAAAAACAGAGAGGGGCTGTTTGGATTTTCAAATTGGCAGATGTCCGGGGCCGTATGCCGGCGCCATTTCTAAAGCGGATTACATGAAAAATATTCGTGGAATCAGAATGATTTTGGAAGGCCGAAAAAAAGGATTAATAAAAAAACTAGAGACAGAAATGAAAAATTACGCGAAAAATAATGAATTTGAAAAAGCAGCGGACGCTAGGAATAAAGTTTTTGCGCTGAAGCACATCCGTGATGTGGCGCTCATCGCGAGCGATGAGAAATTAGAAATCATAAATCAAAAATCCGAAACAATAAGAATTGAAGCTTATGATATTTCCAACATTTCCGGTGCTCATGCGGTGGGTTCGATGGTAGTTTTCAAAAATAATGAACCGGACAAGTCGCAGTATCGTAAATTTAAAATCAAAACAGTTGAAGGCACAGATGATGTGGGTATGATGCGCGAAGTTTTGTTGCGCCGTTTTCAAAATGATTGGCCGCAACCAGATTTAATTTTGTTGGATGGAGGGAAAGGGCACCTTTTTATGGCTGAAAGATTATTGCAGGAATTAAATTTAGAGATGCCAATGGTTACCATTGCCAAAGGAAAGTCTCGCAAAAATCTCAATTTTCAATTTTCAATTTTCAATCAATTTTCAATTCCTAAATTTTCAAATTTAAAAAACATTATCAATGACAAAAATTTGATCAAGCGGATTATGGATGAAGCGCATCGGTTTGCGATAACATATCACAAAAAACTTCGCAGAAAGAACCTGCTTAGCTAGCCCTTTACAAACCCCCAAAAGTACTTTACAATTTATAACTAGCATTTAACTTCTTAGTTTATAAGCATGGCGAACGGTACTTATTGCAAAAGGGACAAAATTATTATCCGGGGAGCGAGGGTCAATAACTTAAAAAATATCGATATTGATATCCCGCGCGACAAACTAGTGGTGATCACCGGGCTGTCCGGATCGGGTAAATCTTCATTGGCTTTTGATGTGGTGCACGCGGAAGGCAACCGCCGATATCTGGAGGGTATGTCATCATACGCGCGGCAGTTTTTGGATGTCGGTGCCAAGCCGGATGTGGACAAAATTGAAAACCTAAGTCCGACTATTTCCATTGACCAGAAAAGCTTAAGCAGGAGCCCGCGTTCAACCGTGGGAACCTTGACAGAGATCTACGACTACCTCCGTGTTTTGTTCGCCAAGATCGGAGCGCCGCACTGTCCGCAATGCGGGGCGCCGATGCTCAGAAAAACCAACCAGGAAATACTAGATGAGATTTTTGCTTTGCCTGACAACACGCAGATAGCCGTATTGGCCAAACCGAAAGAATCCGCAAAAAGCGGCTCCGCCAGCTGGCGGACGACCGACAAGGATCATTTGCGCGGTATCTCTCAGCTGGGATTCGCGCGCGTCCGTTTCAATGGAAAGATAATGCTGGTGACGGAAGCCAGCCTGGTCGCTAGCGACAAGATCGAAAGTGAGATCGAAGTAGTGGTTGACCGCCTCTCAGTCAAAGCTAAAAGTCCGGACACAGAGAGAATATTGGACTCGATCGAGACGGCCTTGCGTGTTGGCGGAGGATCTTTGATTATTTCAGTAGAAGGAGAGGCGGATCGGACGTACAATAGGGACTTTGTCTGCAATGGGTGTCAAACCAGAGTAAACGAAATTACGCCGAGACACTTCTCCTTTAATAATCCGGAAGGTGCTTGCTCGCATTGTTCCGGCTTGGGTATCACCAAAGAAGTCGATGCCGACTTGGTTATGCCTAATAAAAACCTTTCTTTGGCGGAAGGCGCGATTTTGCCATGGAGCAAATCCAACGGTCGGGTAGGCGGACAAGGAAATTATCTGAATATTTTACGGGCCTTGGCAGGGAAACACGATTTTTCTTTGGATGTACCGATAAAAAAATTATCCAAAGAGGCGCTGGAGATTGTTTTATACGGTCCGGAACAGAAAGAAATTACGATCCAGCAGCGGGATGCTATGGGGGGCGTCAAGGAAGTGCGAATGATTTTCGAGGGTGTTTTGCCTATGATCAAGCGAAAATATGAAGAGGCGACTTCCGATTATGTGCGTGGCGATATGGAAAAGTATATGCTGGAAAAAATCTGTCCGGCCTGTGAGGGCAAAAGATTAAAAAAAGAATATTTATCGGTGCTGGTGGCTGACAAATCCATCGACGATGTCGTGCATCTGGATCTGGTTAAATTGAAAGGATTCTTTGAAGAGTTGAAAAAAATCGAATTGAACCCCGGACGGAAAAAAATAATTGAACCATTGATCAAGGATATGGCGCTTAAAGCCGATGCTCTTTGCAATGTAGGCTTGGAATACTTATCTTTGAGCAGAGGCGCTAATTCGATTTCCGGCGGTGAAGCACAGCGGATCCGTTTGGCTACTCAGATCGGATCGGAACTGATGGGCATCACTTATGTTTTGGACGAGCCATCGATCGGACTCCATAACCGCGACACCGAAAAGCTGATAAATACTATGCAGGCCTTGAAAGACGCAGGAAATTCAATGATTGTGGTTGAACATGATGCGGACATTATCCGCCAAGCTGACTGGATCATTGATATGGGTCCCGGAGCTGGTGAGGAAGGCGGTCAAGTCATTTTTCAGGGCGATTTCGCAAAACTCTTAAAATCAAAAACGTCCACGGCGGAATATCTGACTGGCAAGAAGAAAGTGGCGGAGAAAAAAAGTTTCCGCAAAGGCAATAAAAAGTCTATCGAAATTATAGGAGCCCAGGAACATAACTTGAAAAATATCGATGTAGAAATTCCACTGGGTAAATTTGTGGCGATGACTGGTGTTTCCGGATCGGGCAAATCGACCCTGGTTTCTGATATTCTGGCTAAAGTTTTATCTAAGTACTTTTTTGGCGCCAAGGCAATGCCAGGCTTGCATAAAAGAGTCAGGGGGCTGGATAATGTCGACAAAGTTATCAATATCGATCAGGCGCCGATCGGCAGAACGCCGCGTTCAAACGCAGCTACGTATACCGGGGTTTTCTCACTGATTCGGGATATTTTTGCGAATACGGAAGAATCCAAAAGCCGGGGCTATGCTCCGAGTCGCTTTAGTTTCAACATGAAGGGCGGGCGCTGCGAAGTCTGCCAGGGCGATGGCACCAAAAAAATCGAAATGCATCTTTTGCCGGACATGTATGTTAAATGTGAGGCCTGTAATGGAACCAGATACAATCAAAAAACTTTGGACATTGAATATCAGGGCGTGAATATCGCTGAAGTTTTGGATATGAGCGTGTCCTACGCCTTACGGTTTTTCAAAAAATCCGCGCTAATCGTGGAAAAATTGCAAACTCTGGAAGACGTGGGCTTAGGATATCTGCGTTTGGGCCAAAGCGCCACCAATCTTTCTGGCGGTGAGGCACAGCGGATAAAGTTGGCGACGGAACTGGCTCGTAAATCCACAGGCAAGACCCTATATATTCTGGACGAACCAACCATCGGTTTGCATTTTGACGATGTGAAAAGACTTCTGAAAGTTTTGGACGCACTAGTGGAAAAAGGCAATTCGGTTTTAGTTGTCGAACACAATGTCGATGTTATCCGCAATTCCGATTGGGTGGTTGATTTGGGGCCGGAAGGCGGGGACAAGGGCGGCGAAGTGGTTTATGCCGGCACACCGGACAAATTGAAAAAATGCAAAAGGAGTTGGACGGGGAAGTATCTTTGATTTTTGAAAATTATGTTGTCAGCACTCGTTTGAAAATAAAAATAAATTTTTATTTCTCTCGCTTCGTCTGACAATAAAAAAGTCTTTTGTCGCACAGTTGATTGACAGGTGGTTAAGTGGATAGTAAAATTTTATTACTTTTAATAGTTTTTCTAATCAATTATTTTAATAAACAATTATGTCAAGAGTTTTAGTGATTGGCTGTGGCAATGTGGGCATTGTCGGCTTGCATAAAATGGCTCAATATCCTAAAGTTTTTTCCGACATCCATGTGGTCAGCCGGACCGCTAAAAAATGCGAAGCGGTTAAAGCTTCAGTTTTTAAAAAAACGCGTGGCAAAGTAAAGTTAACTGTGCACACGGGAGACGTTGGCAATAAAAAATTTATATTTGATCTTCTGAAAAAGGTGAAGCCTAAGATGTTGATACACTGGGGGTTGTCTTACGACAATCTAGTTATTATGGATGCTTGTTTGAAATTGGGCGTAAAATATATTGACACCTGTTGTTATGAAGATCCGAAAAAGTATGGCTTATCATATAAATTGCAATTTGCCAAAAATAAAGATTTCAAGAAAAAAGGACTGTTGGCGATCGCGGGCATGGGATTTGACCCGGGAGTTACCAACATTTTCTCTGCTTACGCGCGCGATTATATTTTTGACAAAATTGAAACCATTGACATTATTGACTGCAATGGCGGGTCAAAAGATAAAAAAATAAAATTTGCTCCCAATTTCAACCCGGAAATCAATTTGCGCGAACTAATTTTGCCGATTGAATTTTGGCAAAACGGCAAGTGGCAGAAACGCGGACAATTGATCGATGAAAATGCGGCTTTCTTTGAGTTTGATTTTCCCCAGACCGGTAAGTTTACTCCGTATCTGATGTCTCATGAAGAACTACAAACCTTAATCCATCGTATTCCCGGCCTCAAAAGAATTAGATTTTGGATGACCTTTTCACCGGCTTATCTTACCTATTTAAGGGTATTGTTTGATGTTGGCATGACTAGAATTGATCCGGTCAAATACAATGGCCACTCGGTTATTCCGGTGAAATTTTTGAAGGCGATTTTGCCTACCGGCGAAGATTTTAATAAGGGTTATAAAGGCAAAACCAACATTGGCAATATTATTTCTGGGATCAAGAATGGAAAGAAAAAGGTGGTTTATATATACAATGTCTGCGATCATCATCAGGCCTTTTTAGAAACCGGCGGCAACGCTATCGGTTATACCACTGCCATTCCAACGGTTGCTTGCGCCAAGTTGGTGTTGGAGGGCAAATGGGCAGGCAGTGGCGTGAAAGTTCCCGAAGATAAATCTTTGGATTCAAAAATATTTTTAGAAGAAATGGCCAAAGTCGGTTTGAATTGGACAATAAAAGAGCTTCCGGATTTGCCGGCTGCTCTGAAGAAAAATTATTAATAATTTAATCATATATGTCCAACCCAAACGGAGAGCCGTCAATCGAATCTTGGAGCACTGAAGTTGGATGGAAAGCGGAAGATTTCGCAAATCTAGAAACACCATGTTTTGTGGTGGATGAAAAAGTTTTAGAGCGCAATTTGAAAATATTAGGCAGAGTCCAGAAGCAAGCTGGCTGTAAAGTTTTACTGGCCCTGAAAGGATTTTCCATGTTTAGTGTTTTTCCGCTGATAAAAAAATATTTACCTGGAACAGAAGCCAGCTCTATTGACGAAGCGCGATTAGGCCACGAAGAATTCGGCGGCGAAACGCATACTTTTTCACCGGCTTATACGGAAAAAAATATTGCCGGATACATAAAATATTCGGACCATCTGATTTTCAATTCTTTTTCTCAGTGGAAAAGAATCCGACCGCTAATTTTAAAAAGCAAGAAGATGGTGTCCTGCGGCTTGCGTATCAATCCTGAACATTGCGAAACCAAGACACCAATGTATGATCCTTGCGGACCGAATTCTCGGTTGGGAGTAGTCAGAAAAAAATTCGAGGAGGGAGAACTGGATGGCTTGGACGGCTTGCATTATCACAATCTTTGCCAGCTGAACGCTGATGCGATGGTGCGGACTCTCAAAGTGTTCGAGGAAAAGTTTGGAAAATTTTTACCGAAAATGAAATGGGTAAACTTTGGCGGCGGTCACCATATTGTGCGCAAGGATTATAAGATTAATTTGCTGATTAAAACAATCAAGGATTTTAAAAAGCGGCACCCTCATTTGAAAGTCTATTTGGAACCGGGTGAAGCAGTGGCGCTTAATGCCGGAGTTTTAGTGGGGTCGGTTGCGGATATTATAAATAATGGCATGGACATTGCTATTCTGGACGTTTCTCCAGCCACACATGTGCCGGATATCCTTGAAATGCCGTATAAGCCGACAATTATAGGCGCGGATACAGGCAAAAAATACCCCCACGTTTATCGTTTGGGCGGACCGAGTTGCTTGGCGGGGGACGTAATCGGCAACTATACCTTTAAAAAGAAATTGGCGATTGGCGATAAAATGATATTTTTAAATATGGCGATTTATACTATGGTTAAAACTAATACTTTCAATGGAATTCGGTTGCCGTCGATTTTTCTTAGAAAATCATCAGGTAAATTTCGTCTCGTAAAAAAATTTGGCTACGCTGATTTTAAAAATAAGTTGTCTTAAAAAACCGGCTCAAACTGATTATGAAATTCATAGAAAAAAATTCAATACTTGAAAAACGTCAAGTTGGCGCGGGGTCAAGCGCTGAACTCCAAAAAAATATTCTCTCGACGGTTGCTTATTATGACGCCATGGATTATCCTATGACGAGCTTCGAGGTTTGGAAATATTTGACGCGAGTTGCCAATGGAGTCGACAAGGAAGATAATATATTTTCTTTGTCTGACGTCATAATTGAACTGGGAAGCGATCGGATCAAAAGATTTGTTGAAGAATATCGCGGATTTTATTTTTTGAAAGGCAGAAATTATTTGGTCGAAAAAAGGCTTGAAAAAAACAAAATCGCGAACAACAAGCTGAAAATTGCGCTGGGAGTCGCCAAATGGTTGCGTTTTGTGCCGTTTGTGCGGATGATCGCGGTAACGGGGAGCCTGGCAATGAAAAATACTGAAAGTTTGAGCGATCTGGATCTGCTGATTGTTCTCAAGCACGGGAAAATTTTTACAGGCCGGACTCTGGTAACTGGAATGGTCCATCTACTGGGCCGCCGACGGCATGGAGACAAAATCGCCAACCGGATTTGTTTGAATTATTTCATTACCACTGAATCTTTAGAGATCAATCTAAAAGATTTGTTTTCTGCTTCAGAATATTCCTTTATTTTCCCGATTTTTGGCTGGCATAATTTTCAAAAATTTCAGAAGGCGAATGAGTGGATGAAAAAATATAAGCCAAATTTTCACCCTGACGAAATTTCCAATCTAAGATTTTTGAAGGAAGCATTTTTAACTTACCGCTCGCGTCTGGTCGGAGAAGCGTTTTTGAGCTTCAACTTTATCGAAGAATTTTTGAAAAAATGGCAGACCGAAAGAATTGCCAGGGACCCGCGGACGCACAAAACTGGGAGTATGGTTGTCGCTAACGAAGAAATGCTGGTTTTCTTGCCGGAGCCGCAGGGCCCGCAAGTATTTGAGAAATTCAAAAAAAGGCTGGGGAGCCTTGTTTAAGGATAATATTGCTATTTTTGGCTAATATAAGCCACGCAAAAACGTCGAAGAATTTGGAAATTACCGCTTCTTGCTTTTCTTTTCTAGGAAAAGAAAAGCAACCAAAGAAAAGTCCGAGCAGGTGAAATATTCTAACAAATTCCGCGCTCGTTCACTAAAAGTTGCTGGTTGCCCCGAGGCGGACCAGCAACTTTTTTAACGTTCACTCTCTTGAATTTGAATAGAATATTTCACATGCTCGATTAACTATAGGGTTCGCTTACCCAACTTCCTTTTTTATGGTATAATTGTATTAGTAAAATAAAGATAAACATCAAAAAAGAGTGAGGATTATCAATGATCTAAATATAAAGAAACAGGCCGAAGAATTAGGCGTTAGTGTCTGGCAGACCCCGAGTTTTTTGTTTATGCTGATGGGCTTGATCACGATTATCGCCATGACCGCTACTTTTTATATCTCCAGGAATTATGATAATCCCAGTATTCTGGTGATCGCGGAATGTGTGGTGGTAGTAACTATTTTTTCAATTGGAAACTCTGTGATCCAGGAGATTGAGCAGATGGCCAGGGTGAATAAGATGAAAACCGAATTTGTTTTTGTGGCTTCGCACCAATTGCGCACTCCGCTCTCGGCGATTCTGTGGGAAATTGAGTTGCTTATTAAGAAGCGTGGGGGAGGCCTGAATGAAAAACAACTGGAGAGCTTGAACAGTATTTCGCTTTTGAGCGGTCGCATGGCCAGACTAGTAAGCGATCTTTTGGATGTAGCCAGAATTGATCAAGGCAAGCTAACACTGAAAAAAGATAAGATAGATTTATTCGCAATCGTGGATGAAATAACAAAGACACTTAGCCCTCTGATTCAATCAAAAAATTTGCAAGTTGTCTTCAAGAAATGCCGGTCTAAATGTTTGATATTGGGTGATGCTGAAAAGCTGGGGCTGGCAGTAGAAAACTTGATCAGCAACGCCTTGAAGTACAGCAATAATAAAGGAAAAATTGAAATTAAAATTAAAAAAGATGGTAAGGATCTAATTTTTTCCATACAAGACAATGGGGTGGGAATTCCAGCGTCTCAGCAAAAAATGGTTTTTAACAAATTTTTCAGAAGCGATAATGTAGTAAAATATCAAACCGAAGGAACGGGTCTGGGTTTATATATAGCGAAAAACATCGTGGAACAGTCGGGAGGCAAAATATGGTTTCAATCAAAAGAAAATATCGGTACCACCTTTAGTTTTTCTCTGCCGGCAGTCAGCTAATCGAAAAATAATTAATTCTTATTTTAAAAAAGTATGGATAATAAAAAAATCCTGGTGATCGAAGACGAAGTGTCTTTGCAAAAATCTTTAAGCGAGTTTCTTGAGGAGGAAAATTTCGAAGTCATCAGCGCTTTGGATGGAGAAAAGGGCCTGGCAATGGCCCAAGAAGAAAAGCCAGATCTGATTTTGCTGGATATAATTTTACCCAAAAAAGACGGTTACGAAGTTTTGGCGGAGCTGAAGCAATCCGAACAGACCAAAAGAATTCCAGTCATATTGCTCACCAATCTGGAAGGCCCGGAGGACATAGAAAAGGCTTTTGAAAATGGAGCCAGTACTTATCTTGTCAAATCAAATTATAAACTCGAGGATATCGTGAAAAAAATAAAATCGACATTAAAAATGTAAGAAATTGCTAATGCGGATCGAAAACACACAACTAAGAGATTTTATCAAAGATGCCGGCATGGTAAAGGATGAGGAGTTGGAAGCGGCATTTGAAGAAGCTCAAAACGGAGACAAAAGGCTGGGCGAGCTTTTGGTTGAAAAAAAATTAATTCTGGAAGTCCAATTGCGCAAGTTGTATGCATATATTTTAGGCGTGCCCTTCGTGGATCTTACTAAGGAAATGATACCCGCGGACATTTTGCAAATTGTTCCAGAACCGATTGCGAAAAAATACAATATTATTGCTTTTGCCAAAGAAGGGCAAAACTTGAAAATTGCTATGCTTAATCCGGAAGATATCCAAACGATTGATTTCATCCGCAAAAAAACCGGACTCAAGATTGTAACCTGTCTAACTTCAGAAGAAAGCATCAGCGTCGTTCTGAAGCAATACGAAAAAAGCCTTAAGGCTGAGTTCGGCGACATCATCAGCAAAAATGCGGATGAAGCCGGGCTCGACGAGGCCGAGGAAGATTTGGAAAAAATCGCGCAGGGATTGCCAATCATTAAAATTGTCGATACCTTGATCAAGCACGCGATTTTGCAATCAGCCAGTGATATTCATATTGAACCGGATGAAAAAGAAGTGCGCGTCCGTTATCGGATTGACGGAATTTTGCATGACGCCATGACCCTGCCTAAGCAGGTTGCCCAAGGAATTATTGCGCGTATCAAAGTTCTCTCGAATTTAAAACTGGATGAACACCGCGTTCCGCAAGACGGCAGATTCAAAATTGAAAAAGAGGGCACCCGGATTTCTTTCCGGGTAAGCATTTTGCCGATATTTGACGGAGAAAAAATCGTAATGCGTCTTCTGGATGAATCTTCCAAGGGCCTGACTATGGAAAAAATGGGGCTATACGGATATGGATTGGAAATAATGCATCGGCAGATAAAAAAGCCAAACGGCATGATCTTGGTCACTGGCCCGACCGGATCAGGGAAAACCACGACACTGTACACGATCATGGATATTCTAAATCAGCCGGATGTAAACATCAGTACAGTAGAAGATCCGGTGGAATATCGGATGCCGCGGATAAATCAGACGCAAATTTATCCGAAAGTCGGTCTGACTTTCGCGGCAGGGCTGCGTTCTCTTTTGCGTCAGGATCCAGACATCATTATGGTAGGTGAAATTCGCGATAAAGAAACCATGGAAATGGCAATCCAAGCCGCTATGACGGGCCATTTAGTGCTTTCCACTTTGCATACCAATAGCGCCGCCGGAACATTGCCCCGGCTGATCGACATGGGAGCGGAACCGTTTTTGGTCGCGTCGACGCTCAATGTTGTCATCGCTCAGCGGCTGGTGCGAAAGCTTTGCCCGGATTGCCGCAAAGAATATAAGTTGAATGATAAAATGCTGAAAAATTTTGAAGAAGCTTTCGATATGGAGGCGATTTTGAAGAATTTAAGAAAAGTAGAAATTTTGAAAGGCAAACTCGATGAAAAGGCTAAATGGATGGATATCAAATTTTTCAAACCGGCCGGCTGTGAACAATGCAGCGGCACCGGATATAAGGGAAGGTTGGGAATTTATGAAGTTTTGGAAGTGGATGACGAAATTGAAAAAATGATTTCTCAGAAAGCGGAGGCGACTGATATGGAAAATAAAGCCAAGGAAAAGGGCATGCTAACGATGGTCGAAGACGGATTTGCCAAGGCGATCCAGGGCATCACTTCAGTAGAAGAAGTTTTGAGAGTAACTAAAGAATGATTTGCTGTTCACAGTTGACGGAGTTCATGGCTATAACTAAAATAAATACACAAAATAAAAATTAGTATGCCCAAAGTAGTTTATACAGCGAAAAGTTTTTCCGGAGAAACAAAAGGGGGAGAAATGAACGTCAAAGACGAAAGAGATCTGGCCAATCAGTTGAGATCGGAAAATTTTATTCTGACTTCCTTTAAAGTTTTAGAGGAAGAAAAAAACGACAAGGCAAAAGTTAATTTTCTTGATCGTTTTTCCAGCATTCCGGTCAGCGAAAAAATGATGTTTGCCAGAAATCTGAGTGTGATGATCTCCTCCGGTTTGCCGCTTTCGCGCGCCATAAAAAATATCACCTCGCAAACCAAAAATAAAAGATTTATAAAGGTTTTGGAAGATATCCAAGAAGGCTTGCAATCCGGGAATACATTTGCTGATTCACTGACTAAATATCCCGGAATTTTTAATGAGCTTTTTGTCAATATGGTCCGTGTCGGTGAAGCCAGCGGAAATCTGGAAGAAGTGCTTAATATTTTAGCTGGCCAGCTGGAAAAAGAGCATGAAATTATCAGCAAGGTCAAAGGCGCTATGACTTATCCCGCAGTCATACTTGTGGCAATGATGGGCATCGGAGTGCTGATGATGATTTTTGTGGTGCCGCAAATAACGGGAGTGTTCAAAGACCTGAATGCCAACTTACCGCCAACGACCCAGTTTATCATCAGCGCCAGTGATTTTATGAAATATCACTACCTGATCTTGATTTTTGGGATGATTGCCTTAGCGCTTGGTCTGAAGGTTCTCACAACCACCCCAATCGGTAAAAAAATATTCGGTTTTCTGGCTATTCGCATTCCAGTGGTGAAAAATATCGTCATTAAGGTGAATTGCGCGCGTTTCGCCAGAATTTATAGTTCGCTTTTGAAAAGCGGCGTGTCAGTAGTTGAAGCCCTAAAAATACTTTCCCGGACGCTTACAAACTTTTATTATAAAAGGGCGCTGGAAAACGCGGCGGAAAACATTCAAAAGGGAGTAAATTTAAGTAAACTTTTTTATGAGGAAAAGAAAATATTTCCGATCCTGGTGCCGCAAATGATCGAAGTGGGAGAAGAAACGGGAAAAACTGAAATGGTGCTGATGAAACTGGCGGAATTCTATGAAGCTGAAGTTGATCAGCAAACCAAAAATCTATCCTCCATAATCGAACCGGTCCTGATGATTATTATCGGCAGCGCAGTCGGTTTTTTCGCGATTTCCATTTTGCAACCGATGTACAGCGTGTTGGAAAATATCAAATGAAAAAACAAAAAACAAAAAACAAAATTAGGCCAGCGTTTACTTTAATTGAGGCTTTGATTTTTCTGTTTATCTTTTCTATTGTAACGGTAACTTTTTATCGCTCTTATTCTTTGGGTACCCAGTATATCATCAATTCCAAGAATCGTTTGGCAGCGTTAGCTTTGGCGAATGAAAAAATGGAGATTGTGCGAAACTTGGCCTTTGATGATATAGCTCACACCACTGGCGATCCGGCCGGAAATCTGCATGAAAGTGAAGATATTGTCAGGAACGGGGCAAGCTTCAATGTTTTAACGCAAATAAAAAATGAGGACGATCCATTTGACGGAACATTGGGTGGCAGTCCGAATGACGTTGATTTTATTGATTATAAATATGTGAAAATAACGGTATCATGGAATAACGGGCAATATAAAGTCTCTATGAATTCTCGTTTTGTTCCGGCTGGCGTCGAACAGCCGACAGCTAACAAGGGCGTTTTGGTAATTAATGTTAGCAGCGACAAGGGGGGAGGGATTATTCCTCAGAGCTTGGTTCGCATCCAAAATAGTGATACTGGTCTCGATGAAACACACTCTACTGATAATTATGGGCGACTGATGATGGTTGGACTTTCTGAATCAATAAAAAAATACGTTATTACTGTTACAAAAAGCGGATATGAAACCATTGCCTCCTTGCCTCCGTATCCCGATACTAGTTACAATCCTATTCCGGAGAATGCCTCTGTGGTGGCTGGTGGTTTGAATACAATTAATATTTATCAGAATGAATTGTCTGATTTATCCATAAAGACAAAGGATTACAAGGGAGATAGCGTACCGGATATCGATTTTCATCTTATCGGCGGAAGACAAATCGGAACCGAATATAACGCAGATCCGATGGCACCGGCTGTTCCTAAATACAGCACTGATGCGGATTATACTACTAATTCCAGCGGAGAAAAAAATTTCAGCTCTATCGATCCCGGTAATTACACCTTTACTCTTAATGATTCTGACTATGAAGTTGTTGGGTACGATCCGGTTTCGCCGGCCGTTTTGGCGCCAGGAGGATCATTGGATATGAATGTGAAAGTTAGCCGCAAAGATGTGGCTGCTCTCCTAGTGACAATTTCTAGAGCGGACGATCTCAGCCTGTTGGAGGGGGCGAGCGTTCGTTTAACTAATGGTTCTGGCTATGATAAAACCGCAGTTACCTCAAAAGATGGACTGGCTTTTTTCCCGCGATCTGATGATGTATCATTTACGGATGGTGATTATACTCTTGCAGTTACGGCGGATGGATTGGTTGATTATTCGGAAAGCGTGACTATCAATGAAAATGAGTTAAAAGAAAAAACAGTTGAACTTGACTTGCAAACATGATGAAAAAACAAAATTACAAGGGAATGACTATAATCGAGATGCTACTGGCGATAGCTATATTTACCATTGGCATTTTGGGTTTTACCATGCTGTTTAAAAATTCTTGGCAACAGAATAAATATACTTTGGAAATGGGGCAAGTGTCTATGGCTGCTTCTCAGGGAGTTAATCAGATTGTGCGCTACTTGCGTGAAGTGCGGCAAAGCGACAATGGTTCCTACCCGGTTGTTTCTGCTAATGACAATGACATAGTGGTTTATTGCGATTATGATCGGGACGGCGTCACGGAAAGGATCCATATATATCGCAGTGGGTCAGATGTTATTTTGGGAGTTCGCGAGCCGTCTTCCAGCTTTCCAATCACTTACGCGTCAGGCGACGGGACGACTCAAGTCATTATTTCTCGTGTCGTTAATACTACGGGAAATCCAATTTTTGCTTATTATGATTCAAGTTATCCAGAAGATAGTGTTAATAATCCGATTGCAACGCCGGCCACGGTTCCTAATGTCAGATTGGTACGAGTCACCTTACATGTGAATATCGATCCAAACCACGCGCCGGACAATGTGCAGATCCAATCTTTTGCGGAAATGAGAAATTTAAATGATCATGATCGGTTTGGAATATAAAAACTTTTTTTAAAATTATGTTGATTTATAAAAACAAAAATTCAAAAAGAGGATCAGCCGTAGCTTATGCGCTAGTCATGACGGCGGTTGTTTCGATTCTGCTTGTTTCTATGATCAGTTATATTGTTATGCAATTGAAGTTCAGTTTTAATCGAGTTGAGAGGGAGAAAGCTTTTCAGGTCGCCGAGGCGGGAGTTTATTATTATCGCTGGTATTTGGCGCACGCGACCGATGGCATGGACGCCCAGCAACTAAAAACTTTCTGGCAGGACAGTTCCACTCTGGGCGTTACTGGCGATTATACGGCAGATTTTAACGATTCAGAGACCGGGGATAAGCTGGGAAGTTATTCGGTCCATTTAGATCCACCTGGCGCTAATTCAACTATCGCGACAATTACTGTCACGGGAGAGAGTGTAAAAACGCCGGACGTCCAACGAGCAGTCAGAGTGCGTTTCAGGCGTCCATCTTGGAGTGAATACATATTTTTGTCGAACAGCTTTATGAATTTCGGCGATCAAGCGGAGGTTTTTGGCAAGGTCCATTCCAATAACGGCATTCGGTTTGACGGATTGGCGCACAATACGGTCAGCTCTTTGCTTCCGTCCTTTGATGATCCGACGCACGGAGGAAGCGATTTAAGTTTGGGAGTGCACACGCATGAATCAGCGGCTGCCGTGGAAGATGACGCGCCCTCCTATCCCTGGCCGGATGGAACCGTGCCTAATCGTCCGGACATCTTCGAAGGCGGACGTCAGTTTCCGGTGCCGGAAGTGAGCTTCGCCGGAATCTCGGCTGACTTTATCAACATGAAAGCTGAGGCCGAGGCTGGATCGGGAAAATATTTTAATAGTGATGGAGTAGGTAGAAGGATTAATATAAAAACTGACGGAACCTATGATATTTGTACGGTTAATTCGGCTAACCCCAATCATTCCATAAGCAATTATAAAGGAATCATTACTGGAGCTTCGGGATCATACAGTGGAACCAATGGCGATGCTTGCACTGTTTCCTCATGCTGTGCTCTTGCTGACTGTCCACATATACAAGGGAGTAAGCCCGCCAGGGGAAAATGCGTAAGTTTGAACAATTACAATATTGTGGATAACGGAGTTATTTTTGTCGAAGACAACGTCTGGTTCGAAGGAAGCTTGAATAATCGAAGAGTAACTGTTGCGGCCGCCGATTTATCGGGCGGCAATGCGGACATCTATATCGGTATTAGCGATTATGATATCCGCTTAGCCGACTATAATTGCGACAATATGCTGGGGTTAGTGGCACAAAAGGACATCTTAGTTTTAAATGATTGTCCCAGCGATTTCACGGTGGATGCAGCTTTGTTGGCGCAGACCGGCAAGGTTGGCATAGTTACGGGTATGGGCGGAAAATATGCACTGACATTTAATGGAGCCATCGCTTCCTTTTTACAGCCTTATTTCAAAAGCGGCGTCAGCGGATTCGAAGGACGCGTCTATAATTTCAACAATCAATTGCTGTATTGTCCGCCGCCGTATTTTCCGACCGGCACGGAGTATTCCATAGATCAATGGGAAGAGCTATAAGTTAAAAGTTAAAAGTTAAAAGTAAAAAGTTTTTAAAGTTCATAAAGTTTATAAAGTGTGTTAATATTGAAGAAAATACTTTATAAACTTTCAACTTTATAACATTATAAACTTAAAATGAGTTTTCTCAATAAAAAAATATTTAGCGTTGACCCGGAAATTTTTGGCGTTGATCTGAGCGATCTTTCAATCAAAGTGATGCAATTAGAGAGGCAAGGCAAAATTGAAAAAATTAGAAGCTATGCCATAGCTGAAATTCCAGCGGGCTACATCGAGGATGGAAAAATCATGAACAAGGAACAGGTTAGCGCGATCATACGGGAAACAATAAAAAAAGCCGGCCCCCAAAAAATAAAAACCAACAAGGTTATTTGTTCCTTGCCGGAATCCAAGGCCTTTTTGCGCATAATCAGCATACCTAAGATCGAGGAAACTGAAGCGGCAGAGGCGGTCAAATGGGAAATGGAAGCGAACATTCCCATGCCCATTGAACAGGTTTATTACGATTGGCAATTTTTGGAAGCGAAAAATAAAAACAAGCAGAACGTTTTGACAGCAGCTGTTTCAAAGGATATTGTGGATGATTTTATTGAAGTTCTAGAAGGGGCGGGCTTGGAAGTCTATGGCCTGGAGGTTGAATCAGTCGCTAGCGCCAGAAGCCTGGTCAAACAAAAAGATGACAAGGGCGAGAAGAACGTGACCCTTATAGTTGATTTAGGAGCCCAACGAACCAGCTTTATTATAGTGGATGGCGGGGTACCTTATTTTACTTCCAGCATTCCTTTTTCATCCGAGGGCATAAATGATACGATTTCCAAAAGGCTGAATATCACTTCAGCAGAGGCGGAAAAGATTAAAATTGCCCATGGCATTGAATCAGGCATTGATAATCCTGTTTTTGAGGCCGTAAAGTTCCTTTTGGAAAACTTAATCCACGAAATTGAAAAAACCATGGATTTCTACGGAGAAATCAATAAAGATAATTCTGAAGTGAAAAATATTATTTTGTGCGGAGGCGGATCAAATATGAGGGGGCTGATACCATATATGACGAAAAGATTGAACAGGGAAATAGAATTAGGTGATCCATGGACAAATCTGCGCATGGGCGATAAGTTACCTATAGTTAATAAAGAAAGTTCAGCCCGGTATTCGACAGTTATCGGTCTGGCTCTGCGAGCACTTGATTATGGGAATTAAACTCAATCTCATTCCGTCGTACAAAAAAGAAGAAATAAAAAAATCCTACCGTCTGAGGGTACTTTTGAAGTGGGAGGGAGAATTGTTTCTTGTTCTATTTTTATTTATCGCTGGCCTGCTAAGCATGGATTATATATTGAAAATAAATGCTTTTTCAGCCAATTATAGCTCAGATGTGGCTACGAAAGAAAGCAGCCAAAGCAAGGCTATTGAGAAATATGATAATGAAATAAAAGATATGAACAGCTTAGTTTCCAAAGTAAATAAAATACAGAGCGGACAGCTTTATTGGTCTAAATTTCTAATGAAGTTCGATGACAAGGTTTTATCCGGAATTGAAATTGACAATTTAACTACTCAAAATTACAAAATTTCTCTAACGGGTAAGTCAGATAGTCGAGATAATCTTTTGGCTCTTAAGAGCGGAATTGAAAAAGACGAATGTTTTGATGCCGTCAATCTACCTCTGTCTAATCTAATTTCCAAGGAAAATATGGTTTTCCAAATGGATTTTCAAATCAAAAAAGAATGTTTGAAATAATTTTATGAATAATATTTGGAAAAAATACAATATTTTGATAAACATCGCGGGTTTTTTGGCGGTTTTATTTCTAGTTTTGTTTTTTGTGGTTTTTTCTTTGCAAAGAAGCATACAAAAAAATTCGGATGAAATCCAAAGAAATATAATTGACGGCGATATGAACAAATCTCGAATTTCCAAGATTCCAGAGATGGAAAAAGTAGAGGAGGCTTTCGCGGAAAACAAAAATAACCTCAACATTATTTTAAATAGCGATAACGAAGTCGATTTTATTAAAAAAATAGAATCACTCGCGGAAGAGACGGGCAACAAGATTGATTTAAAAATTGATGACACTGCCAGCAAAAATCAAAAACCCGCCGCAGCCTCGAAAGACCAGACGGACATAAAAAACAACCTGCCATATTCAAAGTATTTGTCGATCCAGATAAATCTGGAAGGTAATTATGATGGAGCATTGAATTTTATCCACAAACTTGAGAATATGAACTACTATGTGAATATCATTTCCCTTAATATGATTAGAAGCGTTCAGGATCAAACAAACAAAAATGGAGGCAACGCAAGTCCTTTCGGGGCAAGCTCCCTGGGCGTAAAAGGCAACACAATCAATGCAAGTGTTCAAGTGAAAAATGAGAATGTTTTAAAAAGCAGTTTGGGGGTGGTTGTGTATTTAGAAAATTAAAGTATGAACATGAATTTCAAAAAAAATGGAATAAAGATAAAGGAGCTGTGGGGTGAAGTTGCCAGTTTTTTTGTTGGAAAAAGCGGATGGGCATTGACTTTAATTGCCATTCTGCTATTGGGCTATTTCGGCTATCTGTGGTATGTATATGTGGCAAATCCCAAATGGAGCGAAAGTCGAAAACAAGAATACATCAGTACCAAAGAGAGCGCTATATCATTCGATCAAAAAGGATTTAATTCGGTCATCGACGAAATCGGAAAAAGAAAGAAAGAATATGAGAATAAAATTAGTGATGTCCCCGATATTTTTAGGTTGAAATAGAGCCAAACAAAAAATACTTCTGAGATAGAAGTATTTTTTTGTTAGTGCGCCCTGCAGGATTCGAACCTACGACCTTCTGGTCCGAAGCCAGACACTCTATCCACTGAGCTAAGGGCGCGTTTTTTAAGTAAAAATCTACATAGGGGCGGTCACTGGGAGTTGAACCCAGCTTCTCGGTACCACAAACCGATGTCTTACCGATAGACGATGACCGCCACTCTGGAGACTTTTGTGCACCCAGTAGGACTTGAACCTACGACCATATCCTTAAGAGGGATCTGCTCTACCAACTGAGCTATGGGTGCAATCGAGTTACAAGTTTGTAAAGTTTTAAAGTTAAAAGGAATAAGCAATAGTGAATTTCAACTTTATGAACTCTATAGACTTTATGAACTTTTCACTTTTCCTGTGCGCTGGGCAGGAATCGGACCTGCGACCAATAGCTTAGAAGGCTACTGCTCTATCCACTGAGCTACCAGCGCGTCGTCGCTTCGTTCCTCCTTAAAACCTTGCGGTTTTATATTTCCACTACGGGAAAACTCACGTTTTCCCGACCCCTTTCCTGCGCTACGCATATTAATATAAAATTGCCCGAAAGGCAACAAATCTATTCTATTTTAAAAAAGACTAAAAGTCAATCACTCATCACAAATTATGCAGCTTCTTGTATGCTTCCCATTGCTTTTTGGACCAATCCTTGGGCTTTTCTTTGAAGATTTCTTCGCCGGGGTGGGGGTATTTACTTGGCGAGTCGTAGCTGCTATTAAAAACGTTATGCAAAATTTGATTGCCGTCTTTGTCTAAAACTTCTTGCGTAAAAGTGGCCTTCATCGAACCATCAGGATTTCTTTCAGTAATTGTCGGTCCGGTGATATTTATTTTTCGTCCGTCGGAAGTGCCATAAAAATCAAAAATTAATTTAGTGCCTTCAATTTTTGTTTGCATCAAGATATATCCCGGCGTGTTGTTGAGGAATTTCAAGTCTGGATTAGGAATAAAAACAGTTGCGTCCATGCCTTGCGGATTGTAATAAGAAACCGGGTAGGCATGCGGAGTGCGGGCGGTGATTTTGAGTCCGCTCATGATGGCGGCGCGGAAAGCGGTGGTGGAAACCTGGCACATGCCGCCGCCATAATCAGGCTCGGTTTTGTCTTGTTTTATAACCAACTCAGGTAGGTATCCCGTTGACTCATCGACCGGGCCGAGTGCTTTTATGAAAGAAAATTCTTCACCCGGCTTGATCAGCACCCCATTAAATCTTTTAGTTCCGACAGTGATATTGTGGATTCTATTTTTAGGGGAGCCGGCGAAATTGGAAGTGCCCTCGCCGATAAGCGCTGTAATTCCAAGATTTTCGATGGAATCAGTAGAAATTTCCGGCTTTATTACCTTGTAGGCCAAAGAAACCTCATTTGTTTTGCTGGGTCCTTTGAAATAATCATCGATGATTTGCAGGCTTTTTTCTTTGTCTAATTGAATTCCGTCACGGCTCAAAGCAAAAACTGATACCTTACCGTCGTCAGCCTGAAGTTTGGCATTTTCCGGATCTTTGTTGACCTCAAGAGCAAAATCATCAAGATACTGGGAGATAGCGCTTTCATCGAGATAAACACTGGAAATTTTTTGGATATGGATCGCATCGGTAGCGCTAAAAAGTAAATTGCAGATAATCGATTTTTGGTAGGCGCAAAAATTAGTATTTTCAATTTCAGATCGGTAGCTGGGGCTATAAGTCAGAGTTTCACTTTCTTGGATAAATTTCTTTATTTCCTCGGCGGACAAATTATAGGAAGAATCGTCAACCTTAAGCGAAATGTCTTTCAAAAATTTTTCATTGGCGGTTTGTTGGTCAAAAGATCCTAAGTTTATGTTTTCAGCCAAAGCGAAATTGCTCGGCACAAAATAGAGCAGGCTAAAAACAAAAATATAGAATATTTTTTCAACCTTGTTTTTACGCATATACTAAGAATAACTCAAAATAAGCTTAAAATCAACAAATTTTTTAATACAAAAAGCCCCTCAGAAGGGGCTTTTAGAAATATCGCATTAGAAACCGCGCACCTGGATTTTTTTAGTTTTAGTCGTATCAGCTTTCGGCAATCTTAATGTGAAAATACCATTTTTCATGGAAGCTTCTGCTTTTTCTCCCAACACATCAACGGGCAGGATCACAGAACGGGAAAATGGTCCCCAGTAACATTCCTGGTAGTAATAGTTTTCTTCTCCTACACTTTCTTCATTTTTTCTTTCGCCGCGGATGGTGATCATGTCATTGTTGATACTGACATCCAGATCTTCCGGTTTTACGCCGGCAATGGTGGACTTGATGACGATGTCATTGTCGGTCTGGTACACGTCGATTGTCAGCTGTCCCTCGCTGTTATCGCCGGATGAAAAGTTTTCTTCTATCATATTTTTTCTTGTTGGGGAAGAAGTGGTTAGCAGTTCAGTTTCTTCTTCCTCATAAATATTAGTTATTGGCATAATTGGCGTGCTTCTCCTTTCTTCTTCGTACTCTCCCGGCTCGATTCTGCGCGAACCAGTCAGTTTTTCCAAAAAAGACCTTTTTACTTTAACCATAGCATTATAAAAAAAGTTAGACTTAGCTGTTTTTAGTATAATTTAAGTTTATATTTTTGGCAAATTGTTTTTTAGGCCCTGCTGTTTTTGCAGTTTTTTTCCAACAGCAATGGATAAAATAAAAAGTATGCAAAGGTAAGATAGAATGATGGAGGCACCCGTACCGTAGATGACCAGAATATTGTAAATTAGATGCAAAAGAAAAACAATCAGGATGGAAACCAGGGGGATAATTATAGTACTTCTTTTTTTCAGATATATTCCGTATCCCAAAATGACACAGGTAGAAGTATGGACAACAAAAATTCCTAAAAACGGAAGCCAGGTTGCATGCTGTCCGCCAGCGACATTGAGGCTGGCAAAAATAATCTCGGTAAGAGAAAAACCAAATCCGATCAGGCAGGCGCCGAGAAAAAAATCACGCGCGTTTTGAAAAAATGAGACGGATTTCCAAATCACAAAAAATTTGATTAATTCTTCAATGATTACGAAAAAGATCAATAGGAGGGTGATCTGATCAAATAAAAACGCAGTTTCCCCCGGGAAAAAAATAGAAACGGCCAATTCAAAAAACAGTGATCCGAAAGCGGCAATGACGCCGAAGAGCAGCAGTTTAATTTTTATCGCGTTATTCATTAGTGAATACCCAGGATTTTATTGTTTTAATTTTAAATTAGCATCCGTTTCTAATATTTTCCAATTTGAACTAGTGCTCTCTCGCTCAGTCTTGTTCATTTTTTGCCAGCGGAAAAATCCGGCGCTGGCTATCATGGCGGCATTGTCGAGACTGTATCTAGTTTCGGGGATGCGGTATTTTGTATTTGGAAAATGTTTTTTCAAAGAAGCGCTTAATTGATCGCGCAATTCTTCATTGGCAGAAACGCCGCCCGCCAGCATTATCATTTTGGGATTGTATTTTTCAGCGGCGGCCAGGGTCTTATGAATCAAAACATCGATAACGGCCTGCTGAAACTCGGAACATAAATCAATTAGCATTTTTTTATTTCTCAATATCTCTGGATTTTTTTTGACCGTGTAAAGAACGGCAGTTTTCAGTCCGGAAAAAGAGAAATCGAGATTTTTTGAATTAATCATTGGCCGTGGAAGGAAGAAAGCTGAACCTTGAACTTTGAGTTTTTCACTTTTAATTTTTGACTTCATCGCCGCCTCGGCAATGGCCGGTCCTCCAGGATAACCGAGTCCTAGAATTCGTGCAACCTTATCAAAAGCTTCACCGGCAGCATCATCCAAGGTTTGTCCGATAATTTTATATTTCAAATGATCTTTCATTAGGACTAATTGCGTGTGCCCGCCGGAAACAACCAAACATAAAATCGGGAACCTTGAACTTTGAACTTTGAACTTTGAACTTGCGCTAATTTTATCCCCGATAAAATTAGCGTAGATGTGTCCCTCAATATGATGCACTCCAATCAAGGGTTTTTCCCAGGCATAAGCGAGCGCCTTGGCTGTATTGGTGCCGATGAGCAAGGCTGGAATCAGACCTGGTCCATTGGTAACAGCAATCAGATCAATATCTTTAATTTTTACAGAAGCTTCTTCGAGGCTTATTTCGATTACGGGTAAAATATTTTTCAAATGTTCTCTGGCTGCCAGATTGGGCACTACGCCGCCCCACTTAGCATGCAGTTTGACTTGAGACGATACGATGTTTGACAAAATTTTGACATTTTTGCCGGCCTTGACTACCGAAGCAGCGGTTTCGTCGCATGAAGTTTCAATTCCTAAAATTATCATAAAAGTATACAAGAGACTTGACTTCCTTGGGCTTATGTATTAGTATCGTGTGTTACTATTATACTATAGACATATTGGATATTTGGCAATTTAGAGCCTATCCCGAAAGTTTCTGGCGTGAAATAAAGGTTTATCTTTAAAGTAATACTAATGACTGGAAAACAAAGTCTAGACATTAAAAAAGCCACCAAACAAGGCCAAATCTTGAATGATAATGAGCTTATTGATTTAGTTCGCGAAACGGAGCCTGAAAGATATGCTGAAATAATTGAGAGATATCAAGGAAAACTTTTTGCCTATCTATATAGGCTCGTTGGAAACCGAGAAGAGGCTGAGGATTTGTTGCAGGACGTCTTTATCAAGGCATATAAAAATTTGCACAGCTACGATTCCAGCCGTAAATTTTCTTCGTGGATCTATCGTATTGCCCACAATGAAGCCGTGAATTATATCAAGCGTAAATCACTGAAGCGCTTTATTTCGTGGGAAGATATCAGTTCAACCAAAGATAAGCTGGAAAGCAGCAGCACAGAGGACGGGGCAGATGACGCCTGGATCAGAAAAGAAGCGATCGATGATGTTGACCAGGCCATCAATGGATTGCCAATAAAATACAAACAAGTTCTGTTACTCCGATATTTCTCAGACAAGTCTTATGAAGAAGTAGGTGAAATTTTGGGCAAACCAGTGAATACGGTCGGCACTTTAATTAATAGGGCTAAAAAGAAATTGTCTGAGGAAATGGAAAAACTAAAAAAAATCCAGAATACTCAGAGGAAAAAATAATGGAAGGAGGCTTTGACAAAAATTTGATCCAGAGCGCGCAGAGCGGAGTGGATATGAGGAACAGGGTGATGAATCAGATCAAAAAAAAGCGCATAAAAATGAGAAGCCCGCTTTTTTTTGTGGCTGAAAAAGCAGGGTTGGAAAGCATTTTGATGCTGGCTATATTGGGCGGGGCGCTGGCAGTGTCAGTTATTTTGTATGTTTTCAAAAAAACGGGTGCCCTTAATTTTCTGAAGCTGGGCGTTCCAGGTCTCAAGGTTTTTTTGCTTTCCTTTCCTTATGATTACTTGGCACTTTTTCTGATCACTTTAATACTGGGGAGCTATGTCGTACACAAGCTTAATTTTTCTTTGGGAATTAGACATTCTTTTAATATTCCGGCCACGGCTCTTTTGGTAGCAATTGTCTTTTTGGGCTCCTTTTTCGCGGTTATGGGGGGAGAACAGTTGATAAATGGACTCTATACTAACCGGGTCATGCCTGAAGAAATGGCGGTGATGGGGGAAATTATGAGTGTGACCAATAATGAGGTTGTAATTCAAGAAGAAAATGGAAGATTAGTGAAAGTTGGCTTAGGCGATGACAAAGTTTTTCCATATGTTCCGGATTATGCGGTTGGAAAATTTTTACGGGCAGTTGGAAAGCAGGACTCAAATGATTCACTTTATTTCCACGCGGAAAACATAAGTTGTTGTACAGAAAAATAATAGCTTGTTTCGCTGAATCAAAAAACTCCCGATCGGGAGTTTTTTTAAGTTGTTGATATCAGGATGTTTATTTTGGCTGCAATTTCCTTAGTACATTACCACTGAATTCGAAATTTTCGCCCTCATCCGTTTTTACTTTTTTGTAGAACTCACAATCAGTCATACAGTTGCCAAGTTTCTGCGCGAATGTACCTTGAATATTGCCCTTGCACAATGTCCCAGCAATCAGCCAGCATACCCGCCCAGCGTTCATGCCGCCATGTATTCCATCAGTTCTGGGCTCTGTGCTTACCGGGCAAACACCCAGCTCTTTTTCGTTTTCTCCGCCAGGGTAGCGTCCACATTTTTTAAATTCCCAGCAATTTTGTTTTGCCATATTTTTTTGATAATTTTTTAGGAGTTTGTCTTTTTTAATTATAGCACAGTTTAGTCTCTAGCTGAAAAAACTGCGCTGATTCTCTCAATAAAATTTGTAGCGCCAAGGGGAATTCCGCGTAGTTCGCGGCGGACTCCTTGTCCTGGGCAGCGCCAAATCCCTGCCTACCGGCAGGCAGGCTCGCTCGCTCGAATTTGTCGGCGTTCGCCTGCGTCGAGACGACTGGTCTCGCTTCTGCCCGTCCGATTCCCCGGCGCCATAACAAACAAAAAATCCAGGCTTAGGCCTGAATTTTTTCTTTGGTAGCGCCAAGGGGAATCGGACCCCTGTTACCAGGATGAAAACCTGGTGTCCTAACCACTAGACGATGGCGCCATTTGCAGTAATTTTCAATTTCCGAATAACAGTAGAAAGCATAACATAAACTCAAAATAAATCAATAGCCAGATCCGAGTTTGCTGTTTTGTAATGGATACGCTTTTTGTGTGAATCTATGCAAATACGGCAATAAGTGATAAGATTTTAACTATGGTAAAAAGACTTTTAAAATCAGTAAAAAGCATATTATTCGCCGATCCAAATCTGCTTTACGCGGAAGAAAGGTCGCTGATCAACCAGCCTTTCTACTTCAAGGGCACGAACGGCAAAGGCGTGCTTTTGTTGCACGGCTGGACTTCAACGGCGTATGAAGTTAGGCGCCTAGGAAAGTATCTGAATGAAAACGGATACACAGTTTATGGTCCGATGTTGAAAGGCCATGGTATGAAACCAGAAGACCTGGAAGGCGTGAAGTGGGCAGACTGGCTTGATGATGTGAAGGCAGCCCATCAAGAATTGAAAAAAAATTGCGAAGAAGTTTTTATCGGAGGGACATCGATTGGCGCTAACTTGGCGGTGCATTTTTCGGTTGGAAGCAATGACGTAGCCGGTCTAGTTCTGATGGCGATGCCGTATAAAATAAAATATGAAACGGCGTCAGTGGCAGTGGCAAAAATAATGAAACTTTTCGGAAAATATCACCGAAAATTTTATCCGCCGACTTTTGGGCTCTCAACCACCATTACACGCCTAATTTCCTATCAAAAATATCCGATTGATAGCGCCCTGGAAACTTTTGATTTGATCAAAAAAACCAGAGAAACTTTACCCACAATAATCCAGCCTTGCCTGATGATCCAGTCTACCCACGATCATATAGCGACCAAGGATAACCTGGAGTGTATGTATGCCGACGTGAGATCGGAAAGAAAACAGAAAAAATATGTTAAGCAGGCTTATCATACTTTTATTTCTGATATTAAAAATGAACATGTATTTGAGGATATCCTCAAATTTATTAATTCCTTATGAAAATAGGAATTTTTACTAATAATTATCTTCCTAATCCTTATGGAGTAACTTGCTCCATTGAAAGTTTTCGCGCTCAATTTGAAAAGATGGGGCACGAGGTTTTTGTTTTTGCTTCAAAATGGAAAGGCTATGCGGACAATAATCCGCATGTTTTTCGTTATCCCTCAATGGATATTGAATTTAAATTCAGATTTCCGCTGGCAGTTCCGTATTCGCGGAAAATAGATAAAATTATCGCTAATTTGGATCTGGACATTATTCATTCTCAGCATCCCAATCTTTTGGGCGCGGCGGCGGCTAAGTGGGCGCGCAAAAAGAAAATCCCGTTGGTTTTCACTTGGCATACGCTCTATGATCAATACGCTCATTTTTTTCCAATCATTCCGGAAAAGCTGGCGGCGTGGTGGGCGATTAGAAACGCGAGAAATTATGCCAACAAGGCTGATTATGTCATAACACCGACACAGTCTGTGATCCCGATTATTCAAAAATGGGGGGTAACTAATCCGAAAATAAAAGCTATCGCTACCGGAGTGGAGGAGGATCTCTTTAAAAACGCTGATGGCGGAAAAATCAGAGAAAAGTTTGGAATAAAAGATGATGAAATAGTCTTGTTTCTCAATTGCCGGCTGACCAGTGAAAAAAACACTGAATTTTTATTCCGTTCGATCATTCCGCTTCTCAAAAAAAATAAAGGCATAAAAATACTTTCGATCGGTGGTGGATATTTGAAAAACACTCTGCAAAAAATGGCCGAGAACGCAGGAGTTGGGGTGCAAGTTGTTTTTGCGGGCGAGGTGCCAAAAGAAGAAGTAAAAGATTATTATGCCGCTAGCGATATTTTTGTCTATGCTTCCAAATCAGAAACGCAGGGGATGATTATCACGGAAGCGATGTATATGGGGTTGCCGGTAGTGGCGGTCAATGCTACCGGAATTTGCGACCTGGTTGAAAACAATATAAATGGATTTTTGGTTTCTGAAAAAGAAGATGAGTTTGCCAGTGCAGTAAATAAATTGATCAGTGATGCTGATTTGCGTAAAAAATTCGGCGAAATGTCAGCAAAAATCGCGCGTGAAAAATATACCGATAAAATCTGTACTCAGATACTTCTGGATACCTATAAAGAGGCAATCCAGAGTAAATTTGTTTAAAATAAGCCAAGATAAGCCAAAATTAAAAACCGGGGAGAATCTTGGTTGACAAAACCCTTTAGCCATGCTATTATCAATACATCACAGAAGCATGCAACAATAGTGTAGTCGAACTTCCTTTTGCATCGCGACGAATGATATTTAACCAACACAAGCAAAAGAAAATGCAAACAGGAACAATCAAAAGATTGACCGACCGCGGATTCGGATTCATTACCGTTGAAGGTAGTGACAAGGATCTTTTCTTTCACTCAAAAGAACTCCAAGGAGTGGAGTACAATGATTTGAAGGAAGGCGACAAGGTTCAATTCGAGGTTGCTGAAAGTCCTAAGGGACCGAATGCAGTCAACGTATCAAGAATTTCATAATCTTGAATAACAAAAAACCCCACCGTAAGGTGGGATTTTTGTTTTATGTATAATTTATTCCAAGTGGATTTTTTCTGAAAATTTCAGGAGAGCATCTTGCGTAGCGGGATGTTTTTTTAATTCAGGGTCTAGGCTCAAAAGATTTTGCGCTTCGGCGCGGGAGTATTTTATCAGTTTGATATTGCTCAGATTTTCCATAGCGATGTCAGGGATACCGGACTGTAGGGTTCCGAAGAATTGTCCCGGTCCGCGCAAAGCCAAATCTTTTTCGGCGATTCTGAAACCGTCATTGCTTTCAGTAAGGGCGGTTAGGCGGCCGGCGGTTTTGCTCGAATCGGAACCGGTGAATAGAAAACAATATGATTGATGCTCACCCCGGCCGACGCGGCCGCGGAATTGATGCAATTGCGACAAACCGAAACGGTCAGCGTCTTCGATGATCATTACGGTTGCGTTGGGAATGTCGATGCCAACTTCGACTACGGAAGTGGAAACCAAAATATCTAGTTCCTTTTCCTTGAATTCCTGCATTACTTTTTCTTTTTCAGTCGGCTTAAGCCGTCCATGCAAAAGCCCAATATTGAATTCAGGGAATATTTTAGATAGTTTTTCGTGCTCCACAGTAGCTGCCTTGATTTCAGTGAGAGCTTTGGATTCTTCAATCAGGGGGAAGATGACAAAAACTTGCCGGCCGTCAGATATCTCTTTGCGTATGAAATTATAAATTTCTTTGCGTCCTGTTGACGGAATAATCTTGGTAATAATAGGCTTTCTATTTTTTGGCATTTCATCCAGAATGGACAGCTCCAGACTGCCGAAAAGCGCAATGGCAAGAGTGCGGGGGATAGGTGTGGCAGTCATTGTTAGCAGGTGCGGGATCGTTTTTTGTACCCCGTCCTTAATCGACATAGTTTCTTGCTGCAAAGCTGCGCGTTGGGCAACTCCGAAGCGATGCTGTTCATCAATTATGACCAAAGCCAGATTTTTAAATCTGACGTCCCTTTGAATCAAGGCATGGGTACCGATGACTAAATCAATTTTACCAGTTTCGATCTTGTCTAATAAATTAGTACGCGATACCCTATTATCATCCAGTAATTTATACGAATTAGTTAGCAGTGCGATATTGATTTGATAATTTTCAAATAATTTACAAAAACTTTCAAAATGTTGTTTGGCCAGAACTTCGGTGGGCGCCATGATGGCGACTTGAAAATCGGCGGATATCGCTTGTAAAGAAGCGATCGCGGCTACGACAGTTTTTCCAGATCCGACATCGCCGTTTAGTAAGCGGTTCATCGGTTTGGGCTTCTCCAAATCTTTCAAAATTTCAAAAGTTGATTTTCTTTGTGCGTCAGTAAGTTTGAACGGTAGGACACTGACAAATTTTTTGATCAGCTTTTCGTCAAAGAGTATCTCAAGCGAATTATTTTTCTCCCAAGCATGCTTGACCTGCAAAGTCTTGAGCTGGACCAGAAACATTTCCTCGAAAGCGAATCTTTTTTGGGCGCGCAAAAGCTCTTCCGGATTTTGCGGAAAATGAATTTGTTGGAGCGCAGTTTGGATATCATAAAGATTTAATCTCTTGCGAATCTCAAAGGGGATCGGATCTTCAACTTGTTTGGCGAGCGGCAAAAGGGGTTTCAATTGCCAGCGAATCCACTTGGAAGTGAGTCCTCTGGTTTCATTGTAAACCGGGACTAGAATGCCGGTATTAGTTGCTTCGCGCGAAGATTTTTCCCAGGCCGGATTGGTCATAGTAAAAAATTTTCCCTTGAGTTCCAATTTGCCAGAGAGCCTTACTAAAACACCTTCTTTCAAAGTATCCAAAATGAAATGCTGGTTGAACCAGATGGCTTTGAGGGGAGTGTTAAATTCATCTTGGATAACAACTTCGGTAATGGTCATTTTGCGGCGGAAAATTCTGGCCAATTTTGTTTTTTTAACAATTCCTTTAATAGTAACCGTCTGGCCGATATATTCTTCGGAAATTTGGACGATCTGAGAAAAATCGTCATAGCGGAAGGGGAAGTACAACAAAAAATCACGGACGGAAATAATCCCGACTTTTTCCAAAAGTCCCAGATATTTTGGGGTGACGCGTGGGATTTTGGCCAATAAAGTTTCAGGAGTAATCATAAGTATAGTATATCGCATCTGGTATTTGGTATCTAGCCCGCTTAATTTTTTGGCAAATAAAAAAGAGACGGTCGAGGGCACCGTCTCTGAGGATCAGCAAATGAGAAATATTTGGCATAAAACTCATTTGCTTGTTTCTTTCCCTGGGTGTGCACTATAGCTATAGTATTAAGGCCACACCCCCAAGAAAAAGAAGCTAATTCGAAAGGCCGGCAGCTCTCAGAACAGAGTCCTGGGAGCCAGTGTACAAAGTCCAAATTGGTACCCACCTGTGTCCCTTCGGAGTTTTTAACCGCACTTCTTTTTGTTCCAGACCGGATTCACTGGTTTTGTTGGAAAGTCGAAATCCATTAGCGATGTGCGTTCCTCCGGACGACAAAACAAGTGTTTCAGGGATTTTTAATATCTGATTCTGTGTCATGTAGATCCTTTCCATGGAAATTTCCCCCCGAAAATTCCCCCGCTCTTATAAAAAATATTACAAAGCATCACCTACCTTTCCTTTTATAAAGAACTATGAGCTCTATCGAAGATAGAACCTCCTCCAACTTTCAAATGAGTATAACTAAAAAAAGTTAATTTGTCAAGAGGCGTCATTAAAACTATACAAGAATCCTTCTGATCAGGGGATTAATCCGAGTAACTATCTCATAATTGACCGTTCCGGCCAAATCCGCCAAGTAATCCGCCGAGATATTTTTGCCCATAAGAATAACATCTTCTCCCGACTTGATATTTCTAATTTCTGTCACATCCGCTACCGTCATATCCATAGCGACTCTTCCTAGTATCTTGCAGGCTTTGTTCTGGATAATGACATGGCCCACAGAAGACAGGGAGCGAGGATAGCCATGCCAATAACCGACGGGCAAAATGGCAATTTTTGAATTTCTCAAGACTCTTTCGGTAAAATCATAACCCAATCGATCTCCCTTTTTCAGATTCTTTATTTCACTCACTCTGGTTTTCCAGAACAGAACCGGTTCAAGTTTAATTTTATTTTTCACAGAAGCTTCAGTTTCTTTGGATGGCCACAGACCGTAAAGGCCAATGCCGACCCGTACCATGTCAAAATGAGACTTCGGAAAAAGCAAAGTACCGGAAGTGGCGGCAGCGTGACGGATGGGATTGAAGCCAGCTGATCTTACTAGCGTCACCGCTTCTTCAAATTCTGCCAGTTGGGTTTGCGTGTCTTTTGGGAAGGATGGATTTTTGGCGGCGGCGAAATGCGTGTATATGCCTTCGACTTCAATAAAGTCCTTATTTTTTTTGAGAAGATGGATGGCTTTTTTAAGATCCTGAATAAAAAAACCCTGGCGGTGCATGCCGGTATCAATTTTTAAATGAATCTTGATTTTCTTTGCCGTTTTATGGCGGAGAATATTTTTGAGATTTTCAAGAGTGGAAACGGTGAGGCTCAAGCGGTTTTCAATCGCACTCGTAATTTTTTCCGGAAGAGTATGCCCCAGCACAAGAATTTTGGGAGATATTTTTTCTTTTCGCAAAGCTTCGCCTTCAACGATCGAATCAACGCCCAACCAATCAACACCAAGCTTTTCCATTTCTTTCGAAAAGTTCAAAAGGGAGTGGCCATAAGCGTTTGATTTTACGACCGACATGAGTTGGCATTTTTTGCCGATTTGAGAGCGGAAAATTTGATAATTATGGCGAATAGCTTTTTTATCAATCTCAACCCAAGTTCTTAAGCCGTTTTTTTGCATAGTGATAAGTGTAATTTATGCGCTTAGCTAGCTTCGACTCGATGAGACATTTTGTCGAATCGAAGCGAGCAGGAACACTTTAGTGCGCTTAGCAGGAATCGAACCTGCGACCTTCTGGACCGCAACCAGACGCTCTATCCACTGAGCTATAAGCGCAATTTATGGACTTCTTCACGAAGGCGGAAGAGGTGAGATTCGAACTCACGGTGGACTTTCACCCACGACAGTTTTCAAGACTGTTCCCTTAAACCACTCGGGCACTCTTCCTATATTTAAAAAATTGTTTGCCTCGTGGTTCCCGGGTTGCTTTTGCAACCCGCTGAATGCTCATCCGCATTCAGCCCACTCGGGCACTCTTCCTATATGTTGAAAATACCATAAAATGATAGCAACTAGAAATAGATTTGTAAACATGGTAGTATTAATTGGTAAACGGAGATAAATTAATGAAATATGTACGTAGAGAATTTTAAAAATAAAAAAGAAGAAAACTTCGACAATCAAGAAGATTATTCGGATGATGACCCGCAGGATCAATCCGCAAAAAACGTCCTGTTGCACTGGCAGGCGCCGGAATACGAAATTTATGAGAAAAGCAGAAAATGGTATCTTTATGCCTTACTTTTGCTGGCTGTCATTGTAGCCTTCGCGGTTTATACAGAAAGCCCGGTCATGGCGATAACTTTTATTTTAATCGGGGTGGTTGGCTACATTTTTGTTAACAGAACACCGCGGATTTTGGATTTCTTGATCACGCATGACGGAATTATCGCTGGCAGGGATCTTTATGAATTCGACAACATGATAGCTTTCTGGATATTCTATGAACCGGGGCAAGTGAAAGTGATAAGCCTGCATATGAAAAATAAAATTATGCCATTTGTGCATATTCCGATACATGATGAAGACCCGCTGGAAATCAGACGGATACTTTTGGAATATGTGCCAGAAATAAAGCAAGAGCCTAGCATTGTGGATACTTTCGAAAGGTTTTTGGGAATCTAGCTCGCTTACTTTTTTTGGTCGCAAAAGATACAAAAGAAAAATCCCGATTAATCGGGATTTTTCTTTTATTGAAAAGTAGATTAGTATCTATCTCTTCTTCCTCCGCCGAATCCGCCATTACCTCCGAAACTTCTCTTTGGTTTGTCTGCCATTCTTTTTTTGTTACAGTCGTAACAATAAAGTTTGCCATATGTACCATCGTCTTTCAGGGTTGGTTCGAAAGGCAATTGAGTTATTGCAGCTCCACATTCAGCGCAAGTTATGTTTAGCGCGGTAATGTCGAACATTTGCCTTTGAGGTCTTTGACCGTTGTCTTGATAAGCCATTAAAGTATAGTCACCTGCCTTTCTAGTTATTCCCAAAATGAGGGATTAATTGGTGACTTACTCTTATAGCTTACCTAATATAAAACTTGGATAACTAATGCGATACATTCACCTGGGAAGATAATAGCATGGCGGAAGGGAAAAGTCAAGCGCTGGATTGCAATCTTTGTAAATAAAAACAGCCTAGAAAAGCCATTTTTATTCTTTGCGGAAAGGGTGAGATTCGAACTCACGGTCCCCTTTCGAGGACAACTCCTTAGCACGGAGCCGCTTTCGGCCACTCAGCCACCTTTCCATATTCACATTTATACAATAAGAAGGATAACAAATATATTATCAAACATCAAGCTAACAATAAATATAAATTACGTAATTTTTTCATTGTTAAATTCCTGTCTCGCAATGACGGCGGCGAAGACTTTTTTGGCGCCGTTTGTTTTCAAAACCTTAGCACACTCAAAGAGCGTGGCACCGGTAGTGGCGATGTCATCAATTAGAAGAATCTTTTTATTTTGGATATCTTGGTTTGAATTTAAGACGAACGCATCCCGCATATTTTTTCTTCTCTCGGAATAATTGCCGATCTGCATCTGCGGGGGAGTGTATTTTTGGCGCTTGATCAGATCGGGAGCGACCGGGATGGAAAAACCCGGGGTCAGGTTTTGGCTCATGTAATTTGCCAAGAGTTCTGACTGGTTAAAGCCGCGCCAGCGCAGGCGGCGCTGGTGCAGGGGGACGGGGATAATCAGATCCGGCAACGGCAAGTTATTTTTCAAAATAATTTTGACCAGCAATCTGGCGAACGGAACATGCAAGTCTTCCACAAAATTATATTTGTACAGGTGGACCATTTTGGCCAGGTTGTTTTTATTGTATTTTGTAGCTGCTAGTAAACTATCGAGCGTCGATCTGTCTTTTTTGCAATGGTCGCACAGCCGACCTTTTTCAGCAATCAGTTTTTCGCAGCGCGGACAAACCTGAAAGGGAAGCAGTTCGATTTTTTGAAAACAGGCTTCACAAAGCCAAACATCATCAAGGCCGCAGGAAATGCAGGAGATTGGGAAGAGAGTGTCCAACACAAAGACTTTTATGTTTTGAAGAGAATTTGAAATTTTCAATGCTCAGTAATCAATTTTCATTGAATTTCCAATGAACCAATTTTCAAATTTTAAGTTATTGATAATTAAATAATTGAAAATTGATTGTAAATTGAAAATTGAAAATTGTAAATTATTTTCTAGATTAATTTTATCTCTCCTTTCTCCACTTTTACGGTAATCTTTTTATCGCGCACTTTGTTATAGATTATCATTTCCGCGATCGGATTTTCGATCATTTCCTGGACGTTTTTTCTGACCAGCCGGGCGCCCTGGCTCAGGGCCAGACTTTTTTCGGCGACAAAATCGGAAACCGCTTTATTGAAGCTCAAGAGGATGCCTTGTTTTTTGACGCGCGCTTTCAATTTATTCATTTCCACCACAGAAATTTTTTGGATTTCATATTTCCCCAAAGAGTTGAAGACGAGGATATAATCCAGGCGATTGAGCAGCTCGGGGCGCATATTTCTTTCTAATTCCTTGATGGCCTGATCTTTGATTTCGTTAAATTTGGAAACAACGTCTCTTGATTGTTCGGAGGCAAAACCGACCCGCGAAGCATTGGTGAATTCATCCGTGCCGACATTCGATGTGAGAATAATGATGGTATTTTTAAAACTTACTTGCAAGCCTTGCGCATCAGTCAGAATGCCGTCTTCCAGGATCTGCAGGAGGATATTGAAAACATCCGGATGGGCTTTTTCAATTTCGTCAAAAAGGACGACGGAATATGGATTTTGCCGTACCTTTTCAGTCAGGTTGCCGCCTTCGCCATAGCCGATATAACCTGCCGGCGAACCGATAAGCGAAGAAACACTATGGCGTTCCATGAGCTCGCTCATGTCGATGCGGACCAAACTTTTTTTCGAGCCAAAAAAATCTTTCGCAAGAATTTTGGCTGTCAGTGTTTTGCCGACTCCGGTCGGGCCCAAAAACAGAAAGGAACCGAGCGGGCGATCAGGGTTGCCGATGCCGGCTTGCGAACGGATGAGGGTATCGGAAAGTTTTTCGATGACTTCTTTCTGCCCGATGATTTGCGCGGCCAAGGTCTTTTTGATATTTTTCAATTTATTGTTTTTTTCTTGCGCAAGTTTTTCGACGGGGATTCCGGATATCCTGGAAATAGTCTCAATGATATCTTCTGCGCGAATACTGATCTTGTTTTCCATTTCTATCTGCGCTTGCTTTTGCCGCAGAGAGTTTATTTTTTCATCCAATTCTTTTTCCTGAGAGCGCAAACTGATGGCTTTTTCAAAATTTTCTTCAGAAACTAGCGTTTCTTTCTCAGTGAGGAGGGCTAATTTCTCGTCCTCGGCTTTTTTGATAGCGCGGATAAGATCTGTCCGCCCCGGCGGATTGTTTTTTGAACGGATGTTGGAAGCGGTTTCATCGATTACATCAATAGCTTTATCCGGCAGATGGCGGTTTTGGATATAACGGACGCAGAGAGCCACAGTCAAATCCACAGCATCTGGAGAAATCGAGACGTTATGAAAGGCCTCATAATTGCTTTTTATTCCGAAAAGGATTTTTCTGGCTTCTTCTTCGGTTGGTTCCTGGACTTGCACCGGCTGGAATCTCCGCTCCAGTGCTGCGTCCTTCTCAATATATTTTTTATACTCCGCGAGCGTTGTCGCGCCGATGAGCTGCATTTCGCCGCGCGCCAGTGCGGGCTTGATGATATTGGCCAAATCCAAACTGCCGGCCACATTGCCGGCCCCGACAATATTATGGATTTCATCGATGAATAAAATAACGTCGTTATTATTCTTGGCTTCTTTGATTATTTCCTTGAGGCGCGATTCAAACTCTCCGCGAAAACTGGTGCCGGCGATGAGTTGGGCGACATCGAGGCTCATTATTTTTTTGCGGTAAAGCGAAGTAGGAACTTCGTCTGAATTTATTAGCCGGGCCAGCCCGGTGACGAGCGCCGTTTTTCCAACTCCCGGCTCACCGATTAGGAGCGGGTTGTTTTTGTTTTTCCGTCCCAGAATATCAATCATTCTCCGGATTTCTTTTTCCCGGCCGATGACGATCGTCTTATTGATTTTTATTTCCTCATTAAGGTTGTTGCAAAATTTATCGATAAAGGGGGTGGCTGAGGCGGGAGCTTGTTGCGGCGGACTGGTTTTCGTTAGTATGCTATCGGGCAGACTGAACATTTTTGAAAGGCTGGAAAAGATATCCGGTTCCAGAGAGGCCTTGATTGTTTGTTGGATCGGCTGATTATGGTTTTGGATGGATGGATCGGATAGGATTTGCCTGATCAGAGCGTCATCGGAGCCCAAAAGGGAATAGACTAAATGCTCCGTGCCCACATACGGATAGCCGAAAACTCTGGCCGTCGAAAATGATTTGGTTATGATTTTTTTCAAGTCATCTGACATCGGAATTTCCTGAGCACCGGCATTTTTGCGTTTGGGAGAATTTTTTTCCAAAACATGCTGGAAAAGTTGTTTCTTCAAGCCCAGATCAGCCAAAATATTACTGCCGATACAGCCCTTGCGGAGATAAACAGCATATAGCAAATGGGCTCCGGAAACTTCAAAATAGCCGAACTTTTTTGCTAGCGCGGATGATTGGAGCAGGGCCTCTTTGGAATGATTGGTTAATTTTTGTCCCAATTGTTTAAAATCAGGATTGTTTGAATTATTAAGCATAAAGAATTTCAAAAGTTATACTTCATTTTAAGTAGTACAAACAACACTGTCAAACATGACGATCGGGGGTGTACCCAGCACTAACTTTGCACAAGCGCTTTAGCGCTTTAGACCGGAGGTCAGCGCAAAGTTAGTGCTGGGTGTGGATAACTTTCAAAACTAGTTGTATTTTTAAAAATATGTTATAATAACCGCAGCTGAAAATCACTGAAACAAAAACAAAATAATATTCAATATGTTTGGATTTGGACAAAATAGATTTCTAGGAATTGATATCGGGACCTCTTCAATAAAAATAGCGGAAATTAAAATTGGCAATAACAAGCCGATTCTTTCTAATTATGCTTGGATGAAAATCAGCGGTGCTTCCGGCGACGCTCAGACAGAGTTCTCGGATGTTGTATTGTCGAAATATGTCAGAAGAATGCTCGGCGCGGCTAAATTCAAAAGCAAAAAAGCGTATGTTTCTATGCCGGCTTTCGGGGGGTTGATCACTTTGATTGAATTTCCTCAAATGTCCAAAGAAGATCTTGATCAAGCGATTAAATTTGAAGCGCATAAATATATCCCGACTTCAATGGATGACATTGCCCTTAGCTGGGACATTCTGAATATAAAAAATGCTCCTTTGGTTGCAAAACGGGAGGAAATTGAGTCAAAAATGGATGTCAGCGCGAATGCGAATTCAAAATTACAGGTGTTGTTGGTGGCCGCGCCAAAAAGCAAGGTTGAAAAATATGAAAAAATAATCGCTGAGACTGGGCTAAGCTTAAATTCGATAGAAATTGAAAGTTTTTCCGTGCTCAGGTCTTTGGTCGGCAATGATGCTGGAAATTTTGTCATTATTGATATCGGTTCGCGCGTTTGCAATATTGTTCTCGTCGAAAAGGGAGTGATAAAAGTTAACCGGAACATAGACGCGGGCGGCAGGGAAATAACCAAGGTGATTTCCCGCAGCATGGACATTGACGAAGAAAGGGCGGAGAAGTTCAAAATTTCCAACAAAGACCTGCTGTCAAAAGAAACAAACATGAAGTTTACCACTCTTGACTTGATTATTGACGAGACGAAAAGAGTGTTGAACACCTATTATAAGAATGAAGGGGAAAAGAGGGTTGATGGAATAATCCTTACCGGAGGTACGGCGGGCCTTTCCGGAATTGATAAATATTTTGGAGAGGCGCTGAATATCAAGACAATCATCGGCAATCCCTTGGGCCGGATCGGCTATGATGCCAAACTGGATTCGAAACTAAGAGAAATCGGACCGCGGCTTTCTGTCTGTGTGGGGCTTGCGCTGAGGGGGGCGGAAGATTATTTTAAGCATTAAAAATTTAATATAAATAATCGCAAATGGCGGAATCTCAAACCACCCTTGCGTTAATCAATCAAAATTTATGGCTAATATAAATTTGGCGGCAGCCTCATTTGAGAACAATGATCACGAAAGCTCCTACAACAAAGGACTAATGGTGATCTTGGCGATCCTGGTTATTTTGGCGGGCGCGTACATCTGGATTTATTTTGCGGCGAAAAGCGCGGTTAGCAAAACAGATGCAGCCAAAGTCCAATACGACGCGGAATATGCAAAATTTATCGGAGGCAACAATACAAATGTCATGGACTTCCAAAATAGAATAACGATTGCCAAGGATTTGCTGAATCAAAAAAACCCAGGTTACGAAGGTTTGCCGGCCATAGAGGCGGCGATGGTGCAGGGGATATACTTGAAAGCCCTTGATTTCGATCTGTCGAAGAATGCCATAAAAGTCAGCGGAGTTGCCGATAATTTCGATATGATGGCCAAGCAGATACTCAGCTTTAAGCAGTCAACATTTTTTTCGGGCGTTACCACTGGCACAACAAACTTGGATGAAAATGGAAAAGTCAATTTTGAATTAAATTTAATTATTAAATAATCCCGTCCGCCAGCCGGCGGATTCGGGACAAGATACCTATGAAATTAAAAATTCTTCTCATTCCAATTCTTATCATACTGATCATAATTATGGCCATCTGGGTTGTTTATCCAGGTTTCCAAGATTTGAGCAGTAAACAAGAAACCCTGAAAGGGGCAAATGCTAAATTGGCGGGCATCCAGGATAAAAACAAAAAAGCTGATATCCTGGGCCAAGCCTTGATTGGAAATGCCGACAAGCGCAACACTCTTTTGACTTACATCCCTGATCAGGAAAAAGAAGAGGAAATCATCAGTAATCTGAATTCTCTGGCAAACGCCGGCAGCTTGACTGTGTTTGGCATGTCGGTTACCCCGGTGGAAGTGATCGCGGATATTCCAGCAACCGATACTTTGGCAATGACTGTACCGGCTGACGGTGGAGCGGCAGCGCCTGCCGCGGCCGTGAAACCGGTGGTCAGCAACTTCAAAGTCAATTTGGGAGTAACTGGCACATATGAAAATATAAAAGATCTATCAAAGAAGATTACTTCCCTGCGAAGATTCAATAACATTGCCGGCTTAATAATTTCAAAAGACGAGACATTGAAAGCCGAAGAACAGAGCACCAGTAATAATTTGCGAGCCTCTATCAGCTTGAATTTTAATTATCTTGCCAAAGACAATTCCATAGTGAATATCGATAACTCAGTATTTTCAGAGGGCAGTTTCGATATGTCGATAGTTGATGAAATAAAAAATAAGATGAATACGGTAATGAATAGTTTGTCAACGGGAGCAATTGGCGTGGCAAATCCGTTTGTTAAATAATCATTGGCGGCAAAGCCGGCTTTGAGAAGTTTTTTTCCAAAAAGATAAATCATAAGCCAAGGCTATTCTATAAAGTATGGCGTTACTCAGTAAAACAAAAAAAACAGATGCCTCAATAAACGCGAGCGAACTGGAGAAAAGGGCGGCATCTTTGGGGATGGACGCGCTCAAAAAGATTCCCAAGAATATCGAAGCTGCCGTGATCAATATAATCCCTCAGGAAGTCGCCGAGAAAAATCACATGGTGGCCTTCGCGAAAGATGGCAGCAGCGTCCAGGTAGCCATGGATGATCCGCAAAATATAAATGCCCTGAATGTTTTGAGGTTCATCGCGGAAAAAGAAGCCGTCGAGATTACAATTTTTCTTGCTTCGGGAGAAATGGTTGATGAGATGCTGAATTTTTACGCCAGACCGACTGAAATGGTCAAAGAGGCAGTCCAATCTTACAAAAAAGATATTGTTTTCAATGATGAAGTTGACAATAAAAGCGAAGAAAGGAAAAGAGAAGAAGTTTTGAAAGACGCGCCAGTTACGAAGTTGGTGCAAGTCATAATCAGCCACGCGATCGAGGGCAAGGCAAGCGATATCCATATTGAACCGATGGACAAAGATTATCGCGTGCGTTTCCGGGTAGACGGTATTTTGCATGTCAGCCTTATTTTACCCAAAGAAATTGGCCCAGTGGTCATCTCGCGCGTTAAGATTCTGGCGAATTTGAAAATAGATGAAAAAAGAAAGCCTCAAGACGGGAGATTCCGCCTGACGAACAATGGCAAAGATATAGACTTCCGTGTTTCCACGCTGCCGGTTATCAGCGGGGAAAAAATAGTGATGAGGATCTTGGACAAGGATGTCGGTATCGCCGATATTGAATCATTGGGGCTGCTGGGTTCGGCTCTGAAAAATATGCGCTCGGCGATCGATGAGACATATGGCATGATTTTGGTGACTGGCCCGACCGGATCGGGAAAATCAACGACTTTATACGCGCTCTTAAAAATTTTGAATAACGAGGAAAGAAATATCATAACGCTCGAGGATCCGATCGAATATAATATTGAAGGATTGAATCAAAGCCAGATCAAGCCGGAGATCGGATATACTTTTGCTAACGGGCTCAGAACTATTTTGCGCCAAGATCCGAATATTATAATGGTGGGAGAAATACGCGACTCGGAAACGGCAGAATTGGCAGTGCATGCGGCGCTCACCGGGCATCTGATGTTTTCCACACTGCATACGAACACGGCTACCGGGGCGATTCCTCGAATGATTGATATGGGCATCGAACCTTTCTTGCTTTCTTCATCACTGCGCCTGGTGGTGGCGCAAAGATTGGTCAGAATGATTTGCGAAGATTGCAAGGAAGAAAAGAAAGTCGCGGAATCAATAAAAAAACAAATCATCGAAGAAATAAAGAACATTCCGGAAGAAGAATTGAAGGAATATAATTTAAAGGCAAATCAAGAAATAAAATTTTATCATGGCAAGGGATGTGATAGTTGCAACGGAACCGGGCTCAAGGGGCGAATTGCGATTTACGAGGTGGTGCCGGTAACTGACGCAATCAGGGAGATTATGGTGGAAAAGCGCGGCAATGAAAATCTGATATTGGCTGAAAGGGACAAGATGCAAGTTTTAACGATCAAACAGGATGGAATTTTAAAAATATTAGCCGGCATCACGACCGTTGAAGAAATAGAACGGGTGGTTGAGGGGAAGATCGCGCTCGCTGAAGAAGACTTTTAGCCGAAAATTTTTAATTTTAAAACTATGGAAGAAAACAAAAAAGAAAAGATAATGATAGTTGAGGATGACTCTTTTGTGATGGATATCTACCGTACAAAATTGGAGCAAGAAAACTTTGAGGTGATTGAGGCTGTCAATGGGGTAGAGGCTATAAAAAAACTGCAGAACATCGAGCCGAACCTGATATTGCTGGACATCATCATGCCGTTTATGGATGGCCTCGAAGTGTTGAAAAAAATAAAGGAGGATGAACGGCTCAAAAATATACCTGTAATTTTGCTCACCAATTTGAGCCAAAAAGATGAAGTTACCAAGGGTCTGGGATTGGGAGCGAATGATTATCTGATAAAATCGCATTTTACGCCCTCGGAAGTTCTGGAAAAAATAAAAAAATATATTTCTAATAAATAAAATATGGCAAGCGCAATACACGCGGAACAAAGAATCAAGAATCTTTTGCGGTTAGTTGCCCAACAGGGAGCTTCTGATTTGCATCTGACGGTCGGACGATATCCGACTCTTCGCATAGACGGACGATTGGTCCCCCTGACCCAGGACAGTATTATTGTGCCAGAAGACAATAAATCCATGGGGGAAGTTATTTTGGATGAAATGAACAAAAAAAAGTTAACCGACGAGGGTCAAGTTGACTTTTCATATAATTTTGAAGATAAGGCCAGGTTTCGCGTGAACGCGTTTTTTCAGCAGGGTTTTTTGAGCATCGCTTTTCGGCTGATCCCGAGAGAAATAAAGACGCTTGAACAATTAGGCATTCCGGAGGCCCTATATGAATTTACCAAATATTCGCAAGGGCTATTTCTGGTAGTCGGTCCGGTTGGGCATGGAAAATCAACCACATTGGCGGCAATGATCAACGAGATCAATCATAATCAGGAGAAACACATAATTACAATTGAAGATCCGATCGAGTATATTTATGAACAGGACAAATGCATCATTAATCAGCGTGAAGTTTATCAGGATTCCAAATCTTTCCAAGACGCGCTCAAGGCGGTCTTTCGCGAGGATGCCAATGTGGTTCTGGTGGGTGAGTTACGCGATTTGGAAAGTATCGGCACGGCTATCACGGCGGCGGAAACCGGACATTTGATTTTTGCGACTCTGCATACCAATGATTCACCGCAAACCATTGACCGCATCATTGATGTTTTTCCGGTTCATCAGCAAAATCAGGTGCGATCCCAATTGGCCAGCTCCTTGCTGGGAGTTGTTTCCCAGCGATTGATTCCCAAAATTGACGGCGGCAGGATTCCGGCAGTGGAAATTATGATCAAAAATCACGCAGTGGAAAATCTGATCCGCGAAGGCAAAACCTATCAAATCGATAATGTCATCGAAACATCCTCTGAACAGGGGATGGTTTCTATGGATAAATCGCTGGCAAATCTGGTCAGGCAGGGATTAGTCACGGTTGACACTGCGTCTGCTTACGCGAAGGATCCCAAAAATTTTCAAAATATGGTAAAATAATAGTATAATAAAAATATGAAATTTTTTTTCAGAGCAAAAGATGGAACAGGCGAGGTGCGCGAAGGCATCATCGAGGCCGCAACCGCGGACGGGGCGCTTGACGTTGTGCAAAAAAATGGCCTTTATCCTATCGTTATCCGGGAAGAAAGAGCGGTCAGCTCTTTATACAAAACCCTCTTGAGTTATTGGGATCGGGTCAATAACAAAGAGTTAATGATGTTTTTCCGGCAGCTCTCTATTTTGATCGAAGCCAAGGTGCCGATTACAATTTGTCTCATAGCGATCAAGGAACAGACTAGTAATAGATATTTTCAAAAAATAATTGAAGAAATTATAAATGATATCCAAGACGGCTTGGCTCTTTCTGAAGCGCTGAAAAAACAGCGGGACACTTTTTCCGTAATGGCCATCAATATCATCAAGGCTGGTGAAGTTTCGGGAAATTTGAAAAAATCCGTCGCCTATGTTGCGGATAACATTGAAAAAAATTACACACTGAGCAGTCGGGTGAGGTCGGCAATGATGTATCCACTGATCGTGGTCATTGTCTTTTTTATCATCGGTTTCATCGTGATTTCTTTCATCGTGCCCAAGTTGACGCTGATGATCAAGGGTATGGATGTGGCGATCCCGTGGTACACCAAGGGCCTCATTTTTGTCAGTGATTTTATGAGCGCTTATTGGTGGGCGGTGCTAGTTCTTATCTTCGGATTTATTGGTGGGCTGATTTATTATCTCAGAACAGAAGAGGGAAAGCGCGAGTGGGACCAGATAAAAATAAAGCTGCCGATCTTTGGAGAAATTTATCAGCACGTCTACATCGCGCGTTTCGCTGACAATTTGGCGGTTCTTTTGGTGGGCGGGATTCCTATCATCAAGGCGTTAAATGTGGTCAGCTCAGTCGTCGGCAATTCCGTGTACGAAGCGATATTTTTGAAAGCGGCGGACGAAGTCAAAATCGGAGGCAACATGAGTGATGCTTTCCGGCGTTTTCCACAGATCCCCCCGATTGTTTCACAAATGGTGAAAATTGGGGAAGAATCCGGCCAAATCGATTTGGTCTTGAATCATGTCGCCAGGTTTTATGAGCAGGAAACCGATGAAGCTACCAGAAACCTATCCACTCTGATCGAGCCGGTCCTGATGGTGGTTATTGGCATCGCGGTTGGTTTTCTAGCCTTTTCGATCATCATGCCGATTTATGATATCGCGGGACAAATGTAAATGACGGAAATCCTAAATCCTAAGCACTAAATCCTAAACAAATCCCGATCCGCCGCGGCGGACAAAATTCAAAACACAAAACGTTAGAACAATCTAAAATAAAAATTTGACAAGTTTCGATAAAAAATAAAACAAAAATCTAGAAGGCGAGGTGAACAAAATGGCAAAGAAAAAAACAACAAAAAAGAAAAAGAAAGGCTTTACCCTGATCGAACTTTTGATCGTTATTGCGATCATCGGTATTTTGGCTTCGATTGTATTGGTCAGTTTGAGTGGCGCAAGAACAAAAGCGAATATCGCTGCGATCAAAGGTGAAATTTCTGGCGCGATGCCAGCCTTGATCAGCGCTTGCGACACTAGTAGCACTGAACTAACTAATGCTGTGAATGCTTTTAATACTGCTAGTTCTAGGGTTACCCTAGCTATTACTGGCACTCCAAGTTGTGGTACGACGGGCGCGGGAACTTTTACTGGTACCGCTACTCCTGATGGTACTGCTCCAACTGGTTGCGGCGCAGTTTCATTTACGGATGGCAATGTAAACTGGACGGCTTGCCCATAATCTGAATTTTATGCTTGCTAATTTGTCCGCCTAGGCGAAATTGGCAAGCCCCCACACCAACTTTCTTGGAACTTTAATAGAAAGCTTATATTTTTATTAAAGTTGGTGTGGGGGCAAGCTCTATGCTGGCTCTAATTTTTGAATAAATCGTAATAATCTCAAAACTATGCAAAACAAAAAAGGCTTCACTTTGATAGAAATTTTGGTGGTAATCGCGATTATCGTCATTTTGGCGACGGTGACCTTGCTGTTGCTTAACACAACGACAAGCAAAGGCAATGTTTCCAGCGCTTCTACTACGTTGAAATCAGCCGTGCTGGCGGTGGCAGCGTGCAAGACGGTGAATGGGACCGTGCGGACTCCGCTTAATACGGAAACCGGAGCAAATTCAGTTTGTTTGGCTGGAGCCGGGCTAGGCAACGCGAATTGGCCGACACTTCCAACTGGATACGCATACAATGCCGGAGCCCCCGCGCCTGCAAGCACCTATGATTCAATCAGCTGCAGTTTTAGCGTGAGCACGAACGGCGATATGACTCCCGCGGGCCATACCTATCTGACCTGCAGTTGTGCTTCGCAAAAATGCGAATAATTTTTTTAAATAAATCATAATAATTTCAAAACTATGAAAAACGAAAAAGCCTTCACCCTGATAGAAATTTTGGTGGTGGTCGCGATCATTGTCATCTTGGCGACGACGACATTATTATTGATTAGCCAAGCAACCAAGAACGGCAGGATCAGCAGTGCCAAAACCACAGTAAGATCGGCTTTGATAGCGGTTGCCGCTTGCAAAAATATGAATGGGACGGTGTCGGTCCCCAGCGGATCAGAAGATGGGACAAGAACAATTTGCACGACTGCCGGAGCAGGCCTGCCTAACGCAAAATGGCCGCAACTTTCAAATAGTTACCAATATTCAGCCGGAACCTATGATTCCGTTAACTGCACTTTTCCGGTTTCGACAAACGGTGACGTAACGTCGCTGGGGAATACCTATTTAACCTGTAATTGTTCCTCGCAGAAGTGTGAATAAAAAAGATTGAAGGATTAAAATAAAACTAGAAAGGATGGTGGAAAAATGAAAAAGAAAAAAACAACCAAAAAAGGAAAGAAAAAAGGTTTTACCCTGATTGAGCTTTTGATCGTTATTGCAATTATCGGTATTTTGGCCTCAATTGTGTTGGTGAGCTTAAGCAGCGCGAGAACAAAAGCCAACATCGCTGCGATCAAAGGTGAAATTTCCGGCGCTATGCCGGCTTTGATCAGCGCTTGCGACACGGATGACACGGCTCTTACGGCAGCTGTGGATGCTTTTAACGCATCAAGTGCGCGAGTTGATCTTGCTATTACCGGCACTCCAAGTTGCGGTGTCACAGGTGGTGGAACTTTTGATGGAACAGCTACTGTCTTAACTACTACTACTGGGTGTGGCGCCTCTGACATTACTTTTAGCAACGGAAATGTTGATTGGACAAACTGTCCATAGTTTTTATGCTTGCTAATTTGTCCGCCTAGGCGAAATTGGCAAGCCCCCACACCAACTTTCTTGGAACTTTAATAGGATCTCTTTTCTTATTAAAGTTGGTGTGGGGGCGGGCTTTGCGCTATCTCTTGAACAGCCTGGTTGGCTGTTTTTTGTTTTTATGGTAAAATAAAAATGTCAGGCGAGCTTTAATTACAAAATAAAAAACAAAATGACTATTTTAATTTTTTTCATCCTTGGTCTCATTATCGGCAGTTTTTTGAATGTAGTCGTGTATCGTCTCAAAGTGGCGGAAAGCATCGCCCACGGACGCTCGCATTGTCCCGAATGCCGCAAACCGATCAAATGGTATGATAATATACCGCTTCTAAGCTTCATCCTTTTGCGTTTCCGCTGCCGCTATTGCCGGAAGAAAATTTCTTGGAAATATCCATTAGTTGAATTTTTCACCGGCCTTTTGTTTGCCGCGGTCGGCTACAAATATTTTATTGCCTCCGATTCTGCCACCTGGATCACAACTTTATATTATCTTGGGGCAATCAGCTTCCTGGCGGTTATTTTTGTCTATGATTTTTTGTATATGGAAATTTCAGATTTGGTTTTATGGCCGGCGGTGGCTTGGGCCGTTGCATTTGGCTTGTATATTGATTGGACAAAAATAGGCAGTAACAATGTTATTTTGAATTCGCAGATTTATTCCGGAGTTTTGGCCGCCTTTGCCGCCTTTGCTATTTTCTTTTTGTTGGTGGCAGTCTCCAAAGAAAAATGGATGGGAATGGGAGACGCGTATCTGGTAATTTTGCTCGGTCTTATTTTGGGTTGGCCGAATATTATTTTGGCGCTTTTTCTGGCGTTTATGATCGGCGCCATCGTCGGGCTGGTTCTGATTGCGGGGAAAAAGAAAAAAATGGAAAGCCGGATTCCGTTCGCGCCATTTTTGATTTTGGGAGCCTTGATCACGCTGTTTTTTTACGCACCAATTGTCAATTGGTACTTCGGGTTATTTTATTAGAAAATACAAAAAGTGGAAAATAAATTTAAAATTAAACCTAAAAAAGCTTTTACGTTCATTGAACTTTTGATCGTTGTTGCCCTGATCGGTATTGTGTCAGCGATGGTTTTGAGTTCATATCGAATCAGTAGGGCTCAAAAAGAAGTGGAGGTCGCAGCTCGGGGATTGGCGGCTGTTATCCGTGAAGCGCAAAATAGCTCTCTCACAGGAAAAAGATTGACTTGCGCAGGCTCTTCGGTTATGCCGAATTCTTATAAAATTCGGATATACAATGAAACGCCCATGAAGATAAGTTCTTTTTTTGCCTCTAGCGATTCGGCGTGTACAAATCATGATGATAATGAGTATAGTGTCACAAAATTCAAAAATGTAATTAATAATAAAGACGGGCTGGGCTGTGATGTTACCACTGACTGCGTGGTAACATTTAGTGTTCCTTTTGGCAATAGGGGCGCTCTAGGATATACAGACGCAAATGGAAATGCTAAAATACTGCTTCAAAGCACGAGCTATACAAGCGCCTATTATACGGTTTGTGTTTATATCTCTGGTAATGTGGAAGAGAAGCTGGGAAACGTTGCCTGTTAAAAGTCAAAATTTTTCTGTGAAAAAGCTAAACACAAAAAAAATAATAAATAAAAATGCAAAAGGTTTTTCGATGTTGGAAGCCGTCGTTTCGGTTTTTGTTTTGTCTTTTGGAATTGTTGGAGTGATGAGCCTTTTTGTTTCCAGCCTAAAGACCTCCATAGATAGCCGAGACACAATCATAGCGACCGAACTGGTGCAAGAAGGATTGGAGTTAGTACGGAACATAAGGGACATCAATGTCGCCAGCGGGGGGGACGGAGTTGCTGGGGTAACGGCGGGAACTACTTGCAGTATCAGTTACAATAATGCTTTAGCTTGCCCTGGTTTGACGTACACGCTCAATTATTCAGGAACATTTTACACTTATACCGGCGGTTCAGCTACCAAATTCCAAAGAAGAATTGAAACAGATAAATCGGTTGCCGGGCAAGTCAAGGTTACAAGTACGGTTACTTGGGGAACGACTGCCCCGATGGCGAGTCCGACAGCATTGACTTGTAATGCGGGCAATAAATGCACGTTCGCGCAATCGATTTTGACGGCGAGATTGTAATTGGAAAATTATATTCCAACTTATATTTATGAAAAATAAAACAAAAAATAAAAATGGCTTTAGCCTGATCGAAATGTTGATAGCAACTTTTATTTTTTCCGTGATCATGGTTGGAGTGGCTGGGGCGTTCAGCCGTTCCGTATTTGGTTATCGCAGCGGCAAAACGGTGCAGAAAGATCTGGAACAAGGGGAATACGGAATGAATTTAATGGCAAAAACTATCAGAACGAGCAGTGTTATTATCCCTGCCAGCAGTTCCAGCGTACAGACAATTGTGGTCTATGACTATTCACAGTCTAAATGCATCGCTTACCAATTTGACGCAGGCAATCACCGGATAAATACCGCGTCGACTGCAATGGCCAGTAAGAGCACTTGCATAGGCTTAGTTTCCGCGGGAACGTTGTCAAATATGATCAGCAACGTTAATAACGCTAATTTTTCGGTGGTTCCATCGCAATCGGGAGTTGTGGGGAAAATTACAATATCCATAGAAGTAACAAGCGGCAATGATATAGCGCGGCTGCAGACCACGGTGTCACTCCGAGACTACAGCGTTTCGGGAATATAACTTGGAAATTTTTAATTTTAAATTTTGAATTTTAAATCAATCTCAAATGACTAAATATTTAAATAATAAAAAGATAGGCAACAAAAAGGGTTCGGTGCTGGTTTTTTCCATGATTATGCTTTCCTTGATTCTGACTTCCGCGCTGGCAATTGGTGCCGCGGCGGTGATTGAAAGAAAAAATTCACTCGCGAGCAACAGATCAACGCAGGGATTTCAAGTCGCCGATAGCGCAGTGGAATTGGCGGCGTATCAATTGAAAAAAATATCCGGCACGAACACCTTGACAGATCTTGGGGGATTGTTGGGAGCAACATCGTGCAGTGTTGCCAGCGGAGCAGCGACTATTTCCGGCAACATTAATGGCGATGCCGCCAAAGCCTACAAATTAATTTTTTATGATAAAACGCCCGCACTGATTACTTCTTGTTCGGCGTTGGCTTATACTGCCACTCGGGTCAAAGCTACCGGAGCTTATAGCAACACTTCCCGCGCGGTGGACGCGCCGGTTTGTTCCGATGTTTGGCTCGGTATCTCCCCGGATGGCATTTTAGATTGGAATTCAATCGCCGTGTCAGATGATGGGCAATATCTAGTCGCAATAAGTCGTGCTGGTGGTAATTATATAAATTATGTTTCAAGTAATGGCGGTAACACGTTTCCATCAAGTGGGACATTCAGTGTGGCTTCTGGTGCCTGGAATAATATCCCGATTGCCATGTCAGGCGACGGGACATATCAGACAATTGCCAATGGTGGAGACGGCAGACTTTATGTTTCTAGTAATAAGGGGAATAGCTTTTCTCCCGTAGCGTCACTAGGGGAACAGTGGAGCTCGGCGGACATGTCAGCTAACGGGAAATATCAAACAGCCGTTGGTAATGGATGGAGCGCTGGGTCTATCTATGTTTCATCTAATTATGGAGTTTCAGGTAGTTGGAACCAAAAGGAATCGCCAAGAAATTGGTCTTCTGTGGCTGTGTCGAGGGGGGACGGAACTTATCAAACAGCGGTTGTAACCGGCGGATATATTTATGTTTCATCCGATCATGGATCCAGCTGGACTCAGAAAGGCTTATCGAAGAATTGGACCTCGGTCGCTATGTCAGCTGATGGGACATATCAAACGGCGGTGATAGGCTCTTGGACAAGTGATAACATATATCGTTCAGGCGATCATGGAAACAGTTGGCAAGCCGTTAGTTCTTCTCCCGCCACAGAATGGCTGTCGGTTGCCATGTCGGATGACGGCAAATATCAGACAGCGGCATCCATTAGTTATTACGGTTTGCTCTATAAATCGAGCGACTATGGGGTAAGCTGGACTCAACGAAACAATATCGGGGGTGGCCAGTTCTCATTAAGTGCTTCGTCTTCTGCTGCAATTCAGGCAGCCGTAATCGGGGGTTCGGGAATGCAGATTAATACCAACAGTTGTCGCTAAGGTTTTTTTTCGTAAGTTATTTATGGATGACATAATAATACCAATCATATTTCTTTTGATAATCTTGGTGAGCGTGGTTTTTGCCGTTTTTTATTCGCGCAAAAGCGACACGAAAAAAACTTTCTTTTCCGCGACGCCGACACTGGACCATTTTTCCTTAGATTTAACTGATTTAGCCAAACATGGGGCGCTGGATCCTATCATTGGCCGGAAAGCCGAAATTGACCAATTAACGCGCGTGCTTTCCCGGCGGACGAAAAACAATGTGGTTTTGATCGGGAAATCCGGCATTGGCAAGACGACGATCGTCGAAGGTTTGGCGCAAAATATCATTAATCACAAAGTAACCCCGGATCTTTTTAGCAAAAGAGTCTTGTCTTTGAATCTGAATTCTTTGATGGCAGGGACGAAATACCGGGGAGAATTTGAGGGCCGAGTCAAAAAAATAACCGAAGAAATTTCGGCTTCCAACCGCAACATCATTTTATTCATCGACGAGGTCCATAATGTCATTGAACCGGAAAATTCCGGAGAATCGATCTCGATCGGAGATATTTTGAAGCCGGCTATGGCCAGAGGAGAGCTTCAAGTGGTGGGCGCGACGACACTTTCTGAATACGAAACCTATTTTGAAAAAGACCCGGCTTTCAAAAGAAGGATGCAGCCGATATATGTCAGCGAGCCCGACGTGACGGATACCATCAGGATTCTCCGCGGCATCAAATATAAATATGAACAATATCACCACGTGAAACTACCAGATGAAATTTTACGGGCCTGCGTGGAAAAAACAGAAAGCATTTTGCCGGATCGATCTTTTCCTGACAAAGCGATCGACATCATGGATGAAGTGGCTAGCAAAGTAAAAATGGAATTTTTTCAAAAGAAAGACAAGCTGGGCTATGAAATTCCTGAAGTGACGATTTCTGACGTGGATGAAATAATTGCTGAATATAAAAAAGGCGAAGCTTAGATTTGAAAATTTGAGAAAGGACATAGAAGTTGTCCACAGGGTTATTTTAGCTGAAAAAGGCAAAATGTTATATGATTTAACAACAAGGGGGTAAATCCTCAAGGTTATTCCGATGATTTATTTAATCAAATTATAATTGACTATGCAAATTATAGAAAAAACAAAAACAAAAACCATCATAGCGGTCGCGCTGATAACCTTGGCAGTGGTTGGCACAGTTTCTGCAATAATCATTGTCGGTCGTCAGTCTAGCGCACCTTCCACTTCTACTGTTTCGACAAATTCCAGCTCTCTCACTCCTCAGAGTGAATCTTCAGGGGCGGGCGAGGGGCTAAACGCCACCAACATCGTGGCGACTATTTACAGTGAGACAAGCAGTAGTGGCGTAGACTCTTGCATGACCGCCGCCAATCCAACTGCCGCCGCTGCCGGATATTGGGATGATGGAAACTATGGCTCT
>JBAYLE010000002.1:0-96799 GCA_041664225.1 Parcubacteria group bacterium | reverse complement strand
TTGAAGTAGATCAAAAAAATATCGAGGAAGATATTGATGAGATTGCTCTCCAGGCTGTGGAGTGGATGGAAGAAACATCCGAAAATGTCACGATTCTTCTTCCTGAAAACACCGAAGTTGAGAAAAGGGCAGGAAAATTCAAAACGAAAGCAGCCGGCCTTAAGAAGGAGTTGTTGGCATGCAAGGATGACAAAGCACGATTGGTTGCATCGGAAAAGATCCGCAAGCTCGGAGAAGACTTTGAGGCATTTATGAGAGAGTGTCAAAAAGAATACATGAACAAATATGAGCGAGGAATAAGAGAAGTAAAAGACAGGACGGCATTTTCAATATGATGCATTGTTCTGGGGCATGTGGAAAGTATCATACGCATGCCTTTTTTTATTTCTAAATTCTGGTAGAATAAATGTATCAAAAACAAAAATGGCAAAAAACACAATCTTAAAATTCATTTTGTTTGTCTTGACGATTTTATCCGCTTTTCTTTTTTGGCGTTCAGTCGATAGTGCGATTAATGTAGCTGGCGCAAGTATTTGGCTGTTACCAGCTATTTTGTTTTCCATTTATTTTGTCATCTTGGTTTTGAGTATTGTCTTAGCGAGAGAGGCGTATCTGTCCGAGATTGTTATCCTGCTTTCTCTTCTTGCGGGCATGGTATTTGTTTTTAGCTGGATCCATTTATTGGTCGTTGTGTTAGTTTTTTTATTTTTGACCATGGCCGTTGTCAGAATCAGGAAAGACTTGCATCTGAATATCAAGATAAATCTATGGAAAACGATCCGCACTGGTAGCACGCTGATCATATTTTCCTTGAGTCTTATGATTGCGAGCCAATATTATTTTGAAATAAAAAATTCGAATCAAGAAGCGCTGATCCCTAAGTTCAAAATGGGGGGTTTTTCGCAGGAAGTAACCTCCAAAATATTGGCTTATATGTATCCTGATTTAAATAATCTGGACGGAGAGAAGTTGACTGTAGATCAATTGATACTCAAAACAGGAAGCGAGCAGGTCGGGGAAGCCGATATTTCCAAGCTGACGGCCGGACAGAAAAAAATTATTTTGGAAGAGGGCAGAAAACAAATAGCTGAAATTATTGGCGAGGATGTTTCAGGTGATGAAGATGTTTCTGTGTTGTTTTCTGACGCGATTACAAATAAAATTAACAATTATATAGTTCCAAAGGTGGCTAATGATCGCGACCTGCCGATCTTGCCGGCTATCATGACCTTTATTTTGTTTTTGACGGTCTTATCGTTAGGATCCTTTTTGAGTCCAATTTTTATTTTGATGGCAGATGTGATTTTTATTATTTTGGTGAAAACAAAAGTTGTGGCGGTGAGCAAGGTGATGAAGGAGGTAGAGGTTATAGGGTAGAAAGCATAAATTAGCACTCGGAGACGGTGATTGCTAATTTTTTTATTTTGTGCTAAATTGGAATAAATATATGGCGAAAGATTTTTACAATGTTTTGGGTGTATCCAAGGGTGCGTCTGACGATGAAATCAAAAAAGCGTATCGTAAATTGGCGCATAAACACCACCCGGACAAATCTGGCGGAGATGAGGCTAAATTTAAAGAAATAAACGAGGCCTATCAAGTATTATCCGATAAAGCCAAGCGCCAGCAATATGATCAGTTTGGCCAAACCTTTCAGGGAGCTGGTGGCGGTTCAGGTGCTGAAGGCTTCGATTTTTCCGGTTTTCAGGGCTTTGGTGGCCAAGGCGGACAAGATTTTAATTTTGAATTTGGGGGTGGTGGCTTCGAGGATATTTTTGCCGATATTTTTGGCGGGAGATCTCAAGCCAGAAGGAAAGCGCGTGGACGCGACATTCAAGTGGATGTGGAAATCGATTTTTCAGAAATGGTTATGGGAACAGAGAAAGAAATTCGTCTTCGCAAAAATATTGTTTGTGATCGTTGCCGAGGATTGGGTGCGGAACCGGGTGCGGGAACCAAGACTTGCCCAACTTGCGGTGGAGCGGGCCGGATCCGCAAGACGGCGCGCAGTTTTTTTGGAAGCTTCGAGCAGGTTGTTGAATGTCCGGAATGTCACGGGGAAGGAACAGCACCAGAAAAGAAATGTACCAAATGCGGCGGGGAAGGCTCAATAAAAGAAGAACAATCAATTAAAATAGACATTCCGGCCGGCATTCAGGATTCGCAGACGATTTCCTTGCAAGGCCGGGGTGAAGCGGGAGGCCGCGGATCGATTCCGGGCGATTTGTATGTGAATATCCATGTGCGTCCACATAATAAATTTAAAAGAAAAAGCCAGGATATTTTGAGTACGGAATATATTCCTTTTTCGACAGCGGCGCTGGGGGGCAAAGTTGAAATCGAAACCATCGATAGTAAACTGATTTTAAAAATTCCTGCTGGAACCAAATCAGGCGAAGTCTTTCGCATTAAAAACGCAGGCATTCCTGAACTACAAGGCCGCAGTCGGGGCAATCAATTGGTCACGGTTGTCATTCAAACTCCCAAAAGTTTGAGCCGTGAGCAGAAAGAATTGATTGAGAGGCTAAAAAGCCAGGGGATCTAATAACCTGGTTTTTTTATTTGCATTTATGACTGCCAATGATACAATTTAGCTATAATAATTAAAGTTAAAAATATGATTGAATTAGTAGTCTTTTTAATCATTGTCATCGTTCTGCCTGGATTTCGGGTGGTGAAGCAGTATGAAAAAGGCGTAGTGTTTCGTTTCGGAAAAATTATCAGCGTCAAAGAACCGGGACTGAATTGGATAATCCCATATATCGACCGAATGACCAAGGTAGATCTGCGAACGATTACGCTGCCAATTCCGGCGCAAAAAATTATTACCAAGGACAATGTTTCAGTGGATATTTCCGCCGTGGCGTATTATCAGGTGATTGACGCTACCAAAAGCATCGTGGCGATCGAAAATGTGATGAGTGCCATCAATCAGATCGCGCAAACGACAGTCAGAAATATTGTCGGGCGTTTTCAATTGGATGAAGTGCTTTCCGAAAGAGACGAGATCAATAAAGAAATTCGAGTTGTTTTGGATGAACGGACGGAACCGTGGGGCGTGGTTGTATCTGTCGTGGAAATTAAAGACATCGAATTGCCGGAAAATATGCAGAGAGCGATGGCCAAGCAAGCCGAAGCGGAAAGAGAAAAAAGAGCCAAAATCATTGCCGCTGAAGGCGAACTGTTGGCCAGCCAGAAATTGGCCGAAACGGCGGATGTTATGGCGGCGCATCCGATCGCACTGCAACTGCGCAATCTGCAAACGATGGCTGAAATCAGCGTCGAAAAAAATTCCACCATCATCTTCCCAGCGCAATTTATGGGAACAGTGAATGATATTCAAGCTTTTATGAGCAAAGAAAAAGTCGCGAAATAAATTTTTGAATTATGGATATAAATGATTGGCTGAATAAATTTAAAAGTAGTTGGGAGAATAAAAGCATTGACGATGTTTTGTCTTTGTTTTCGACTGATGTCGTGTATCACGAAACTCCATTTCGAAAACTAATGGGGTTAGATGAAATAGGAAAAGAGTGGGCAGTTATTATGGATCAAAATGAAATTGAGTTGAATTACGAAGTATATTCAAAAGATAATGACAAATACACTATTCAGTGGGACTTGAAATACATAAACAAAGAAAATAAACAGGAACATTTCAAAGGAATTTACTTGGTAAAATTGAATGAAGCTGGGTTGTGTAATGAATTTTGGCACTACTGCGAAAATAATGCTTTTTAAAAGCTTATCTCTTGTGTAATTAAATTAATGAAAAAGATATTTTTTTCAACTTTAGGAATTTTATTGCTTGCCGGAATTGTTTCGGCAAGCTTGTTTTATTTTGGAAAAAATAAAAAGACGGAAGCACAGGTCGTTGTAAATAATATTCAGCCGGAAATTAAAACTGAAGCAATGGCAACATTCCCGGTGGCGGGAGGTAAGATTAAAATTTTATTTCTCGGGGATCTGATGTTTGATCGTTGGATCCGGCAAGTTGGTGAGAAAAAAGGAGATAATTTTGTTTTTGATAAAATTAAAAATTTACTCCAAGGTGAAGATTTGGTGGTCGGGAATTTGGAAGGGCCGATCACGGACAAGGCCTCGGTGAGTGTGGCTAGCGTTTTTGGTTCCAAGGAAAATTATATCTTTACTTTTCCACCGCAAACGGCGGTTGATCTGTTTCAGGAAAATATCAAGCTAGTTAATATTGGTAACAATCACATCTTGAATCAGGGGCAAGTCGGATTGGCAAGTACTGAAGACTTTCTAAAAAATGCCGGTGTGAATTTTTTTGGCGATCCGCAGGATCAAAAATATAGATTAAAAATCTATGATTTGAACGGATTGAAAATTGGGCTTGTAAATTACAATCAATTTATGAAAAATGCCGAGCAGCAAACTCTTGAAGACATCAAAAATGCTAAGACGCAGGGCGCGGACGTCGTTATTTTGTATGCTCATTGGGGGACGGAATTTGTCAGTGAGCCAGAACAAAAAATTAAAAACTTGGCGCATGGGTTTGTTGATGCCGGCGCGGATCTGATTATCGGTTCGCATCCGCATGTCGTGCAAACCAAGGAAGTTTATAGGGGTAAAGCCATCTATTATTCCTTGGGCAATTTTATTTTCGACCAATATTTTCAGTCGGAGACGCAAAAAGGAATGGGCGTGGAAGCCATTTTTGATCCAGCGACCAAGAAGATAGATTTTAAAGAATATCATTTTTCTCTTCTCAAAAACGGTCAGACTGTGCAAAATTAATTTTTGTTGTATAATTATTGCAGGGCAAAAAAAATAAAAAATGAACCCCGTTAGAAATTTTATTAATCTAGCTGGGCAAATATAAATATTAATATATTTTCAAGTATTATTTTATCTAAGATAAGCTTGTAAAATTTCTAACGGGGTGAATATCACATTGCTTTTATCAAAACTAGGACTTTCTCCAGCATTGTCACAAGACATTATGCTAATTATTTTTGTCGCGCTGGTTAGTTTCGTTTACGGCATGCTTTTGGGCAAGCATCGAATTATGGCGGTGCTCATTAACATTTATACGTCTCTTGCTCTGGTAACTGTCGTCCCGGAAACTTTTATTGCGGACTATAATACAAAGCTCATCGTTTTTTTCGTTTTAGTGATCGGACTTACAGTTCTCAGTAAAAGGTTTTTTGACTTGTCGCTTTCCGGCTCCGGTTCGTGGTTTATGTTCCGGGTCTTTTCTATGAGCTTTCTTCAGATAGTTTTGCTTTTAAGCATTGCTTTTTCAATCACGCCGAAAAAAATAGCGCTTGGCTATATTTCTCCAAATGCCTTTGACTACCTCACCACTGGCTATGGCCCGCTAATTTGGATGGCTCTGCCTCTGGTTTTTATGTTTTTTATCTATAAGCAGATAAATAAGTAACTACCTTTCTTACTTTCTTTGGCCGCAAAGAAAGTTGTTTTAAAAAGTAAAAAATCCCTTGCGGGATTTTTTCTATGTGGGTCGTGGAGGATTCGAACCTCCGACCGTTTGCTTAAAAGGCAACTGCTCTACCAGGCTGAGCTAACGACCCAAAGTGTTGGATTATGCACAAATAACAACTTTTGCTATTATAACATCATAAAAAAAACAGTCAATATTACGTTGTTTCCAATTAGCCAATAATCAAATCTTTTGTTATAATCATACTATGAAAAAGCTATTACTTTTAACACTGATTTTAACGCCATTGTTTTTGGCCGGATGTTCTGTCGCACCATCAACTCCTGCGGCGAGCACAGCGCCTGCATCTAATCCAAATAATAGTATTTGGACGTCAGTGGATTCGGGAAAAACCTGGGTGAATAATTATCTCTCCGGTAAGAAGGTGGATATTTCAGGCGTGGATGTCCTTAGTGTAGCCATCAGCCCACTTGATGCCAAAAATGTGTATGTCGGTCTTCGTGGACCGGGAATCCTCAAGACTGAAGATGGCGGTCAAAATTGGGATTATTTGAATTTCCAGTCTCAAAAAGTTTACGGTCTAGATATTGATCCGACTGACGGAAGAATAATGTATGCTAGCGGAGTTTGGCAAGAGCGCGGAAAGATTTTTAAAAGTATTGATGCTGGAATAAATTGGACTGAAGTATATACAGCTGCTTCCAATGGGCCACTTGTGATTTCCTTAGTGATCGATAAAAAAAATCCGAATATAATTTACGCTACAACCAGTGATAACCAGGCGATAAAAACAATTGACAGAGGAACTTCTTGGAAAAATATTCTGATATCTGACTCGCCGGTGCTTAAAATTGCAATCGATAGGACTGATGACAATTTGATTTATGCTCTAACCCAGCGAGGAGTTATTTTTAAAAGCAAGGATGGAGGCAAAGTTTTTGAAGATCTCTCAAGGCAAAAGAGCGAAGATTCTCAAACAATCCAAGACATTGCGATTATTGAAACTGATCTGAATAATAGCGGCGGGCTATACGCGGCCGGTAAAAACGGCCTGTTTCATAGCAAGGATGCAGGAAAAAGCTGGGAAAAAATTGAGATTCTCAGTAGCCCGCAAAATTTTCCTGTGAAAGCGATAGCTATAAATCCCAAAAATTCAAAGGAAATAATCTATGGAGCTGCTCAGGCGGCTTATCGTTCACTGGACGGTGGCAATAGCTGGTCAACATTCCAGTTTAATGTTTCGAAAAGCATAAATGTGATCAAATATTCTATTGCCGATCCGACCAACTTATATCTGGGCCTTTCAAAATGATCGCTCGGATACATTTGATAAAAAAAATAATTTGTAATTCAAAAAGAAATTATGTATAAGGAACTAATAGAAAATAAAAAAACAGAACTTGAAAAATCAGTGGAGCATTTTAAGGAAGAGTTGAATCAGTTGCGCACCGGCCGAGCGGCGACAGCATTGGTTGAAAATATTATGGTCGACTATTATGGCGCCAAATCGCCGTTAAAACAGGTAGCCAGCATAACTATCCCGGAACCTCGCACAATTGCTATTTCGCCTTGGGACAAAGGAGCCTTGGTGAACATTGAAAGCGCGATCCGTGAGTCCCAGCTAAATCTCAATCCTAATAATGATGGCTCGATCATCCGGATTAATATTCCGCAACTTACCGAAGAGCGCAGAAAAGAACTGGTTAAGGTACTAAATCAAAAAGCCGAAGAAGCGAGAATTTCAGTAAGAAAACATAGAGAGGAAGTTTGGGAGGAAATTCAAAATATGGAAAAAGAGGGTGCAATCGGAGAAGACGACAAATTCGCCGGAAAGGACAAGCTGCAAGAAATTGTGGACGAGTATAACAAAAAAATTGAAGAGATCAGACAGAAGAAAGAAGAGGAGATATTAACGGTTTAATTTTCTTATGCTAACAGTCATCGTTTTCATAATAATTCTAGGTGTTTTGATTTTTGTCCATGAATTGGGCCATTTTGTGACGGCGCGAAGAAATGGCATCAGGGCTTCGGAATTTGGCTTTGGTTTTCCGCCGCGGATCGTTGGTTTTCAATTTTTGACTGGCAAAAAGCATAGAGAAAAGATAGAAGTGGAAAGTGTGCGCGTTGAAAAAATGGATATAAAACTGTCGGACAATGAAGAAATTATCCAGGAAACTATCACGGAAAAAATGCGCAAGGTGGACGAGGTTATTCCGGTCAGAAAATGGAGAATTATCTGGGGCAATCGCGACGGCGACAGTGAGAGGGAAATGAAAGATTTAAGTGAAGCGCGTGAAAACAAGTATGAGGGAGGAACTGTCTATTCGATCAATTGGATTCCGCTTGGCGGTTTTGTAAAAATCAAAGGCGAGGGCGGAGAAAACAAGGATGATGATGATAGTTTTGCTGGCAGGCCCGCCTGGACAAGAATAAGGGTCTTAGCAGCCGGAGTAATCATGAATTTTGTTTTAGCGTGGCTCTTGATCGCTGTGGTTTTTATGATCGGGGCGCCTGTCGCTGTTGATTCGACGACCGCCGGCAATCCGGCATCTAAAGTTCAAATTTCAGAAGTCATCCCTGATTCGCCAGCAAGCGCAATGGGCCTGCAGGTAGGCGATGAGATTTTGAAAAATGATAGTCTTGGAACGCTCGAAGAGGTTCAAAATTATATAAATTTTCACAAAGGGCAAGAAATTACTTTACAGGTCAAAAGAGGCAATCAAATTTTGAATTTAAAAGGTATACCGAGAGTTGACGCGCCTGCCGGTCAGGGAGCGCTCGGAATTGGCCTGGCTGAAACGGTCGTTGTGAGGTATTCATTTTTTCAAGCTATTTGGAAAGGGCTAACCACGATGTTGAATTTAATTCTGGCGATGCTGTTGGCTTTGTATGGGATACTGAAACATTTGATCATGGGACAAGGCGTTGGGGCAGACGTAGCCGGTCCGGTGGGTATCGCAGTTTTAACCAAGCAGGTCACAACTCTGGGACTTATTTACGTTCTGCAATTTGCGGCGCTACTCAGTATTAATTTAGGCATTATTAATATTCTTCCGATTCCGGCACTGGACGGCGGCAGAATACTCTTCATACTAATTGAAAAAATAAAAGGGAGCCCGATCAGCCAAAAAACTGAGCAGTTGTTTCACACCGTTGGCTTCATATTGCTGATAATGCTTATGATTTTGGTAACATTTAGGGATGTGATGAAATTCTTCAAGTAATATTCTTTTTGTGGTATTAAAGATTGAAAATAAGGCCGAATAGGCCTTTTTGTTGTTATAAAGAAGGCTCTTGATTTATTGCATTTATATTGCTATAACTTAATGAAGGAGGAACCTATTTTTTAGGTTTTATTTTATTCTCAAAAGGAGGACGGATTGTTATTTGAAAACTAAAAATTGGTATAAATCAGTCAAAAAACGCGAAAGAAAGGGAGGCATCGAATGAAGATGAAGAACAAGAGAAAAAAGGATGTACACAAATGCGACAGGTTTTTTCGGGAAATGTCAAGAAGATTTATTGGGCTTACCTACAAGGATGTGCTGTTACTTACGCAACATTCTAAGGTAGTGCCGGCAGAAGCTGATCTGAGGACTAAATTTTCACGCAATGTAGGTCTCAATATTCCTCTTTGCTCATCGCCGATGGACACTGTCACTATGCATAAGATGGCGATAGCAATGGCGATGGCAGGAGGTATTGGGATTATACATCGCTCACTTACCCCGAAAGAACAGGCAAGTGAGGTAGCTCGTGTAAAGCATTATTTGACAGGCAGACTTATTAGTAAACCGATCTGTGTCGGGCCCTCAGATTCTGTTAAAAGTGTGCTGCGTATGATCGAAGAGAAAAATTATACCTTTAGGAGTTTTCCAGTAGTGGACAAAGAAGGAAAGCTGGCAGGTCTTTTGACGGGCAACGATTTTGATTTTTGTCTTAATGCTACAGTTTCCGTGGACAAGATTATGACACTCAAAGACGAGCTGATAACGGTTCGTGAAGATGTCGATGTGAAACGGGCATTCAAGATGATGCATAAAAAACAGAAAAAGATTTTGCCGATGGTGGACAGTCAAAACAAGCTTCTGGGCATCTATGTCTTCACAGATTTGAAGCGGCAGATAATGGGCATCAACAAACAATACAATGTCGATGCTGAAGGACGGTTATGTGTCGGAGCAGCGGTCGGAGTTTCAGATGACGATATACAAAGAGCGGAATTGCTGGTTGAAAAGGGTGTAAATGTGCTGGTAATTGATACCGCGCATGGTGATACAGAAGACGTCATCAGGACATTAAAAAAACTTAAAGCCCTGTATCCCCAAGTGGATGTTGTGGCGGGTAATGTTTCAACGGCAGCAGAGGCACTAAGTTTGGTCAGGGCGGGAGCTGATGGTATCAGAGTAGGTCAAGGACCAGGATCGATTTGCACGACCAGAATTATTTCAGGTTCTGGACGCGCTCAGTTGACTGCGGTTGCTGAAATTGCTCTGGCATTGCGGGGTATGGGCGTGCCGATCATTGCTGATGGCGGCATAAAATATTCCGGCGATATAGTTAAAGCATTGGGCGCAGGTGCTGATTCTGTTATGATTGGCAGCTTGTTTGCTGGAACCTCGGAGTCGCCAGGAAGAATAATCATGATTGGCGGAGGGCCCTTTAAGGTTTATCGGGGTATGGGATCACTGGGTGCGATGGAGGACAGTCAAGCATCCAGAGACAAATATCTCCAAAAAGAAAGTAAAAAAGGGAAACTGGTGCCGGAAGGTGTCGAAGGGGCAGTGCCATTCAAGGGTGATGTGGCAGAGTTTATTTACCAGTTGATGGGCGGATTAAGAAGCGGTATGGGTTATTCAGGCGCGAAAAACATCAAAGTGCTTCAGAAAAAAGCACTCTTTGAACAAATCACTGAAGGCGCGCAACAAGAATCCCATCCGAGCGTGATAATTACAAGGGACGCACCCAATTACAAAAAAGAGGAGAGTTAAAGATGAGTATCAATGGTCAGGGGCAATTATTGCATTGGCTGAGAGGAGTGAAAACACTGGCGCTGACATGTCGCCAATGGGGTGATACGGGCAAGGGGAAATTCGTCGATGTTTTGGCGGAAATATGGGCAGATGTGATTTTCCGCGGAACTGGCGGTGGAAATGCTGGACATACAATCGTGATTAACGGCAAGAAGTATATTTTTCATCTGATACCTTCAGGTATCTTGCATGATAGCTTCGGTAAGATCAATGGAATAGGCAGGGGTGTGGCAGCGGATCCGTATATTTTATGCGAGGAGCTGGGTATTCTTGACCGCGAAGGCATGACCTATAATAATCTAATGATTGCATTGAATGCCAAGCTGGTATTACCTTGTCACTTGGTCGAAGACCGGGTGAGAGAAAGTAATTCAGATAGCGGAAAAATAGGAACAACAGGCAGGGGCATCGGGCCGCTGTATAAAGATCATGTCGGCCGTATCGGGCTGGTGGTGAATGATTTATTAAACAAAGATATCTTTGTTGTGAAGCTCAGGCGAAATCTCAAAGAGAAAGTGAGAACGTTGCGGACCTATGATTCTGAAGTCGTACGGAAAATTATGCAGCACGATCATCTTGAGAAAGGCGCTTACTACAATGCCAAAGACATTTTCAATGAGGATGCCATCGTGGAAAAGTACATGGCATATGGCAAGCGATTGCGCGATATGATTCAAGACACTGACGCTTTCTTGAAGAATAAAGTAGTGGGTCGGATGAAATTGCTTCTCGAGGGTGCCCAAGGGGATTTATTAAGCGTTGACGAAGGCACATATCCTTATGTAACCTCATCAGATCCGACTGTGCCGGGACTGGCACGCGGTGCGGGCATCAGTGAAAAAGCAGTTGACCGGGTTTTGGGAATCGTCAAAGCTTTTTATATGACCCGTGTTGGCAGTGGGCCATTCCCGACCGAATTCGGAGGCCGTAAATCAGAAGATTGGTGTGCGACTGAAGGTGTTGACAAGGCTCGAGAGGCGGCACTTTATCCAGATGCTGATGTGAATAGCCGCAGTCCTCTTGCTCAGGGCATCGGTGTGCGGAAAGCCGGCGATGAATATGGCGCGACAACCAGTCGGCCGAGAAGGACAGGCTGGCTCGATCTTCAGTTGCTCAGATACGCAATTGGAAAGTCCGGACCGCATGTTATTTTTACTAAACTGGACGTGTTGAATATGTGTCGCACTATCAAAATCTGCGAAAGCTATGAGTATGCCGGTCCCAAATATCGTCATGGGCAAAAAACATTGTTGCCCGGAGATATTTTAAACGTAGCGATTCCGGACAGCCATGTTTTGCAGTACTGTCGTCCAATATATAAATGTTTTCCCGGTTGGGAATGTGATACTGCAGGAGCAACCTCAGTCAGCGATTTGCCCTCGAAATTAAGAAGGATTATAGATTTTGTGAGCAAATCAGCAGGAGTTGATCCGCGGATCCTTTCTATCGGAGCTGACCGTAACGAAACAATTTTTGTTTAAAAGCATGTACAGCATGCATTGCCCCTAGGAGTGAATCCTAGGGGCCCTTTTTTTATATTATTTTTGACTTAAGCTGATGATTAGGTTACAATATACGAAGCCTTTATTGAAGGTTTCAAACAAAAATTAATTTAAGAATAAAGCAAACATTCCAGTGAAAATGTTGTTTTTTAGTCTTTGAGATAATGAAAAAAATCAATAAATTTTTCAAAAATTTAACCGGCGGTCTCTTTGGCAATTTTTCCAAAGATATCGGCATTGATCTGGGCACGGCCAATACTTTAGTGTATGTCAAAGGCAAGGGGATCGTTATTAATGAGCCGTCAGTGGTGGCCATCAACAAAAAAACTGGGCAGGTTTTGGCCATTGGTAAAGAAGCCAAAAAAATGGTGGGGAAAACCCCCGGGCATATTGTGGCAACGCGTCCTTTGGTGGACGGCGTGGTGAGTGATTTTGAGGTGACGGAGCAGATGCTTAAATATTTTATCGATAAGGTTCATCGCGATAGCTTCACTTTTTTTCCGCGTCCGCGAGTGATTATTGGGATACCATCCGATGTGACGGAAGTGGAGAAAAGAGCCGTGATCGATGCCACGATGAATGCGGGTGCCCGACAAGCGTTTCTGATTGATGAGCCGATGGCAGCGGCGATCGGCGCACGCCTGCCGGTTCAGGATGCGGCAGGGAATATGGTGGTGGATATTGGCGGCGGCACGACCGACATTGCCGTGATTTCTTTGGGCGGAGTGGTAGCGTCACGGAACTTGCGCATTGCCGGTGATGAAATGAATGAGGATATTATTCGTTATTGCCGTGATGAGTTCAATCTCTTAATCGGTGAAAAAACAGCGGAAGATGTGAAGATTGCCATTGGCAGTGCTTGTCCGCAGAAAGAAAAGATGCAGATGCCGGTGCGTGGACGCGATCTGGTAAGCGGACTGCCGAAGGAAGTAATGATCAATGATGAACAGGTGCGCGAAGCGCTTTCTCGTTCAATTCGCATTATTGTGAATAACATTAAAACTACAATTGAGGAGACCCCGCCGGAACTTTTGGCGGATATTATGCAGCGTGGAATTATTTTGGCGGGCGGTGGCAGCTTGATTAGAGGATTGGATCGGCTCGTGGCAAACCAGACGGAAATGCCCGTGCGGATGATGGAGGATCCGTTGACGGCCGTGGTGCGTGGCTGTGGGATTGTTTTGGAGGACATAGAGGCGCTCAAAGATGTTTTAGTTGAAAACCAGCATGAAAAATCATTAATCTAGTTTATGTCCAGAAAATATCTTACCCCCAATATCATTAAATTTTTAGCAGTGGCAGTAATTTGTTTTCTGCTAATTTTTTTAAATCCCCAAAGTTTTTTTAATCCGGTGCGCGGTCTTTTTTTGTCAGTCGCTTTTCCTTTTCAAAAAACTTTTTATTTATTGAGCCGCACTATTGCTGGAACGGGTGAATTTTTGGGATCGATTGGGGATTTAAAAAAAGAAAATGAAAGCTTGCTGAAGGAGAATAATGAGCTTTCAGCCGAAATTGCCCAATTAAATGATGAAAAAAATGAAAACGGTTCACTGCGTGAACAGTTGGGCTTGGCTCCGAAGCAAAAATTTAATTTGGAAGCAGCTTTTGTTATCGGACAGGATCCGCAAAGGTTGGGCAACTGGGTAATGATCGACAAGGGCAGTGCTGATGGTATCCGGGAGGAAATGCCAGCCATAGTTTTTGAAGGAATTTTGATCGGAAAAGTATCTGAAGTTACGACACATTCGGCCAAAATAACCTTGCTTTCTGATTCAAATAGCGTGGTTAATGTTGTGGATAGTGAGACTGCGTCAAGAGGCGTTTTGAAGGGTGAATATGGGCTTGGTGTTCTTATGGATATGGTTTCACAGCAGGAGGCGCTTAATAATGGCGATACGGTCGTAACTTCAGGTTTGGGAAGCAATATTCCGAGAGGACTTCTGATCGGAAAAATACAAGAAGTCAGATCTTCGGGCGATAAGCTTTTTCAACAGGCGGTAGTTGTCCCAAGGATAAAATATTCAAAAATGGATGTGGTGTTTGTGATCAAGAATTAACTTTTCTTGTGTCGACAAGAAAAATTACAAAAAATAATGTCCAAAAAAATATCAATCTTTATATTTTTTTTCTTGCTGGTCATCGCGCAAGCTTCCTTGCTTCCGAATTTTTTTTCGGTTCGACACATTCCTGATTTGGTTTTAATTGTGCTGATTTTCTTTGCAACTCGTCGAGGATTTAGCGAGGTTTGGGGGATGACTCTTGTGGCTGGACTTCTGATGGATATATTTTCTTTTTTCCCATTGGGAATCAATACACTTTCTTTTATGCTGGTAGTTCTAATGGCGAGTTTTTTGGCTCAGCGATTTTTGGTCACCTATTCTACTTGGAAATTTTTAACTCTGATTTTGTTGGTAATTGCTGGGACCGCCTTGAATGATTTTGTGGTAGTTGTTTTAATGAAGATATTTTTAAGTCTAAAGAGCGCCGGAGAAATCGGTTTCCCTTTATTTTATAGTGACCTTTGGCTGAAAATACTAAATAATGTGTTGGTTTTCATTTTGATTTATTGGCCGCTAAAGAAATTCGAAAATCTAAAAAATGTTTATGGACAAAAATTAACTTTAAGAAATAATGTTAGATAAATCCATCACCATAAATCAGTGCATACGATTGTGGTGTCGGAGTTTATCAATATTTTATTTAAATAAGTTTTATGGTGCTGGATAAACTTCTCAAAAAAAGAAAGGTTCTGCGGGGGATCGAGATTGAAGATTCAATAATGACTGTGACACAAAAAGAAAAGGCCATTATTGAAAAACCTTTTAAGCGCAAGGGCCTAAACATGGTCTGGTATGTGATTGTTTTAATTATTATTCTTCTTGCTGGCAGAGTTTTTTATCTCGATGTTATAAGGGGCAGCTATTATTCTGACGTTTCAAATGGTAATCGCATCCGGCTGATCACAATTAAGGCTCCGCGTGGGAAGATTCTGGACAAATTTGGCCGGGTCCTGGTCAGTAACATGCCCAGCATGGATGTGGTCATTGTACCACGTGATTTGCCCGATAATCATGATAAAATCGAAGCAGTCGCGCGTGAGGTTTCCGGCATTCTGGATATGGATTTGGGCAATGTTGAAGCAGCTCTCGGAACACAAAATCGTAAATCAATTGAGCCCGTTTTATTAAAAGAAAATATAACCCAGGACCAGGCGCTTATCTTGGCGGAAAAAGCTAGTGAAATTCCGGGAATCAGTGTAGAAAATACAGCCATTCGAAATTATGAGAACGGACCGATTTTTTCGCCCATTATTGGCTATGATGGAAAAATAACGCAAGCAGAATTGAAAAATAATCTCGGTTATTCACTCACGGATTATATCGGTAAAACAGGACTGGAAAAATACTATGAACAGAATCTGAAAGGAAAAAATGGCGCTAAACGAGTTGAAGTAGATTCGATTGGAAACGCAACTAAAAATTTAGGAATTATCCAACCGGAAGCTGGGGAAAATCTATATTTGAACATCGATGAGGAGCTCCAAAAAAGATTATATGATAGCCTGTCTTCATCTATGGAAAAAAATGAATCCAAAACTGCGGCGGCAATTGCTATTGATCCCAGGAGCGGCGGGATTCTAGCCATGGTAAGCTTGCCGAGTTTTGATAATAATTTATTCGCTTCTGGTATATCCAATGCTGATTATCAGAATTTAATCTCGGATCCAAATTTGCCGTTGTTTAATCGGGCGATCAGTGGCGAATATCCGCCCGGATCAACTTTGAAACCGGCTGTGGCTGCCGCAGCTTTAGCGGAAGGCACAATTACGCCGTCGACTATTATTGACGGACAAGGCGGAAGTATCAATATTGGCAGTTTTCGTTTTGGTGACTGGACTGCCCATGGCCCAAGTGATGTACGCACGGCGATTGCGGAAAGTAATGATGTGTTTTTTTATACAATCGGTGGCGGTTATGGAAATATTCAAGGATTGGGCATGGATCGCATGAAAAAATATGAAAATTTATTCGGTTTAGGTAACCCAACCGGCATCGATCTGCCTGATGAGTCAATCGGGTTTATCCCTAGCGAGCAATGGAAATTGGATAAACTGGGAGAAAGGTGGTATATCGGTGATTCCTATCACTCAGCCATTGGCCAAGGGTTTATAACAGTCACGCCGTTACAACTTGCTAATTATACTGCGGCGATTGCCAACGGCGGGACTTTGTATCGGCCGCGAGTCGTCAATCGCATTCAAAAAAGTGATGGAACGATTGAAAACATTCCGCCTGTGGTTATCCGCGAAGATTTCATATCCGCTGACGTAATCAAGATTGTCCGTGAAGGCATGCGTAAGACAGTAACTGATGGAACGGCCCAGCCTTTAAAGACTTTACCAGTAGAAGCCGCTGGCAAAACCGGAACAGCCCAATTCGGCGTTGGCGGAGCGCAATTGCATGGCTGGTTTATTTCTTTTGCGCCTTTCAGTGATCCAGAAATTGCCATGGCGATTTTGGTGGAAGGCGGCGGAGAAGGATTTTCCAGTGCTGAACCGGTGGCGAAAGATATTTATGATTGGTATTTTAGAAGAAATAAATGATTCTCATTTATATATTTTTTATGGTATAATTGGACAATGAAAATGCACAAGGATATTTTTGAAGTCACTTTCCATGCTCGGGGAGGGCAAGGCGCAAAAACAGCGTCGGAAATCATCGCTCAAGCAGCGGTTTCTGAGGGGAAGTTTGTGCAGGCCTTTCCGCAATTCGGACCGGAGCGAAGCGGTGCGCCGACCAAAACTTTTGTACGAATTTCCGACCATGAAATAAGGACGCATGAACCGGTGACAAAGCCGGATGTTGTTGTAGTTCTGGACGAAACGATTTTGGATTCCGAGGCTGTTCTTAAAGATCTGGGCGAGGATGAACTACTGATCATAAACTCTCAAAACACCTCCAAGGAAATTGCTGAGAAGCTAAAATTTAAAGGTAAAATTTATCCGGTTGATGCTAATGGCATTTCCATGGAAATTGTCGGACAACCCAGGCCAAACACGGTGATTCTGGGAAAATTCGTGCAAGTGACCGAGGCGGTGAAACTAGAAAGCGTCCTAAACGAATTTAAAAAAATATTTGAAGCAAAAGTGGGGTCGGAAGCGACGGAAAAAAACATACAGGCCATTGAAAAAGCTTACGACACAATATAAAAAATATGGAGAAAGGCGCAATTATAAAACATGATATCAAAAAAGCGGCAAAGACAGGGGATTGGCGGTATATGAAGCCGGTTGTTGATAAGGAAAAGTGCAGCGGATGCTCCACGTGTGTTTCGTATTGCCCGGATGCCTCAATCGAATTGAAATTTTATAAAGAGGGGCAGCGCGACAAAGCAGATATCGATTATGATTTTTGCAAAGGCTGTGGGGTTTGCGCTCAAGTCTGTCCAATGAAAGCCATAGTTATGCAGAAAAATTAATGGGTAAAAACAATAAAAACAGAATAGCCTTGACGGGTGGCGCCGCGGTTGCAGAAGCGCTGCGACAGATTGAGCCGGACGTGATGCCGGTTTATCCGATTACGCCCCAGACAACTATTATTGAAACTTATGCCAAATTCAAGGCAGATGGCGAAGTGATGACCGAAATGATCGAAGTTGAATCGGAACATAGCGCCATTTCGGCCTGTGTGGGCGCGAGTGCGGCGGGAGCGCGGACCGTGACGGCCACGAGCTCGCAAGGCTTGGCACTCATGAATGAAATTCTTTACATTGCCAGCGGTTTGCGCCTGCCGATTTTGATGGCGGTTTCTGCGCGAGCCTTATCCGCGCCGATCAATATTCACGGTGATCACTCTGATGTGATGGGCGCGCGTGATGCCGGCTGGATTCAGATTTTTTCCGAAAACGCGCAGGAAGCGTATGACAACACGATCATTGGCATGAAGCTGGCGGAAAAAGCCGGTTTGCCGGTCATGGCGATCATGGATGGCTTCAATACTTCACACTGTGTGGAAAATTTGGAAATCTTGCCAGATGAAAAAGTAAAAGAATTTGTGGGAGAATACAAACCTGAAAAATATTTACTAGATATTAAAAACCCGGTGACATACGGGCCGCTGGCGCTACAAAATTCATATTTTGAATTTAAAGTGGATCAAGAAGTGGCCATGGAAAGCGCCAAAGAGTCCTATTTAGAAATTGCTCGGGAATTTGAAAAATTAAGCGGAAGAGCTAAAAATTATTTCGAAAGCTATCAATTGGAAGATGCGGAACAAGTGATTATTTTGGCCGGTTCCACCGCTGGGACAGTGAAGGATCTGGTGGACAAACTTCGCAAATATGGACAAAGAGCCGGACTTTTGAAAATAAATTTATTTCGCCCTTTTCCCAGAAAAGAGATTGTCGAGGTTTTAAAAAATACAAAGAGCATTGCTGTGATGGAGCGGGCGATTTCTTCCGGAACATATTCGCCGATTTATCATGACATTGTTTCCGGATTTTATAATTCAGAGCACAAGATGCCAGCGATACAGAATTATGTCTACAGCTTAGGCGGTCGCGATATTTTTGCTGGTGACATCGAAAAAGTTTTCGAAGATCTGAAAAACAACAAGCTTTCAAAAGAAATTAAATATATTGGTAATAAATAATTTTTAATTTTTACAAATATGGCATTCGAAAATAAACCCTTAAGGAGTCAATGGGATATTGTCGCTGAAAAAACAGGGGTAAAGAAAAAAGAAGCAGAACCGGCCAAGGAGGTGCCGAAAAAAACTTTTTTGGAAGAAAAGTGGGCAAAAATTGAGCAACAAAAAGCCGAACTTAAGGCTGCTGAAGTCAAAGTCGACCAACAAGACAAAGAAAGAATAGCGGCTATAGGCGCTGAGTTCGGGCTTGATGTTTCAGGTGCAATGGCGAGGAAGGATGCAAAAATTCAAGCGGAAACAGTAGTTGCTCAAGAAGCTGTGGCGGAAGCCCCGATTGTTGCGGAAGAAGCTGTAGTTGAAAATCCACAGACCATGGCAGAAGAAATTCCTGCTGGTGTTGAAGAATTACTGCAAAGAGAGCCAGCTAATAATGCCGAGGCTCTAGGCGGAGTAGATGAGGCTGGTTCTGTTGAGTGGCATAAAGATCAACTCAGACAATACTTAGAGGATCCGGTGGTTGCGAAAGAATTGACTCCACAGGAAATGCAAGGGTTTAAAGATAGTTTTTCAGAAGAAATTGACAATAATCCGGACGCGGAAGCAATGGAAGTGGCCATGAGCAATAGAGTTGATAACATTAATAACTTTATTAATGAAAAACGCAGGCAAGCAAAGATGGAGGGGGGAGAAAATATTGAAGCTGCTAATCAGCAGGAAGAGCTAAAAGCCGAAGAAGAACCGATAACAAAAGAGCAAGTCCAGTCTGAGGCGCTCAAGGATTTTACCAATGAACTGAAGGGTATAAAGAAAAATGAGCAATGGAAAGAAGATCCAATTATGCAAGGCATGGAAGATTTTGCTAATTCTTTTAAAGAAAAAACTCCGATGACTGAAACGCTCAAAGACATGTTTTCTTTTATTAAGAAAAAAGGTGTGGAAATAAATTCAGGCGGATTGACTGCGAAGAAAGCGATCGGTGAATTTAGCAAAAAAAGTAGCGAATGGGCGAAGAAGATTTTTGGTGGAGCGGAGATAGGAAAATCAAAAGAAGCTTCTCGAATCGATCGTATGATGGCCGGAGATACGCGTTCTGATGAAGCGGTTAGAGTTGATGAGGCTATGGAACGAGCTCAGGAGACAGGAGAGATGGAAAAAAATTCTGTCATGGAAAAAGATCTCGAAAAAGCACAGAGCATGGATGATCTTATTGATGCGTTAAATGGTGTTGACACGGTCAGCAGTTCAGAAGGAAAAACATATCAAGCTCTTGATCAGCAAGCCTTTATTGATAAACTTTTCAAGACTGGCGATAAACGTTTTTTGAATTGGCTAGCGAAAGGACCGGTGAAGGAAAACGCCAAGCGGGTTTTTGATGAAGAGCATAAAAAAAGTAGTGCCGAAGCCAAGGCGGAAAAAAGGGCTGCTTAAAATTTCTAAACAATCTAAATAACCATGAACAAAGAGCTAGCGAAAAATTTTGCGCCGGGGCACAGCGCTTGCGCGGGGTGCGGGATTCCGGCGATTGTACGAACGATTTTGGGCGAATCGAAAGATCCGGTGGTGGTGGCCAACGCGACCGGGTGTTTGGAGGTAACTTCGACGCTGTATCCCTATACGGCCTGGAACGTGCCGTATATTCACAATGCTTTTGAAAACGCGGCGGCGACCATCTCCGGTGTGGAGCGGGCGTATAGAATATTTTTGAAGAAAAATAAAATCAAAGGCAAAATTAATTTCGTTGCTTTTGGCGGGGATGGGGGAACATATGACATCGGGTTACAATCATTGTCGGGCGCTTTGGAAAGGGGTCATAATTTTTTGTATGTAGTTTATGATAATGGCGGGTATATGAACACCGGTAATCAGCGGTCGAGTGCGACGCCTTATGGCGCCGCTACAGAAACGACACCAATTGGAAAAAATTCTTTTGGCAAGGTTGAGCTGCGCAAAAACCTGATGGAAATTGTTGCTGCGCATCGCATCAAATATGCTGCCCAGGGCAGTGTTGGCAATTTACCAGACTTGAAACGCAAAGCTAAAAAGGCTTTTGAGACGGAGGGGCCGTCATTTCTTTCGGTGATGCAGCCATGCACCAATAATTGGAAATTTCCGACTTCAATGTATGTGCATTACGCCAAGCTGGCCACGGAGACTAATTTCTGGCCGCTTTATGAAATCGAAAATGGTAATTACGTAATTAATTACGTACCTAAAGAAAGAAAGCCAGTTGAGGAATTTTTGAAAGGCCAAGGAAGATTCAAACATCTTTTTGCTCCTGAAAATAAACATGTCATCGAAGAAATGCAAAAAATTGTGGATTCTGAGTGGGAAAGGCTTTCAAGGTTATCCAGTATAAAGTAAGATGTATAAAGTGTATTTAATGAGCCATCTGCCGGGATTGAACCGGCGGCCTGCGCGTTACGAATGCGCCGCTCTACCAACTGAGCTAAGATGGCTATAACCCTATCATACTAAAATAATTATCAAAAAAACTCAAGTATGGACATAAAAGAATTGTCAAAACGTGCCATTGAAATAAAAGAAAAGTATCATCAGTTGGAGCAGAAAAAATATGGTAAAAAGTGGACCAATGCGCAGGTGATGGAGGGATTTGTGGGTGATGTTGGTGATTTGATGAAGCTGGTTATGGCCAAAGAAGGCATTGGGGAAGCAGATGATTTAGGTGAAAAATTGGCGCACGAGTTGGCGGATTATTTGTATTGCGTACTTGTTTTATCAGAAAAATATGGAATTGATATTGAGAAGGCATTTTTAAAAACTATGGAAGATTTGGATGAAGGAATAAATAAAAAATTAGAATAATAATATGAAAACATTTATCTGCCAAATTTGCGGGGATGCTTATATCGGACATGAAAAACCGACTGATTGTCCGTTTTGTGGGGCGCCGAGTCATTTTATCAAAGAAGGAAAAGAGGCAAAACCGATTGTGAATGAAAAAATTGAAATTAGCGAGTGTTCCGGCCGGAATCTGGAGGAAACGTTGGCGCTGGAACTGCGGGCCAATGCGATCTATCTGTGTATGGCTGGGAAGGCAAAAAGCTATGAAACCAAAGCGATGTATAAGCGTTTGGCGAAAGTGGAAATGGAACACGCGGTTATTTGCACCAAACTGATGGGTATTGCGATTCCAAGAGTCGAAGATCAAGTTTGTAGCGAGGATGAAGTGGAAAATTTCAAAAAAACAATTAAATTGGAAGAGCACGCCACTGATATTTATTCTAAGTTTGCCAAGGAAGCAGTCGAAACTAACATCAGCATATTTTTCACGGCGCTGACGCAGGCGGAAGCGGATCATATCGTGCTAATTAAAAACTATTTATAATCTATGGTTTGGTTTTATGCGCTGGCATCAGTAATAGTCGTCAGCCTCATCTCTTTGGTGGGTGTTTTTACTCTTGCGATTTCAGCTGAAAAATTACAAAAAATCCTTATTTATTTTGTCAGTTTTGCAGCTGGTTCGCTTCTGGGTGATGCTTTCATCCATCTGATTCCGGAAGCTTTTGAAAATATAAATGAAAAGATTTTTGTATCGCTGTTTATCTTGCTAGGAATCTTGATTTTTTTTATCATTGAAAAATTTTTACATTGGCGGCATTGTCACGAGGTGGCCTGCGAAGATCATCCGCACCCTTTCTCGTATATTCTATTAGTGGGTGACGCAGTCCATAATTTCATCGACGGCCTTATTATCGCTGCCGGCTACATGGTGAGCATCCCGGTGGGAGTGGCGACAACCTTAGCGGTGATTTTTCATGAAATACCCCAAGAAATCGGGGATTTTGGTTCCCTAATTTATGGCGGGTTCAAAAAGGGTAAAGCGTTGTTGTTTAATTTTCTGACTGCGCTGACGGCTGTTGCAGGGACAGTAATTGTTTTGATTTTGAACATCAACGACGGTGATTTTACCAAATTTCTGGTGCCTTTCGCAGCCGGCGGATTTATATACATCGCGGCGTCTGATCTTATTCCGGAATTGCACAAAGATACTGACCCCAAAAAATCATTCTGGCAGTTGATCGCCTTTGTTTTTGGAATTGGATTAATGCTGGCGCTTTTAATGATTGAATAATATGCGTGAGTTAACTGAGAAATTGCAAAGTTTAAAAAACAAACTCGCTCTGGTGAGCGACTACCTTTGACTTGCCGGAAAAACAAAAAAGAATAGCAGAATTAGAAAAGATTTCCAGTACCCCTGGATTTTGGGATGAATCGCAAAAGGCTTCCAAAATTATGCAGGAGCTAGAGGAACTGAGAAATGAATTAAAAATGTTGAGTGATATTGAAACGGATTTAGATGAAACTAAGGAGCTGTCGGAAATTATAAATGAAGCAGAGGTAGGTTCAGAAAAAGAGGAGGATGATTTATCTCAAAAACTGGCTGAAGTTGAAAAAGAAATTAACCAGCTTGAATTTAAGACTCTTTTTAATGGAGAATATGATCGCAATGATGTGATTCTCTCGATTCATAGCGGTGCCGGCGGAGTGGATGCCCAAGATTGGGCAGAGATGCTTTTGCGCATGTATTTGAAGTGGGCGGAAAAAAATAATTTTAAAGCGAAAATTGTGGACGAGTCGCGCGGGCAGGAGGCTGGCATAAAAAATGCAACGGTTGAAATAGATGGCGCATACGCGTATGGAAATTTGAAAAGTGAGGGTGGGGTGCATCGTTTGGTGCGACTCTCACCTTTTAATTCGGACAATTTACGGCAAACATCATTCGCGCTGTTGGAAGTAATGCCTGTGATTGAAGATATTAAAGAAGTCGTCATAAACCCAGTGGATATGCGGGTGGATGTTTACCGGTCATCTGGCGCTGGCGGACAAAGTGTCAACACGACTGATAGCGCGGTTCGTATTACACATGTTCCCACGGGAATTGTGGCGACTTGCCAAAACGAAAGAAGCCAAATGCAAAATAAAGAACAGGCGATGAAAATTCTCAAGGCCAAATTGCATCAAAAATATTTAGAAGACAAGGAAAAAGAAAAAATGAAATTGCGCGGAGAATCGGTCTCAGTTGAATGGGGAAGCCAGATTCGATCTTATGTTTTGCATCCGTACAAGCTTGTTAAAGACCATCGCACAAAATTTGAGACAACTGATACCGAGGGTGTTTTGGACGGCGATTTAGAGGATTTTACTGAAGCTTATTTGAAATTCAAGGCGAAAAAATAGTGTATTTATTTCCAGGTTTACCCATACAATAAAATTGTGTTATAATAGTGGAGTATGAAAAAAGAAAATATAGAAACTCAAATAAAAAGGGCGTCAGCACCGATAGATAAGCCGGCTGGTGAGATTTTGATGATTAAATTTGAGGGCGTTTCCAAACTTTATAAAGATTATTCTTTAGCGCTGGAAAACATTAATTTGGAAATCAGAGAGGGCGAATTTATCTCGATTGTCGGGCCGAGCGGGGCCGGCAAATCAACCTTGCTCAAAATGGTTTATGCGGAAGAGATGCCGACCGAGGGCGAAGTTTATTTTAATAATCATCCCCTAAGCGCGATCAGTAAAAGAAAAATGCCTTTTCACCGGCGAGTAATCGGCACTGTGTTTCAGGACTCAAAACTGTTACACAAAAAAACTGTGTTTGAAAATGTGGCTTATGCTCTGGAAGTTTTAGGCGCTTCGGCTGAGGAGATCAACGAAGATGTTCCGCAAATATTGGAAATTGTCGGTCTTGGGAACATGATGGAAAAATTTCCACAGCAATTAAGCGGCGGGGAGAAACAAAAAGTGGCTATGGCGAGAGCCTTGATCCACAAGCCGATCATTATTATCGCGGACGAACCGACGGGGAATCTCGACCCGGTTTCCTCGGTGGAAATCGTAGAATTGTTGCTGAAAATCAATGAACTGGGGACCACGGTGCTTTTGGCCAGCCATGACAAAGACATTGTTAACAAGGCGCAAAAAAGAGTGCTGGTGATGGATAAGGGAAAAGTCTTGAGTGATTATGCTAAGGGTAAATACAAATTCGTTTAAATTTATCTGCCAACAGGCAGGCAAAAAAATATGTTTTTGACTTTTGGAAGGACATTTAAAGAATCGCTAAAAAACCTTTTTCGAAACGGCTGGTTGAGCGTGGCAACAATTAGCATCTTGATACTTTCTTTGTATGTCGTAAGTGTTTTGTTCGTGGTCACGCATACCGTGGACAATATTCTTAAAGATGTTCAGGAAAAAGTTAATGTCAGTGTGTATTTCAAGCCAGCTACCTCGGAAGATGAAATATTCAAAATAAAAAGCAATTTGCAATCCAATAGCTCAGTTAAATCAATTGATTATGTTTCTCGCGATACTGCGCTTGAAAATTTCAAGCGAGATAACGCCGACGAGCCTATCATTTTACAATCATTGCAAGAAATTGGTGATAATCCCTTGCTGGCTTCCTTGGTGATTAAAGCTAAGGATGTCGATCAATATCAAGGTGTTGCTGACTATATCAATAATGCCGAATACAAAGAAAAGATTAGCCGTATAAACTACGGCAGAAACAAGGAAATAATCGCTAAATTGAATAATGTTATCGAAACTATACGCAGAGTCGGCATCAGCTTAGGAATTATTTTCGCAGTCATCTCAATTCTGATTACTTTTAATACCATAAGAATTACCATTTACGCCCAGCGGCGGGAAATTGAGATTATGCGCTTGGTGGGAGCCTCTAATACTTTTATACGTCTGCCTTATATTTTTGAAGGCATACTTTATGGTATTTTGGCTTCGATTGTTTCCATGCTGATTTTGTTTTTAACTTTAAAATTTATCACACCCTATGTTTCTTCCGTAGTGCCATCTGAAAATCTGGTGGGTTTTTATGTTTCCAATTTTTTCCAAATATTCGGGATCCAGTTGCTAGTTGGAGTGGTGCTGGGCATGTTTAGCAGTGTTATTGCGATGCGGAAGTATTTAAAGATATAGACTTGATTCTTAGCCGGATTTAGTATAGATTATAAAAAGACTTCAGAGGTCTTTTTATTGTATAGCGAAGCGAGCGAAATAGACGTCTTAAATGGATATTTTCGAGCGAGCGACGACAACAAATTGATTGCAATTTATTAATTGGGGAGTAGCCAAGCGGTAAGGCACAAGGTTCTGGTCCTTGCACCGGGGGTCCGAATCCCTCCTCCCCAACATGGAAAACATAATTTACCCCATTCGGATTAATCGCTATTTGGCGATGAATAACTATTGCAGCCGCCGGGAGGCGGATGCCTTAATTTTGAAAAAAATCGTGAAAATTAATGGTAAGATTGCCCAGATAGGGGATAAAGTGGATGAAGGAGATTTGGTCGAGGTTGATATGGAAACAAAAAACAAGCTCAAAAAATACAAATATTTTGCTTATAACAAGCCCATAGGTATCGTCACTCATACGCCCGAAAAGCGGCAACAGGGCATCCAGGAGGTCGCGGATCTGCCGAGGGAGTTTTTTCCAGTAGGACGCTTGGATAGGAAATCTCATGGCCTCATAATTCTTACTAATGACGGGCGCGTGACGGATAAGTTGTTGAATCCGAAATTTGAACACGAAAAAGAATATGTGGTGCGGACAAATAAATCGATTACGAATATTTTCATTAAAATAATGAGTAATGGTGTGCAATTGGAAGATTTCAAAACCAAGCCCTGCGAAATCAAGAAGGTTTCCGACAAGGAATTTAAAATAGTACTGACTGAAGGAAAAAAGCATCAGATCCGGCGTATGTGTACCGACATCGGATTTGAGGTTGTTGATTTGAAAAGAATTCGTGTAATGAATGTAAAAATCGGGAACCTGGGAACCGGGAAAAAAAGAGAACTAGCCGGCAGTGAATTAGAAAATTTTTTAAAAGGATTGGGAATATAAATTTATGTTAACCGATGAAGTAAAAATAAAGATATACGCGGGGCGCGGCGGCAATGGGTCCGTCGCTTTCAGCAAGACCAAAATGACGCTGGGTCCGACCGGCGGGAGTGGCGGCAATGGCGGGAATATTTTCTTTGAAGGTGTTTCAGATCTGACCGCGCTGAACAAATACAAACACAAGAAAGATTATTACGCGGAAGATGGCAACCGGGGAAAAAATGATAAATCAACAGGTCATGCCGGGCGAGATTTGATTCTTACTGTGCCAATCGGCTCAGTATTGCATAATTTAGAAACCAGAGAAGATATAGACATAGTCCAGACCGGGCAAAAAGTTTTAGTTGCTCGCGGCGGAATCGGCGGGCGCGGTAATTTCTGTTTTCGTTCCCCGATAAATACAAGTCCGGAAGAAGCCGAGGAAGGAAAACTTGGAGAAGAATTTTCTTTTTTTATCGAGCTTAGGCTGATTGCAGATATCGGATTAATCGGACTTCCCAACGCGGGAAAATCGAGTTTATTGAATGAATTGACAAAAGCTGACGTCAAAGTTGGTAATTATGAATTTACTACTCTAGAGCCAAATCTGGGTGTATTTGAAAATTTTATCATTGCGGATATTCCCGGACTTATTGAGGGTGCATCTGCTGGTCGAGGACTGGGTATAAAGTTTTTAAAGCATATCCAGCGGACAAAACTTCTGATCCACTGTCTAAGCGCAGAGTCTGATGATCTAGCCCGTGATTATAAAATAATCAGAAGGGAATTGGAAAATTATGCCTCAGAACTTGCAAACAAGAAGGAGATGCTGCTTCTGACTAAAATTGATTTATTGACAAAGGAAGATTTAAAGGGAAAAATTGCACAGCTGAAAAAAATAGCCAAAGGCAAAAAAAGCTTGGGAGTTGGAACAATTTCTATCCATGACTGGGATAGTCTTGAAAAACTGAAAAATACTATTCTATCCTTAGAGATTGGCTAGAATAAAAATGTGGTATAATTGATATACGGTCGTCTTGAGCTGAACCTCAATTCAAAAAGTAAAAAATTAATTCACTTAGGAACAAAAAATATGGATAAAAACTTAGTTTTAACTCTGGTCGTCGCGGCAATTTGGACCATCCCATGGAAGGGGGTTGCGCTGTGGAAGGCGGCGCGGCGGGGAGAAAAAATTTGGTTCGTAGTTTTGCTCGTGGTCAATACGCTGGCAATTTTGGAGATTCTTTATATTTTTCTTTTTTCCAAGCGAGAAAGATAAAAGCAACAATGAGAGTGTCCAAAAAATAACCAAACAAAAAAAAGACGTTCGAGAGGGGAATGTCTTTTTTGATTTCTACTTTGTCAGGGGATATTTTTTCTGTTGCCAGCTATCCAGACCATCAGACAGACAGAATACATTGAAAAACCCCATATCAAAAAGCCTAACTGCGCCCTGGAAAGCCCATAAACCATCCTTATCGTACAGGATTATTTTTTTGCCTACCGGTATTTTACCGCGCTTGCTCTCCAAATCATCAATAAAGATATTTATGGCACCTGGCAAGTGGCTCTCCTTATAGTGGCTGCTGCTTCGCAAATCAATAATAGCAAGATTACTTTCAGTATTCAGCAGATCTTTTAGTTGGTCGCTTTTGATATAATTTACTTTGGATTGATCGGCGAAAGAGGAAGGATCACCACTGGAAATTGTTGGTTCATTATTGTTTTTCCAGGCAGGAAACCCGCCATCCAAATAAAAAACATCTCCTATGCCGTTTCCGGGGAAAATTCCATTAGCAAGTGAAGATCCGATCGCAGAGCCATCATCCATAATTACGTAGGTTTTGTTTTTTTCCAGATCCGGCAGGGATTTTTCAATATTCGCAAAAGGTATATTTTTTGAATCTAAAATATGCTCTTGCTGAAAGGCTTCACTGGCGCGAGTGTCGATGATAATTATCGCCTGTTTTGATTTGATCTTGTCCATCAACTCATCACTCCTGAGTTTATTTGAGGGTTTTTGTGAAGAATCAGATTCAGAAATGGTCGACGGAGCATCATCCTGTGCCGGCTTATTTGATCGTGGGTGGTAAAAGGTTATTACCGCAATGATAACAATAAGAAAAAAGCCGATGACGACAGCCGTTATATTGTTGTTTTTTTTATCAAACATTTGATTGAATATTTTTCATTTTGGCTTAATACAAAATTTATTTTAGAATAGAGCCGACGAAGTTCGGATATCCATTAATAAATTCTACGACAGGTACGGTCGTTTTGCCCTCTAATTGCAACTCTTCCAAAACGATGGTTCCGGAATTCGTTTGTATTCCGAATTTTTCGCCGATCTGAAAAACTTCACCGATATGATGTTTGGTTTCCGAATTGTTTTTCAGATAATTGATTTTATTAAGTTTGATTCTTTTTAGCGTGTCGCCGTGTTCCCAAAAAGTATAAATTCCTGGCCAGGGGTGAAGTGCGCGGTAGCGATTGTAAATAGTCTCTGCGTCGTCCGTCCAAACTATCTTACCATCAGTTCTTTCAATCAATTGGCAGAGGGACACCATTGATTCCGCTTGTTTTTGAGATTTTATTTTTCGTTCAATCCAGAGGGGGACTGTCTCCAGTAGCAGATCCGCGGATACTTTAGATAGTTTCTGTGAAAGTTCAACTGCGGTTTCGTCTTTATCAATCGTTACACTGCGCTGAGACAAAATATCGCCGGTGTCAATTCCCTTATTCATCAACATGATTGTGATACCAGTTTCAGTTTCTCCGTTTAAAATGGCATTTTGGATAGGGGATGGCCCGCGGTATTTGGGCAGCAAGGAGGCATGCACATTCAGTGCCCCAAACCCGGGAAGAGCCAAGACATTTTCTGGCAATATTCTGCCGTAAGCGGCCACGACGATCAGATCGGGCTTCTGATTTTTCAATTCCTGAAAAACCGATTCGTCGATTCTTGCAGGACCATAAACAGGAATGTTGTTTTTTTCCGCAGTCAATTTTACCGCACTCTTTTGCAATTCTTGGGTGCGGCCGACCTTTTTATCTGGCTGAGTATATACAGAAATGATGTTATATTGGCTAGTAAGAAGCGCGGACAGGATATTTTCAGCGAAAGAAGATGTTCCCATAAAAATAGTCCTGAGTTTGATTGCGCTTTTATTTGTTTTCATTTTTAGTTGTGTTACTCGCTAATTATGGGTTGTTTGAAAAGCGTCTAAAAAGTTCTTTATTTTTTTCTTGCTTTTTTCGCTTTTCTGTCTATGAAAAGGATGCCGTTTAAATGGTCTATTTCGTGTTGTAACGCCCTTGAAAATAAGCCTTCAGCGGAAAGGGTTACTGCTTTTCCAGCTCTGTTTTCAGCCTTAACTTTAACCGTAGATGATCTTTTTACGGGAATGAATTGACCTGGAAAGGAAAGACAGCCTTCTTCTTCGATGGTTTTGCGCCAAGATTTCGACTTGATTTCCGGGTTGATGAGTATGTGCGTCCGGCCAGCAAGCTTAATGACACACAGCTTCAATGATTTTCCGACCTGAGGAGCCGCTAGGCCGACCCCGCTGTTTTGTTCCAAGGTTTCGAGCATATCCAAAATAAGTTCCTTTATTTCCGGACTTTTGGCATCCTTTATCTTCGTGGTTTTTTTCTGAAGAATGGGATTTGGATAAGTAATGATTTGCAATTGGGCCATTTTTATATAATTGAAATTGGATCGATGTCTATTATCCAGCCGCGAGACAAGGAAAGTAAGATTTTTCTTATCTTTTCCGGTATCTCCGGCCCTTTTTTGATTTTAATAATAATTTGCTTTCTGAAACGCCCACGAATATTAGACAGGAAGGCGTTTTGCGGTTCAAATACTTTTACATTTTTGTCGGCTTTTTCTTCTAGGATATCGAAGACGCGATTTGTTTCTAAACCAGCCTTTTGAGGATCGAAATCCTGAAAAATCAGTTTGATTAATTTTCCAAAAGGCGGAAGATCAAGGCTCTTTCTTTCTTTAATTTCTTTTTCGCAGAAAACTGAAAAATCTTTATCAGCGATAGTTTTAAAAATCTTTTGTTCCGGATTAAATGTTTGAAGAAAAACTCGGCCTGGAAATTTTGCTCCAAGCCTGCTCACGCGTCCGGCGGCCTGAATTATATTTTGATAAGCCCTTTCCTCGGTTGAAAAATCAGGCATTGAGAGCATTGCGTCTCCATCAATAATACCAATCAGGGCCATATTTGGCAAATCCCAGCCCTTTGAAATCATCTGGGTTCCGACCAAAATATCTATCGATCCTTGCTTAAAATTTTTATATAAAACATCTTGGGCATCATGAGCTTTCATGCTTTGGCTATCTGCCCTGGCAACTTTGGCGCTAGGGAATAGGTTTTTGATTTCGCGCTCAACTTTTTGGGTTCCTAAACCGATGTTGGCAAAAGACAGCCCCTTGCATTTAGAACACTCAGGCGTAATAGATGTTTTGTAGGCGCAATGGACGCATTTATATACTCCTGAATTGTCATAAATCAGCGCGCGTTCGCATTTTGGGCAGCGCAGAACTGTTTTGCACTCTGCGCAGATTGAAAAAGTGCTCATGCCTTGGCGATTAATAAGCAAGATGCTTTGTAGCTTATTTTTCAGCGCGTAAGCGATTTCGGATTGCAATTTTTTGCTGATGGATGAATAATTTTTGATCCAGCGTTCTTTTTTCATATCTATCAATTCAATATTGGAGTCCAACAATTCCAGGCCAGCTAATCTCAAAGGCGGCAATTCAAGCAGCCGGTATTCTTTCTTTTGGGCTTTATAAAAAGATTCAATTCTGGGTGTCGCTGAACCAAAAACAATTAAGGCCTCATGTATCTGGGCTAATTTTTCTGCCGTGGTGCGTACATCATAGCGCGGGTTCATTTCCCATTGTTTGAAAGATATGTCCTGTTCTTCGTCCACTGCGATCAAGGCTAAATTTTTAAATGGCGCAAAAACAGCCATGCGGGAACCGATGATAATTTTGGCTTTGCCAGACTTTATTTTCTGCCAATTGGAATAAAATTGGCCCTTGGAAATTTTGCTATGCAAAACGGCAATTTCTTCCGATTTGAAATATTCTCCATATCTTTCAAGCGCTTGGGGCGTCAGAGTCAGTTCCGGCAACAAGACCAAAAACTGTGCGGCTGGATTCCTTTTTTTTAATTTTAAAATCGAGTGGATATAGACTTCTGTTTTTCCGGAAGAGGCGGGACCAAACAAAAGATAGTTTTTAGTTTTTAGTTTTTGGTTTTTAGTAATTTCATCGACTGCCTTTTGTTGTCCTTTGGTTAGTTTGATGTCATTGTGTTTCAGGTTTTGGGTTTCAGGTTTTGGGTTACGAATCTTCACCCGTTTTGGAAGAAAAGACTTTAAAACAATTCCAAGAGGGGATAAATAGTAGTCCGAAATAAATGAGGCAAGTTTTAGTTGACACTCTGTCAAGAATGATTCCTCTATAATTTTTTCTATCTTCTTTAATTCAATATTTCCGAGTCTTTCAAAATCAGGGCGATTGCCGGTCACGATTCCCAATACGTTCCTACGAAACAGCGGGATACTGACCAACGTTCCCGCAGTCAACTTTTGATCGCATAAATAAGAAAAAGACTGATTTTTTGTCAAGGGTATGCGCGTCATTGGCACAACATCCGTTATATTTTTTTGAGCTGGTTCCATGGCATAAGGATAGCATTTTTCAAGGTAAAAATAAAAGTCGATATTATCTTGCTAAAAAGACCATTTTCGGCTAATCTGAGAGTATGAAGCGTAAAATATTCATCAGTATAAATTTGCTCGCAAAAACCAAAAAAAGCCTTTGTCGAGCCACTGAGGAGTGGCAGGATTTGCCTGTAAAATGGGTAAAAGAGCCAAATTTGCACATAACACTAGAATTTTTGGGCCATGTAGTGGATGACTTTATCCCAGAAATTTGCGCAAACGTCTGTGAGGCTGTTGTAAATACCGAAATTTTTGACCTGGAATTTGAAAAAATCTGCCTGGGGCCGTCCGAGGCAGAACCGCGCATGATTTGGCTTGCGGGCAATGCCAATGAAGAATTGAAAAATTTACGGGAAAAAATAGAGAAAGCTCTGGATATTTTTTCCACCAGCAAGAAATCTTTTCGTCCGCATATAACGCTAGGAAAAATCAGACAACATAAATGGCAGGCACTGGCTGAATTGCCAATAATTAATAAAAATTTTCCACTGACAATCACAGCGGAGAGTGTGGATATTATGGCTAGTGAATTTGAAGGCGATGGCATGGAATATACAATTATCCAAAGTTGTCCGCTCAAATAGTTTTTGGTTTGTAGTTTTTAGTTTTTGGTAAATGAATATTTTGGGGATTAGAGTTGATAATTTAACAAAAACCGAAGTACTTGAAAAAGTGAACGAGTTTTTGCGTGAAGAAAAGATCCATCAGATCGCCACGGTCAATCCAGAGTTTATTTTAAAAGCGCAAAAAGACGAGGAGTTTAAAAAAATATTAAATAGCTGTGATCTAAATGTGGCTGATGGAGTGGGAATAAAGTTTGCTTTTTGGAGATATGGCCAAAAATTAAAAACCAGAATTGTCGGAGTAGATCTAACGGAAGATATTTTGAAAATCGCGGAAAAAGATAATATCAAAATTTTTCTCGTTGCCAATGGTGGGGGATTGAGCACCTGGGAAGAAACGCGCGAAGCAATTTTGAAAAAATATCCAAAACTGCAAGTTAGTGGCGCGAATTTGAGTAGTAACATCACCGGTTATAAATTGCCGATTATAGATTATTCAATCATCCTTTGCTCTTTCGGCGCACCTTTTCAGGAGAAATTTTTGCACTCGCTGAAAAGCCAGGAAAGTGCTAAAATTAAGCTAGCGATAGGTGTGGGCGGTAGTTTTGATTATCTCACGGGGAAGGTGAAAAGAGCACCCAGACGGATGCGCCAAATCGGACTTGAATGGCTTTTTCGGCTGCTGCAAGAACCCAGATACAGAATAAAGAAAATTTTTAATGCTGTAATAATTTTTCCAATAAAAATAATTTTTTCCGCCAAAGGCGGATCAGCCTCTGGCTGAAATAAATAATTAACAAAAAACTATGACAACCAAAGCGAAGTTAATCAAAACTATCTATCTCTATCTCATCGCGGCAGTGAGTTTGCTGTTTGTGGCGATTGGGACCGGGACACTGCTCAATACCGGGCTAAAATATGCAATATTCCCAGAAGCGGAAAAAAAGAGCTACTATGAATGCAATAATCCGCCACCCGTAGCATCTGTTATTTCAAAGGAGGGCGCAACAGAAGTTCAAAAAACTCAAATTGACGCATTGCTCAAGGACTATGAAAACTGGAAAGAAAACCAGTCAGGGGACAAATGCATCAATCCAGCCCGGCAGAACAAAATCATCGACGCGCTGACGATGGTCATCATTGCCTTGCCGATACTTTTGGTTCACTGGAAATTGATAAGAAAAGAAAAGGAAGAAAAGGAAACAGACGAGAAATAATATGCCCAATATGGTTATTATAATCGGTATAGTTATATTGATATTTGTGATTGCTTCGCTAGCCGTTGTTTTCAGCAAGGACAAAGAATAAATTTATGAATAAAATTCGTGTCAGATTTGCGCCATCGCCGACGGGCTATATGCATGTCGGAAATTTTCGGACGGCGTTGTATACATTTCTTTTTGCCAAAAAGCATCAAGGAACCTTTATTTTGCGCGTTGAAGACACGGATCAAAAAAGATATGTGCAGGACGCCTTGGAAAAATTGGTCCAAATAATGAATTGGGCCGGTCTTGAATATTCCGAAGGCGTTTACATCGAAAGTGGAAAAGTTACTCAAAAAGGCGAATATGGGCCGTATATTCAATCCGAACGGCTGGATATTTACAAAAAATATGCGGAAGAGCTTATTGAAAAGGGCCAGGCTTATTATTGTTTTTGCACGCCAGAGTGCCTAGAAAAAATGCGGGCCGGACAGGCGGAGAAAAAGCAAGCGCCGATGTATAATCGGAGTTGTCTCAAATTAGCAGCGGATGAAATCAAAACCAGGATAGAAGCCGGAGAAAAATTTGTCATCCGCCAAAAAATAAGCACAGAAGGATTTACGGAATATGATGACATGGTACGTGGAAAAGTAAAAATAAAAAACGATCTTTTAGATGATCAGATTCTGATGAAGTCGGATGGTTATCCGACGTATAATTTTGCTAACGTGGTCGATGATCATCTGATGCAAATTAACCACGTGCTCCGCGGTGAGGAATATATTTCCAGCACACCGAAATACATCCAACTATATCAAGGTTTTGGCTGGGAAGTGCCGGAGTTTGCTCATTTGCCGCTGCTCTTAAATCCGGACAAGACCAAGCTTTCCAAAAGACAGGGGGATGTCAGTGTGGAAGATTATATTCAAAAAGGATATTTGAAAGAGGCCATTATAAATTTTGTCGCGCTCTTAGGTTGGAATCCTGGAGAAGGGAGCACTCAGGAAATTTTTTCCACGGAAGAGTTGGTTAAAAAATTTGATCTCGCGCATGTTCACAAAGCTGGGGCCATTTTTGATCTCAAAAAACTGGACTGGCTGAACGCGCAATATATTAAAAAATTGTCCGTGGATGAACTTTATGAAAAAGCCAAAGAATTTTTGGAGCAAAAAGATTTTTTTAAAAACGCAAGCGATGACAAAAAAACGGAGGAATATATAAAAAAAGTTTTGGCTATTGAGCAGGAAAGACTCGCGAACTTTTTCGGGGTAGGGGACAGTAGCAAATTCTTTTTCCAGGATGTAAATTACGACAAAGAATTATTGCGCTGGAAAAAAATGAGTGATGAAGATTTGAAAAATAATTTGGAAAAATCTGTTCAGGTTTTGGAAAATATGGTAGATGCGGATTGGACCAAAGAAAACTTAGAAAAAAATCTTTTAGAAGTTGCGGGAGATCGGCGCGGTGATTTATTGTGGCCGTTGCGCGTAGCGCTCACAGGGGAACAAAAATCACCCCCACCCTTTGAAGTGGCGTGGGTCTTAGGGAAATACGAAAGTCTTGAAAGAGTGAAAATGGCCCTAAATAAGCTATAAATTCTTTTTTAGATCTCGAGGCCGGTTTTAATGCGGTGTTTTTTGTGCTATAATATAGCTGTGAATAGATTTGAAATAAAAACCAAAGCAAATTTAGGTCGTTTTAAGTTTCTTTTTTTAGCGGCGGCGATTTTTTGTTTGCTGCTTTTTAATTTTACCAGAAGCAGGGCGGATAGTGATGATTGTGACCAATTGACGGGAGATGACAAGGACAAATGTGAAATTTTGGAAAAAAAGGCCAAGGCATACCAGGACTTGATTGATATAAAAAACAAGCAACAGCACACGCTAAAAGATCAGATGGCGCTTATTGACGCGGAACAAACGCGTAACAAAACACAATTACAACAGACTCAATCTCAGGCTGATCAGCTAAACCAGCAAATAGAGGATCTGCAACAAGAAATAAATTACAAAGAAGATCTGGTAAAATATCAGCAGTTGATCTTAACTGGCCTTCTTCAGTCATACTACGAAGATTACCAAGCAGGAGTGTTGAATATCGTTTTGATCAATAAAGATTTTTCCGAAATCTTCAATAAAGCAGACTATATAGAGCAGTCAAGCAGCCGTGTAAGTGAAGTTTTAAATACGATCAGACAGGCCAAGATTGACTTGCAAAACGAATACGATGATATTCAGAAGAAAAAACAAGCGAGTGAACAATTAAAAAAAGACCTGCAAAGCAAAAGCTACAGCTTGCAAGCCACTGAGATACAAAAACAAACCCTGCTTTCTCAAACTCAGGGTGAAGAACAAAAATATCAGCAACTTCTGGCTAGGGTTGAACAGCAGAAAACAGAGCTTTTTAATTTTAGTTCCGCGGGAAATTTGGCGGATGTCGATGCGAGCGTCAGCAGTTATCCAAAACCGACGGACCATCTGGCTTCCACGAGTTGGTATTTTTCGCAAAAGGATCCGCGATGGGGCAGCAAAAGAATCGGAAATTCCAGTTCTACGATCGAAGATTATGGATGCGCGCTGACATCTGTCTCGATGACCTTTAAATATTATGGCGCCAGTATCGATCCCGGAAAAATGGCGAAACAAAAAATATATTACTATGATCTTATAAAATGGCCCAATGATTGGTCACCTCCAGATATTGAGTTGATTTCCTCGATCAATCACGGAAACATTAATTGGAAAACCATAGATTCAGAAATTTCTAAGGATCACCTGGTGATTGTGTATATCAAAAAAACCAACGGTAGGGGAGGGCACTATGTGGTCATTCACAATAAGGACAAGAAGGACTATATAGTCCATGATCCATATTTTGGGTCAAATCTTTATCTAGGTACTTCGCGGTCTCTGGTTGGAAAACTCGGCGCGGATAGTGGAACCAAGATTGATCAGATGATTATTTACAAATAAAAAAACAGTTTGTTATAAAAAATAAAACTGAACATAAATTTGCTTTGGGCTTGTTGTATACCTATATCTTTAGCAATATCGGATAGGGTTGGACACACATGCATGTATCCCGTAAGGAAGCCAAGTTCGCAAGTTATAATAACATACAGTGTCGCATAAGATACATTGTGCGACACTCTCAATATCTTTAAAACCGCTATTCCCTAGCGGTTTTTAAGTGATCGCTTTCTTAATCGAATAGTTATTTATAAAAGTTATTGGTTCTTCCCAATCCTCCAGTCGGGTTCGTTGCTCATCTTCTCGGTAATAGCCTGGCAGCACCTGTCCCTTGAATATTCCCAAATAAATTGCAAAATGTAAATGTTCATTTTCCCAGATTCCATTTGACTCGCTCATCGCCCTGCCGACAGATCCGATCAGGTCGCCCATTTCAACCATATCCCCTTTTTTGAGATAGCGTTTGCCCAGGTGGCCATACAGGGAATAAAAAACTTTTTTAGTGTTTGGATTTTTATGCGCGATGACTATTATACCGCCCCAATTTCTTTGGTTGATTTTACCGTTGGGGGAAAATTCACCGGCGTGAAGCTTGGAATAAACAACCACTCCTCGGCCGATAGAAAAAACTTTCGTATCTGCTGGGATATCTATATCCACGCCCAAATGTGTGCCCCAAAATTTTTCGTCATACACGCTGGGCCGCCTGAAATCTAGAGAAATTTTTTTAAAATTTCCAATTGGAAAATTCAAAATAGGTGTATTTCTATATGCCATGAAATTATTTTTTCTTCTGCTTATTGAAATAATCCTTGATTGCTTCGTGCAATCCGTCATCCGCCAAATTCGAACAATGTATCTTGATTGCCGGCAATCCTTCTAGCGCATCAGCCACATCATTGCGGGTAATTTTCATCGCTTCCTTCAGGCTATTACCTTTAGCCAGCTCGGTGATCATGGAAGAAGTGGCAATTGCGGAGGCGCATCCCAATGTTTCAAATTTTATATCCTTGATAAACTCTTCCCCCTGTTTATTTTTATTCACTTTGATGTATATTTTCATCAGATCACCACAGACCGGATTGCCAACTATTCCGGTACCGGAAGGATTTTTTATGACGCCTTGATTATGCGGGCGCGTGAAATGTTCAATTACTTTTTTTGAGTATTGCATAATAGTTTGAGCTTATTTTTTAGTATAAAAATCTTTGAGGACATTACCAGAAATTTTTCGGAGTCTTTCAACCACTGATTTTATCTTGCTTATAGCCACGTCAATCTCTTGTTTGGTCGTATGCTTACCGAGGGTGATTCGGAGCGATCCATGCGCCTGTTCAGGTTTTAGGCCGATTGCGAGCAAAACGTGCGACGGTGAAAGGGCGCCCGAAGAGCAAGCTGATCCGGTTGAACAGGCTATTCCTTCCATATCCAGAGAAAGCAGCAAGCCCTCCCCCTCCACGTCCGCGAAACTAAAGTTAGCGTTATTCGGAGAACGTTTGTGTTTTGATCCGTTTAGAATAGTTTTGGGAATTTCTTTTAAAACTCTTTTAATTAAATAGTCGCGAAGCGAGACAATGTTTTCGACTTTTGACTTTTGACTTTTGACTTCCTCTATTGCTTTACCCAATCCGACGATGCCGGGGACGTTATGTGTACCGGCTCTCATTTTATATTCCTGATCTCCCCCGTCCTGGATTTTTTTTATCGGTGTGCCATTTTTTATGAAAAGGACGCCGATTCCTTTGGGTCCATATATCTTATGCGCTGACATCGATAACAGGTCGACATTTAATTTGCCAATATTGCAATCGAAATAATTAATAGCCTGTGTCGCATCAGTGTGAAATATGATAGGGAAAGAAGAAAAATCATTGCGCTCAGCATTTTTCTTTTTGATCATCTTGCCTATCTTTTCAATGGGTTGTATGGTTCCAATTTCATTGTTCACGTACATGATGGAAATCAAGATCGTATTTGATTTAATTGATTTTTCAACTTCTTTCACGCTTATCAAACCGTCCCTGTCTGGTTTTAAAAAAGTAACTTCGGCCAAGCCATCTCTTTCTGAAGCCCTACACGCGTCCAAAACACAATGATGTTCAAACGCGGTAGTGATAATATGTGGTTTTATTTTTACCCCATTAAATTGCTTCACACCGTCCTTAGCGGATTTAACAGGGTGAAATTTTGAATAATATGATTTTAAAACACCATTAATGGATAAATTGTTTGATTCAGTGGCTCCGCTGGTAAAAATTATTTCACTTGGCTTTGCGCCAAAAAATTGAGCGACTTGAGTTCGAGCTGTGTCTACCGCTTTTAGTGCTTCTTGGCCGAAAGAATGCACAGACATCGCATTGCCATATTTTTCGGAAAAATATGGGAGCATTTCTTTCAAAACTGCCTGGTCAACCGGAGTGGTCGCGGCATGATCCAAATATATTTTTTTATTTTTTGCCATGACTTTTTAAATTAATTCGCTTAATTTTATATCATACAATGTTTTTTTTATTTGTATACCAACCTTATCCCAAACAATACTTGATGGGCACTTTTTTTTGAGCGCGCATATTTTGTCGAAACACTTCATGGGCGCGATGGAGCCCTCCAAAACTTCGATTATTTCACTTACGCGTATATTTTTTGGATTTTTCGATAGCGTATATCCCCCGCTTTTTCCTTTTGAGCTTGTGACTAGACCATGTCTTCTCAAATTAGCGATCATTTGTTCCAGGTATTTTAATGAAATCCCTTCTTCTTTGGCGATGGATTTCAAATTTTTTTGCATAGGAAAAACGCCAGCCAAGTTGACTATAGCCTTCAACCCGTATTCAGCTTTAGTAGAAAACTTCATAAATAATTAAAGCCTACCAAATTAGTATGTAATGCGATTATAGCAAGTTTTTATATCCTGTCAAATTGCTGTATAATAACTGTATGCGTATCTCATATTCTTCGATGGACACCTACCAAAGCTGTCCGTTGAAATATAAATTCCAGGAAATCGACAGAATCAAGACTCCCAAATCCAAGGAGGCGGTTTTTGGTTCGACGATCCACGAAACCATGAAATTTATCCACACGCCAGGCATTCTCTCCCCCACCTTGGATCAGGCAATGGAGCATTTTGGAAATTCCTGGAATCCGGCCGTCTTTGACGGACCGGATGAAGAACGGGCCGCTTTTTCGCAAGGCATCAGGATTATCCAGAATTATTACCAAAAAAATCGTCCGCAAGATTTCAATATCATCGATTTGGAGTCCCGCTTTCAGATTGAAATTGGTGGCACAGAGGAGAAACATATTGTTTCTGGCATCATTGATCGCATTGATAAAACGGAAGATGGCTATGAAATTATCGATTACAAGACGACGAAAAAGATGCCGACTCAGGAAAAAGTGGACAACGATCTTCAGCTTTCGGTTTATCTTAAAGCCTTTCTTTCCCGTTATCCGAAAGAAATTGAGAATCTGGATAAGATAAAAGTTAGTTTGTATTATCTCAAGCATGGAGTGAAACTGTCTTCGACCAGAACTTTGGAGCAGCTGCAAAAAAGCGAGCAACTGTTTTTGGATACGATCAAACTGATTGAGTCGGGAAAATTTGAACCGGCCATGTCGCCTCTTTGCGATTGGTGCGGCTATCAGAATTTGTGCCCGATGTGGAAACATAAATTTAAGGATTTGCGGAAAATTGATACGGAAGAAGTCAATCAAGCAATCATGGAATATATCGAACTGAAATCAGCCGTGTCAATCACCAAGGATCGATTGGCGAAACTGCAGGAATCAATCTTGCAATATATGGATCAGGAGGGCGTGGAACGGGTTTTCGGTGAACAAGGCGTGATTGCAAGGTCGTTACGCAAGACATATAAATACGACGAAGAAAAACTACGTTCGATCCTAGAGCCGTTGGACAAATGGGAGGATGTTTTAAAAGTTGATGGCATCGCTCTCAGAAATATTTTGGGTGTCTTGCCACTTCAAGCACGGAAAGATGCCGAAAAGGCCAAAGTAGTCGACAAAGAAACCAAAAGTCTTATAGTCAAGAAAAAATAATGGAAAAGATCAAAATTTTCTTTCGCCAGTTTTTCCTGATGAACGATACTCCGCACAAAATTGCCGGAGGGGCGGCACTAGGTGTTTTTTTGGGTATCGTGCCTGGAGAAGGCTTACTGACAACGCTGGTGCTGGCTTCCTTGTTCTGCTTGAATAGATTAGCTGCTACAGCCGGAGTTTTAGCTGCAAATATGTGGGCCACTCTTGCTCTGTTGCCATTTTCTGCGGCGGTTGGCGGTTTTATATTCGGCACCAACGGAAATACTTTAATTGCTGACTTTGATCGTACTTATCATTTAGGATTTAAATTTTTTTTGAGCAAAGCTATTTTGTTGGATGTAGCCTTGCCGCTGGTTGTTGGATTTATAATTGTGGCGGGTACAATCGCCGCCGGAACTTATATCTTATTGTTATATTTGCTCACGCATCACAAAATTGAGTTTTCCGGAAAAAAATAAGAAACAAGCCTCAAGGGGCTTTTTTTTGATACTCTGCTTGTAGTATTAGCGGACCCCTTTACCCCCACACCAAATATCCTATGTACAAAAGTAGTCCTGGGCTTCTGAAATTAATTTAGTGGCTAGAGAGTGCTTTCACGTTGCTTTTCGGTGTGGGGGTTTACAAAAATAAAAAATACTGGTATAGTTTATGGTCAGTTATGATTGAGAGATAAATGCAGCTCATTTACAAACAACGAAACTGAAAAAATCCGAATCAAAGGAGGTATCATGATCACGCAGAAAGAGCTTAATTCGTGGCTTTTTGTTGCAATGAGATACCTGCCTGATTCGGCGTATCTCAAAGATTTATTTGGCCGTTTTTTATGGGTCAACGAAGCAAAGGCCAAAAACTCAAACACAACCACGGAAGCTATGGTCGGGAAGACTGATTTCGATTTTTTACCCCATGATGAAGCCCAGCGGATTTGGGAATCCGAAAGTGTTCTCGTTGAAACTGGAGTACCTATTCAGGATGAAGTTGAAGAGTTAACTCGTGCTGATGGCAATAGGCATTGGAAATCTGTCACAAGAAATTTGATTCAAGATGAAAATGGGAAAGTTATTGGTATCTTCGGAGTTTCAAGAGATGTCACCGCGCAAAAGATTGCTGAAAATCACAACATAGCAGTTACAAAAATGTTAAAACATGACCTCATAAACAAAACGATGGCCATGAGTTTAACTGTCAGGCTCTTGTCATCAAAAAAAGGTAAGGGATATACCAACCCAGAACTGGCCTTCCAAAAACTCAAAAAGAAAATCTTGGGCGTAGAAAAGATCGTCAAGAGATGCGTTTTAGTTGGGGATAAGCCAAGTAAAACAATCACTGTTGATTTAGCTGACTTGGTTGAGTCGGTTCTTGATGAATCCATCGATGATTTAATCGAAAAAAACATCAGTATAGACAATGATCAAGGTGGCATACCTCAAGATGAAATTGAGATTGAGGCAAGCGATGTTTTAATTTCAGTCATTTCTTCAGCTATAAGTAACTTTACAGAAAATAGCTTGCGATATGGCGGGGAAAATTTCACGATAGCAGTTGGACGAGAAAAACATGAAAACGACGTACGTATTATTTTTTACACCAGCGGGACACCTGTTCCCGAAGAAACTGTAAAAAGGATATTTGAACAAGGCTATACCTCGGGGAAAGGAAGCGGCATGGGTCTTTTCCTTATAAGAAAACTGATCCAAAATCTCGGAGGAGACGTTTGGCACGAATATACATGGGATGGACACTCCCAGTTTGTCATCAAAATACCGCTAATGGCACAAGGCTCGGAATAAAACCGAGCCTTTTTATTATTCGCGAGAGAAGTTATTTGATAATCGTGCCTTTGAATTTTCTGCCTTCCAGATAATTTTCCAGATTCTCCAAATTTATCCCGTTCATAATGGCGACTTCAATATTTTCTTCTTGCGCTAGTTTGGACGCGATTGGATCGAAGGGCGCGTTCATGCCCGGATCCCATTTATCCCCCACCATCTTGCGGTAGTCTTTCCAGGAAATATTTTCTATTTTTTTAACATTTTTAAATTTATTTGGATCTTTATCATAAACATAATCGATGTTGGAAAAATTCACGACAGTCGTAAAGCCTAAATATTTGGCTAAAAGTATTGCGTCATAATCGGTTGAAAAGCCGGGCTTCCAACCGGCGGCAACCAGGATAGATTCTTTGAAATTATAAAAGTCTTCTAGGTCGTTCGGATTTTTGTTTATGCGGGGATGGGCGTATTTTCGAAAAACCGTTCTGATGAAATGGGCGTTCAGTCGAGTGGTATGAATTCCCAACCAGTCGCGGTCGTCATCGGTAAGCTGGGTTATCTTTGAGGCGGCGTCCTGGTATTTTCGGCAGATCTTGCCTCCGCCGGTAATGATAATAAATTTACATTTTTTCTTGATGTATTTTTCGATCAGCTTTTTGAAATCCTTGACGAACTTCCAATCGATTTCGTCCGGTACGATGAGTGATCCCCCGAGGGAGATGATAACGGTTTTTTTATTTTGCATAAGTATTAAAAATAATTATTTTACACAGTTTTTGTCTGGCTGGTATCCCCTGCTCTGGGCGTCTTCAGCCGATTTGAAACAGACGAGATTTTCAGGTTTGATGAGTTTGGCAAAATGACAGGTCGGCAGATGATATTTGTTGGAGTTTTTACTGCCCACAAATGTGCAAGATTGAGGCGGGGTATTTGTGCTGTCAGGGGTTATTTTTGCTTCTGTGGCCAAATTTTGAGCTTGAGAGGGGCTTGCTGATGGTACCTGTGATTCTACATTTTGGCCCAGAATTGACTTTTCAATAATAAGCGGTTTATTCTGCTGTTTTTTCCCTTGAATAAGCCCAAATTCAAAAGAAATGCCGGCGACTAAAACGAAACCGATAAATAGGGCGATTTTAGGCTCATTCGCCTTCAGAAAATCCTTTATCTTGTTTTCCATCTTATTGACATTATATCACAATAAGCTTATAATGCATTATAGGCAATAAACAAGTAAATTCAGAAGTTATTTTGCGCGGTACGCGCTTTTAATTTCTCATTTAAACATATGGCACATCGTAAAGCAGGCGGATCTACCCAACTAGGCAGGGATTCTATTTCTAAAAGACTAGGCGTAAAGATTTTTGGCGGTCAGAGGGCCGAATCAGGCCAAATCATTGTTCGTCAAAGAGGCACAAAATTCCGCGTCGGGAAGAACGTCCGCAGAGGCGAAGATGATACACTTTTCGCGCTCAAAAAAGGCTTGGTAAAATTTGTGGCCAAAAAGGTTAGATTATTCACCGGAAAACTGCAAGAAAGGAGTTTTGTTTCAGTGGAAGAGATTAAGAGATAAATTGATCCGTTTTCTATAAACTTAAAAAGCCCTTATGGGCTTTTTAAGTTTTGTTTTGAATTATTTCTTTGTATTTTTAGCGCTTACTTTGATGAATTCTACAAAAAGCGGATGCGGATCGAGCGGTTTGGATTTTAGTTCCGGATGAAACTGCGAACCCAAAAAGAATGGGTGCGCGGAAGTCGGCAATTCCGCGATTTCCATCAGCTTGCTGTTGGGCGACTTGGCGGAAAAAACTAAACCGGCTTTTTTGAGGCGATCAATATATTCAGGATTCACTTCCCATCTGTGTCGGTGCCGTTCGGAAATTTTTGTTTTGCCATAGGCTTTGTATGCTAGGGTTCCTTTGGAAACATTGGCTGGATACGCCCCCAGGCGCATCGTGGCGCCGAAATTTTTATCTTCCAAATTTTTCTTCTGCTCTGGCATGATGTCGATGACGGGATTTTTGGTATCGCGGTCAATTTCGGTCGTATTGGCATCTTTCAGCCCGAGCACATTGCGCGCAAATTCGATAACCGCCAGCTGCATGCCGTAACAAAGGCCAAGATATGGAATTTTATTCTCGCGTAAAAATTGAATAGCTTTTATTTTGCCTTCAACTCCTCTGGAGCCAAACCCGCCCGGGATAACTACGCCATTATACTGTTTTAGATCCTCCAGTTTTTCCGGTTCCTTTTCGAATAGTTCACTGTTGATCCAGTCAATCTGAGGTTTGACCTTGTTTTTGAAAGCGGCGTGTTTGATGGCCTCAATCACGCTGATGTAGGCATCAGAAAGAACAAAATCTCCAGTGCCGAAATATTTGCCGACAATGCCGATTTTTATTTTTCCTTCCGGATGCTTGATGTTTTCAACCAGATCAAACCAGTTTTTAAGGTCGGTTTTTTTGTATTTTAATCCTAGTTTTTTCAAAATCAACCGGCTTAAGTCATCGCGCTCAAAGTTGACCGGCACTTCATAAATACTTTCGATGTCTGGAGCGGAAATTACATAGCGCTCCGGAACATTACAGGAAATTGCAATTTTTTCCTTACGCTTTTGATCCAAGAAAGTTTCGCTCCTGGCAATGATCACATCCGGCTGGATGCCGGCTCCATTCAGAGTCCGCACGGCGTATTGGGTCGGCTTGGTTTTCATTTCGCCCACCTTGGAAGGAATTGGCAAGTAACTGACCATGACAAAAAGGATGTCTTCCGGATGTTTTATTTTCATCATACGAGCGGCTTCCAGAAAAAGGATATTTTGATATTCGCCTACTGTTCCCCCAATTTCGATGATAGTTATGTCGGACTTGGCTTTTTCGGAGGCTTTTTTGATGCGATGGATTACCTCCAGCGGAATATGGGGCACAACCTCTACGCATTTGCCGTTGTATTCCAGATTTCTTTCGCGGTGGATTACGGTTTCATAGACGCTTCCGGTCGTCATATAGTTTTCGGGAGGAAGCGTCAGATTCATAAATCTTTCGTAATTCCCCATATCTTGATCAGTTTCGAGTCCCGAGTCGAGCACGAAAGTTTCTCCATGTTCCGTGGGGTTCATGGTGCCGGCATCAACGTTGATATACGGATCTATTTTCAAAGCAGTGACATTAAATCCGCGCGCTTTGAGAATCGCTCCGATTGATGAAGTGGTTATTCCCTTGCCGACTCCGCTCATTACTCCCCCAACGACAAAAATGTACTTTCTGTTTTTCATATTTTAAAAAATAAAATTATTTTCAAGAGAAAAAGCCGCCTCCCCTGCGACTTTTGTTTTTTTAATTTTACACTACTTTCAAAATGTTATCAACTGGCGCTTTCCACAATAACCAGAAGCGAAGCTTCAATGCCGTGATCCAGGCTTATTTTTACTTCGTACTCGCCTATTTCCTTGATGGGTTCCGGAAGAATAATGGATTTGTCATTAATATCCAAATTATCTTTTTTCATTTCCTTGGCGATGGCCTTGGCATTGATTGATCCAAAAAGTTTTCCGTCTTTTTCTTTGGCTTGGATGACAACCTCGCGTCCCTGCAGAGATTCGGCCAGGGCTTGAATTTTTTGCAAATCAGCTTGCTGAACTTCAGCCTGCTTAGCCTTCATGATTTCAGCTTTTCTCATGGTTTCAGGTGTGGCAATTTCAGCCAATTTTTTGGGCAACAAAAAATTCCTGGCGTATCCGTCAGATACGTCCTTGATGTCTCCCTGCTTGCCGATATTATTTACATCTTGAAGTAAAATTACTCTCATAACTCTATTATAATAAAAGAAAACAGAAATGACAAATTTTGCAGATTATTTAATTATCTCTTGCATCACTTCCATCGCCTTGTCCAGTTGCGGGTCGCGGTTGTTGTCATAGTCGTCCAAAGTCAGCTCAACCTCAATGTCAGGATTGATGCCTTTTTCCATAATATAGTCTCCGTTGGGCGTGAGCCATTTGGCAACGGTAATTTTAACGCTGGTGTCTTGCGGAAGATTGATAAGTTCCTGCACGGATCCCTTGCCGAAAGATTTTTTGCCGATGAGTTGGACAGCGCGGTTATCGCGGAGCGCTCCAGCCAAAATTTCTGACGCACTGGCACTGCCTTCATTAATGAGTACGACAGTCGGAATGCCGGATAATTTGTCTCCGCCCAAGGTATTCAATGTTTCCCGTTTTCCAGTATTATCTTCTTCTAGCACAACAGCCTTGCCCTTAGGAATCATACGGCTGGCGACATCCACCGCTTTGTCCAGATAACCGCCCGGATCATTGCGTAAATCCAAAATAATTCCTCGTGAACCATTGGCGATTATTTGATTCATCGCCGTGTCGAATTCTTTATCAGTTGTGTCGCCGAATTTAGTTATTTTCAAGTGAGCAATATTGTTGTCCTTAAATTCTAATTTCACGCTCTTGACCGTGATAGTATCGCGCGTAACCGTGATATCTTTAGTCTCCTGGTCGTCGGAATGCAGAACAGTCAAAACAACAGTCGTTCCCTTTTTGCCGCGGATGAGATCGACAGCGCCGTCAATGGTCACATCAGCAGAAGATTTTCCGTCAATTTTGATTATTTTGTCGCCAGCGCGCAAGCCTGATTTGGCGGCTGGAGAATCTTCTAATGGAGCAATGATGGTGAGGATGCTATCCTTGATGCCCAACTCGGCGCCGATGCCGTCAAAACTGCCTTCTAAGTCCTGAGAGAAGGAGGTGGTGGCTTTTGGATCAAAAAATGTTGTGTATGGATCGTCTGTCGATTTAAGCATGCCATCAATCGCGCCATACAACATTTTTTGCGCGTCTAAGGTTTTATTGTTCACGTATTTTTCTTTCAGTAAGTCCCAAACTTTCCAAAACAAAGAAAAATCTACGATTTGGCTATCGGTCGGGTTTTTGTTTTCAACAATTGATTGTGTGAGTGGGACACTTTTGTCAGCTAAACGCTCCGCCTGTTTGCCTCTTGCGTAGCCGAGCCAAAAACTGCCAATGACTAAAAAAGCAACAGCAAAAAAAGCTAGATATCGGTGGAATAATCTTTTGTTCTTATCCAAATTGATTTCACTTGCTGGGATATTGGTTTCTTCCATAAGATAAGCGTAGTTGAATTAATTATGTTCAGGCAAGGGTTTGCCGGCGTATTTTATAAAATATTTTATCGCGCTGGCGATATGCATCCAAGTCAGCTTATTCGAGATCAAGGCTCGGAAAACGCTTCCGCTGGCCGATCCCCGGCCATGATAATGGTACATTTGCGCCTCCGGAAAGTATACCACCCTATATCCTTTTTCCCAAAATCTGCGGCACCAATCGGTATCCTCAAAGTATAACTTGAATTGGTGGTCCATCACGCCAACCTTTTCAACGGCCTGCCGGCTTGTCATAAGCGATGAACCCATCACCCAATCAACATTACGGATGCTTTTATGATCAAAGTCTTTCATCAAGAACCTATCCAGATGCTTCTTGGCAAAAGAAAATTTTCCAAGGAAAGTCCGGCGAAAAACAATCGTGAGCGGCGTATAAAAACGAAATGTTGATGGTTGGAATGTCTCATTAAAATTTAGAAGCTGCGGACTGACAATTCCAACATCGGGATGATTGCTGATATAATCCAGAAGTTTTTTGATCGCATCTTTTTTAACAATTATATCGCCGTTCAAAATTAGCAGATATCTCCCCCGCGCAACCGCAAATCCATTATTAACCGTGCCGCTGAAACCAATATTTTTTCTTGAGGCAATGAATTTTATTCCCGGATAATCCTCCCGCATCATTATTTCGGTTTTTTCCTCGGTCGCGCTGTCGGCTACAATTATTTCGCAGTCATCACTGGCGTAATTTTTTTTGATTGAGTCGATGCAGACTTGAAGCAACTCTGGATTTTTATAACTCGTAATGATTATTGAAAGTTCCATTGTTTTAATAATATGCGGCATGACCATCGAAAGATCATGCCGCATTTTTTAAAGTCCGAGGTCTGGTAGCGTAATTATTTTGGAGCTATATCTGACTGAGGCGCAATAGTAAAGATGTTCTGTGCGACGTTATGAATCTGGTCGTAATTGTCCCCGCGCGGAAGCAAAATATACCCGGTTTCTTTAGTTTCTACGGGGGTATAGAGCAAGCCCTCCTCGGAATTTTCCAGCACTCTTTGGTAGGTTTGCGGGTCTTGCATGCTTATGTATAAATCGTAAAGTTTTTTCATTTCCCAAGGCTGCATGTCGGTTCTGACATTATTACCAAGACTATTTAAAATCCCATTCAACTTTCCAAAATCAGTCAGTGTCCCGGCGCTTAAAAGCTTCGCTTTGACCAATTGGATGATTTGCTGTTGTCTCTTGGCGCGTTCAAAATCACTGGAGGTGGCCCTTGATCTGGCGTAACACAAGGCTTGCTCGCCACTGAGCGTTTGTTTCCCAGCTGGCAAGTTAAAATTTCCGCCACATTCCAAAGCGTTGGCTGGTGCCGTGCATAAGGGATATTGGGCAACAATTTTGCGGCTGGTTGAATAACTGTGATATTTATATTCAAATTTCCCGGTCGGCTGGGTAAAGAATGAGTCGCAAACATGAGGTTCATTAAATTGGACAGATTCATTAAAGGGGCCAGCGAGAGTTATGTCAACTCCGCCAATCGCGTCTACCAATTGTTTGAAGCCGGCGAAGTCAATACTGACCGCGTAATGAATCGGCAGTCCGATAACTTGATCGACAATGGTCTTCATATCCCCGATTCCTTGCCCGGCGCCCTTCTGTTCGCCGTAGGCGTGTACTGCGTTTATCTTGTTTTTGCTTTCCGTGCCCGGAGTAGTGACATAAAGGTCGCGCGGAATTGAAATCATAGCAATTTTATTTTCCTTGGGCGCGATGCTGGCTACCATTATCGTATCAGCCAAAGTTCCTCCGCCCGGTAAATTTGCTCCACGCATGCCCAAGAGCAAAATATTTATCCGACCATCTGCCTCGCCCTTCAATTGGTCATTTGTGCCCGGCAAAGAATGCGCCAAGCTGTTTATCAGGCTGCCATTGGAAATTTTGCTCAGAATATTACCCGCTTTCCAGGCGAAAGTCCCGCCCACCAAAACAAATAAAATAACAACAACTAATATTATTTTAAACCACTTTTTTGTATAAAATTTTGATTTAGTCTTGCCAGTCGTTTGACTGTTTTGAGCGGGGTTTGCGTTACTTCTTAAATAAGCCATGTTCTTTTTGATCGTAATTAATGAGTTAAAAATTGTGAAAATTTCCTATTTCAACAACATAGTATATATTTTATCCTATTTATGCCGATTGTCAATCGCTCTGATTATGGCCAAAAAATGCTCGTTTTTTTTCGGGATTATTCAAATTGTTGAACAGCTCAAGCAATTTTTGCGAGGTCGTTTCCCAAGAAAATTTTTTGGTCTGAATCAACTCTTTGTGTGCCAGTTCATTTCGCAAATTTTCATCGGCGATGACAGAGGCGAGCAATCTTGTTAATTCCTCCGTATCTTCCGGATTAAAATATGAAACGCTATTTTCGGCAACTTCTTGATGGGGCGGAATCATTGAGGCTAAAACAGGAATTCCCAGTGTCATGGCCTCTAGAATGGTTATACCAAAACCCTCATAAAAAGAGGGATTACAGAAGACATGACAAGCCATAAAAATCGCCGGCTTGTCCTTTTCGTCAATAAATCCCGGCAAAAATACATCCTTTTCTAAAGAGTATTCTGCGATGGACTTTTCGATCCCGGGATCATAATTATGCCCCTTGCCGCCTGCCAATACCAGCTTGATTTTAGCGCGGGTATCTTCGGCAAGGGTGGAATAGGCCGTAATCAGTGCGGGTAGATTTTTTCGCGGTTGCAGTGTGCCGATATACAAAATAAATTTTTCCGGTAAATTATATTTTTTTCTAACTGCATCAATTTCTTGTGGAGATACAGCTTCTTTGAAATTGTCACCGACTGCGTTATGGATCCAACTGACTTTTTCGGGAGCTGTTTTGTAGTACTTGATGATTTCGTCAGCAGTGAATTTTGAAACCCCGATGATTTTGTCAGCTCGTTTGAAAGATAGCGGGATCAAAATATCCAAAAAAAATAAATCAGAGAATCTTATAAATTTACGGTAAACCTTGAATGACACATCATGCACAACGGTGGCAATTTTGATTTTCTTCGGCACAAAAAAAGGCGTGATATATTGAGTCAGGTAAATGTCTACTGGATTTTGGCGGAGATAACGCGGCAGCGCCCAGAAATTCCAAGTGTATCTATTTTTGGTTTTTAAGGAAACAATTTCAAAATTAGGCTTGTCTTGAAGTCCTAATCGGTCTGCTATATCAGCTAATACGATCGGGTCGGTTATATCGGTGCATAAAAAATAATTATTCTGGCGATCCAGGTCAGCTAAGCTTTTAGTTAAATTAAAAAAGACCACTTCATCGCCAGTTCTATGTTTGCCTATATTTCTGATATCAATGCCGATTTTCATAAATCTATAATAGCATAAAAAAGAATAAAAAAAGAGGGAGTCCGAAGGCTCCCGCTTGAGAAATGTATCACGCTTCCCTTCCTGGTTATTTTTTACCAGTGGGGAGGGATAAAGCAAACCAGTCCCTCAATCTTACTCAGGTTGTGTTGAAGCGTGGATCCGCTTGACTTCAATGAGCTGAAGAAAGACGCGCGTCCAGTTTCTTCTGTCACGCCCGCTTTTTTTGCGAGAGCTGGTCCGATTTCTTGTTCGATTAGAGAAGCTGCTTCCGATCCGGTTATGCCTTTACCTAATGCGCAGATAAGACAACTTTTGTGTTTTTCTCCTTGACATGACATGTCTTTCTCTCCTTTTTCTTTATTTTTTTCCGATATTCATAAAACCAAAGAACAACCACATTGCGCCTAGAAATATTCCCGCGTTGAATAGATTGGGAACCAGAAGCGCAATGCTTCCTAAAAACAAAAACAATCCCAAGAGCTTTCCCCCGGAATTATTTTCAAAAACGAACAGCCTGATTGATTTGATTATAGTCCAAATCCAAATCAAGGCAAATGTAATTATCCCCAGCAAGCCCGTGCCCAGCCAAACTTCCAAAAAAATGTTGCTGGAATTCAGACTGTTTCCGGCTTCGTCAATTCCTAAAATTTTTCCAATGTTGCCCCATCCGATTCCTAAGATCAGATGCGTTTTGATTTGTTCCCAAGACCTTTGGTAAATTCGTCCACGGATATTGATGTTAGGATCATCACGGAAAATTTCGCCGACAAAATTGCCTTTTCCTTTTTCCGTTTCTATTTCTTCCAAATTGATGTGTCGGCATCCATACGGGACTAATTCAGAAACATTGCTTATTTTTTCAGGGAGATTTATGTTTTGCGTACAAGAAATTGTAATTTTCTGGAGTCCTGACGCAGTGCTTTGGGCGCGGTTGAATAATTGAAAATTTGTCAGGTGAAAAATATAAACCAACGCAATGGCGGCAAGCAAAGAACTTAGGATCCCAACTTTGTTCCAAAAAGCGAATCTCCATTGCCATTCTTTGGGATGAATTTTCAAATTCGTCCAGATAATAAATAAATAAGCAAAAGTCACAATAAACGCGCCCAGCCAAGCGGAACGAGAGACACTAATAATGATCAAGGAAAAAATCAAAACTAGGCATGCGTGCAGATAAATCAGTTTATAATTTTTAATTTTGATCTCGCGGTCGTCGATATTTTTAAAACTTCTCAGGTCATAGATAAGGGTATAAAAGATTGCCAATAATATCACCAAAAAAATTCCGAGCCAATCCGGCTCCGTGAAAGTGGCGTTCGGCCGGCCGGGCATAACTTCGAATGGGTTGGAGCCTTGGATAAATCTAAAATTCTGCCAGAGGCCATAAAATACGACGATTATGGAAGAACTCAAAAAAAAGGGCGTGATTCTTTTGAGATCGGCGATCTCTTGGATAAATATCCTGGCCAAAAAATATAAGACTATAAAGGATGATGCAATAATGGATTGTTTCAGGGCGGCACCCTTGTCCAGTGCTCCAATCGTGCTGATAAAACCTGCCAAGGCAAAAATCAGAAATAATAAATCAAAGCGGTTGAATTTTGGAAGCCTGAAACCCAGTCTGCCAACGGCCAACTTAATCAGTACGGCCAAAATAGTCAGTCCCCCGATGAATTGATATGGCCGGACCGAAATTCCAATCTCCTGAGGCGCCAAACTAATGTTTTCCAGCGCGATGGTTCCAATGAGAAACAAAAAACTCCAACCCGGACGATAAAGCGCAAAAGCTAAATAGACAAGTGCAAAAAAAATAAAATCTCCAGATTTTTTAATCGGCAAAATCCCCAGATTTGAAAGCAAAATCAAAAAGAAAACCAAAAGAATGTTGGCGAAGAGCAAATAAAAACGGGGTTTATTAAACTGGTTAAAAATTTCGTTCATTGATGATATTCAAAAACTTTTCCGTAAACTTTTTCCAAGAAAAAATCTTAGCTCTCTCCTTACCTCTTTCGGAAAGTGTAGCACGCAGATTTTTATTAAGCATTACATTTTTCATGACCATAGCAATGTCTTTGTGATCTTCGGGGTTGCAATACAGCACGGAATCACTACCCACCTCTGGCAAAGATGAGGTTTTGGCAATAATTACGGGCGTGCCTTGATTCATGGCTTCCAAAGGCGGGATGCCGAAGCCCTCATAGCGCGATGGATAAATAAACATCAGAGCGTTGGCATAAATAGCCGGTAAATTTTCCTGTGGCACAAACCCCAGAATTCTGACGTGTTTGGTGAGGTTTAATTCTTTGATTAATTTTTCCACGTCAACGACAAGGGGTGCGAGCTGCGGCAGCAATCTCCCAGAGATTATAAGTTGCGGCATTTCATGGATAGAATGCAAAATTTTATTTCTATCTAATAAATATTTATACGCGCGAATAACTCCCTCCGCATTTTTTCTAACTTCCAATCCTCCGCCGTTGTAAATGTATCCCGGCTTTAATTTATATTTTTTTAAAACCTTTTTGTTTTTCTCAGACGAAACTTTTTTCTTGTATATTTCATCAACGTCCAAATAATTTACGGTAATTTTTGCCGGGTTGATGCCTAGATGTCGGATTAGATCTTTTTCGGTGCGCCGAGAATTGGCAATGATCCCGTCCGCTTTTCGGATAGCTTCCTCAACCAAACTCCAATATTTTTTCTTGCGAGAATTGTTAAGATATTCTGGGAATAATTTAGGGATAATATCATGGACTAGCATAATATGCTTCAGTTTATTAGGCAAAATGGTTGCCGACTGATACAAACTGAAAAAGACATCCAGATTATCCTTTCGGATTTTTCTTGGCAGTAAATATTTTTCCCACCAAATTTTCCGCAGCAAATCATCGCGTTTCCAGGGCGGCAAGAAAATATGTTTCGTGAAATTTTTCGGCAATTTGAAATCTCTTGGCAGATCTTCTTCCAAATACAAAATAAACTCAAGGTCACTTTTGACTTTTGACTTTTGACTTTCTAACTCGATTAATTTTTTTAAAAAATTAATCGTTACCTGCCCGGTGCCACTTGCCGGCTTTCTGGCAAACGACGCGTTGATTCCAATTTTCATGATTTAATTATACTTTATTTTGAAACAAAATAAAAACCGCGGAAGAGAGAAAACCTCTCCGCCGCGGGTGGGTCCTTTTTCAGATTAAGTCACATGACTTTTCGAGCGTCTCGATGAAGCTTTTTATAGCGAGAACATCTGAAGTAGGCGTCTTTTCATTTTGGAGCACTTGCTTAAGGATGTTGAGCGAATTACTCAAAGCAAGTCCTGACTCTGAGCCATCGTAGCTTTTCAGCTCTTTTTGATCAATCCTGTTAATCCCTTGAATTAACTCTTTGCGAGTAGATTCTAGGGGAAACTGATTGATTACATTCATAACAGACATGTCAATCGTTTTTTCTTCAATATATTCATATCCATATTTTTTTAACAACAACATTACGATTACTGCAATGGCTATTAAACTAATAATGGATGCAAATATCTCGTTGACATGAAAGACGTGGTTCAATATGCTCTCTGAAACTCCAAATATAAACCCTCCTAATAAGCCCCCCAATAGCATTGACACTACTAGTAAATAAATCTTTTTCACGGTATATCCCTCCTTTGAATTACTTGGATATAATTATCATTACTACGCTATATATCAGCGTGATGCCCTTTTTTTATATAACTTCAAGCGTTTTAAACGCTAGGCAAAGATTGTTAATGTGCAACCGTCTATTGTTGCATAAAAAAACTAGTTTGTCAAGACCCAGCGGTTAAATAAAAAAAGGCTTATTTAAAGCCCCTGAAATCTTTAAAGGATTTGCAATAAAATAAGTTTTTTCTAAGGGCATGTCTGGCAAGGTCTCACCCGAATAAAGTTACGATAACCGCTCCAGCGACCATCAGCGCGGTGGCCAAAATCTTCTTTTTGAGATCTGTTTTCTCTTTAAAATAGAACAAGCCGATCAAAAAAGCGAAGAACGGCATCAGTCGTTTGATTGCGAAGACATAAGCAACTGATGTGGTGCTTAGCGCGGTATTAATACTTCCATTTTCAAAAACTATTATTATTCCCGTCACGAGTATTGCCAGAAACAGTTTTCTATATGTAGGCCGTCGGAGTACCGCAGATAATCTTGGCAATTCACGCAATGCAATAATCATTCCCAAAAAACCAAGCCCAACCAGAAGGTGCACAATTGCAGAGGCAAACATCGCGGAACTTTCTTGCACGGTTATTTTTGCAGCGGTCGGTGTAATAGTATAACAAATGGCGGTTACCAAAAAATACAACACGCCCTTGCGGTTCGCTTTGCGTTGATCGTCTGATTGCGTTGGCTGGCCAACCTTACTCGGATTGTAATTAATATACAGCACCCCAGAAACGATAAGGATTATTCCGAGAATGCTTACCAGTGACGGTACTTCGCCCAAAATAAATATGGGCGGGATAATAAGCGTCAGTGAGGTTAGCGTCATAAACGGCATCAGATGGTTGAATTCCGCCAAATCAAGGGCGCGATACAAAAACCAAGCAGCTATGATATTAAGTCCGGCATACCAAAACATGGCCCCCCAAAAGCGATGGCTTAAATTTTCTATCCAAAAAGTTTCAGTGTTCGAAAAATATAGCAGCCAAAATATTATTCCGGCAAATGCAAACGATATGAAACCAATGACGTTGTTCATCCCAGGTGTTTGCAGAGCTTTCTTTTTGAAAGCTGCTCCTAGCGCCTGTGAAAACGCTCCAATTAAGGAATACAAAATCCACATAGAACAGGTATACTATTTTAAAATTGAATCTTGCAACAATTTTTTGTTAGCCAAGGCTAAGGCGGCCAGAATCGGACCGGAGGTAATTTCTCCCTTATCAACAAGCTGATACAGTTTCTTGATTTTTATTCTGACGACTTCTGAGCCGTGTTCCTCGTCATCTAGCTTCTGGCCGACAAAAGATAAATCTGTTGCCAAATAAACCGAGCAAATTTCTTTTGATTTGCTCGTGTATGGGTCGAAGCGTCCGATAAGGCGGAATTTTTTTGCTTTATACCCAACCTCTTCACACAATTCTTTTTGAGCGGTTTTTAGAAATGTCGAATCTTTTTTTACGCCTCCGCCGGGAATTTCCAGTGACCAATTTTTTGTCAGATAGCGGTATTGTTTTATCAACAAAATTTCATCCTTGATGATCGGTATCACTAGGACGGATTTGTTGGTGCCTTGCACAGTATTGAAAAAATAATAGTCTCCAGTTTTCCCTCCGGGTAGCGCAAATTTTTCATGGGAAACATAAAAACGTTCATTTTTATGAATAATTTTAGATGATAATGTCGACCACGGTTTTTTCTTATTCAAATTTTTAAATTTAAATAGTCTTTTTGTACCAATCTATGGTCTGTTTTAATCCATCTTCAAAACTAACTTCGCATTTCCAACCAGTGATCTTTTTCAAAAGACCAGATTTTGCTAAGACGTGTGTCCCAGAAATTTCTCCTGGTCTCATTGGCACATGAATTATTTCTGATTTGTTTCCAGTAAGCTTACGGATGATGGAGGCAAGGTTGTTTACGGAAGTTTTAATTCCACTTCCAGCCTCGAGTGTTTTTCCTTCACATTTATTCCAATTTTTTGCAACCATTGCAAGCGCTCGAACAGCGTCAGTCACATAGACAAAATCAGCAGTTTGTTTTCCATCACCATAAATTTCAATATTCTTTCCAGCTAAACCATTTAAAATAAAAGTAGGTACAGCCTTGCGGTATGGAGCTCGCTTCCCGGCCGGCTCGTTGGGCCCGTAAACATTAAAAAATTTTACAATTGCTACTTGTATGCCAAACTCATTTTTATACATCCAAGCAAATTTTTCGGCGGCTTGCTTCGTTATGGTGTAAGTATTTAACCATGCATGCGGTTTCGATAAGATAATAGCCTTAACACTTTGTTTTTTGCATGCTTCAAGTACATTCACAGTGCCTTCAATGTTTATGTGCACCGCTCTATCTGAACACTGAAGCAACTCACTGGTCCCCATAAGAGCCGCCAGATGAAAAACATAATCCTGGTTTTTAAGGGCCTTTATCAGTGCATTTTTATTTGTTATGTCACCACGGACAAATTTAACTCTAGCATTATTTTTTTGGGTAGGTTTCTTAATATCAAAAATTGTGACATTAAAACCGGACTTCGTAAGAGTATCTGTTAGATGACTTCCAATGAATCCGCTTCCCCCCGTAATTAGAGCATTAATTTTCTTCATGTTTTTCTATATTATATAATTAAATTTAATTAGTTGGTTTTTGTGCGTTTGCGAGGATGACGGATCCGCCACAGGGTAAATAAAAATCACTTGCCTTTCCGGCTACTTTCCGGGTCAGTTCGTGATAGGTATTTGCACCTGGAAATCCCCTGGTTTTTATGTGTATTGTTTTTTCGTCAAACCCAGCCGTTTCCAATAATGCTCTTATCTCTTTTCTTGAGGCGAGCCAAACATGTCTTATAACATTAAAGTAGACGCGTGTCCAAGTATGCCTGTTGGGTATAGAAATAAATATCCAGCCTCCGGGTTTTAAAATTCTGAATGATTCGTATACTGTTTGAAGGGCGGTTTCAGGATATATATGTTCAAGTATATCGATGCAAATAACTCCATCAAATTGATTATCAGGAAAAGGAAGATGTGGTAAATCTGCCTTGACTGCTTTTAGATTAGGAATTTTTTCTTGAGCAATGTTTAAAAAGTATGATGATTGATCATAGATAGTAATATCAAAAGGCGGCTTATTTATTTTCATATTCCAATACTCGAGGTGACCGGGTCCGGAGCCAATATCCAGTAATTTTTTACCGGGAGACATACTTTGATTAATCCAACTCAACATATCACAAGACTTTCTACTAACATTTTCTGATTCCGCGTCACTATACAAAATTTTTCCGGGAATTTCTTGTTCGGTGTATGCCATAGGAACTCTTCCTTTAATGATTCCTCTGGTTTCCCAGCGAGTTTTTTCATTTTTATCCATTTCGTAATGTTTTTAGCACGTTCATTATATTTGTATTATATCAAATTTATAAAAATAAAAAAAGGGATGGCGCTCATAGAACTAGCTTGAGCTAACCATCCCTTCGATAACAGCGTACTTATACGACTGTCACCATTGTGTTTGTGCGGTGACTTTTCTTTACTGCGTCAGAAACCACGACAGCGGTTTCAGCGGCAGCAAAGTCGGTTAGCCGCGGATCCTGTGCCTGCCCGGCAACGACTTTCAGGAATGCATGCGTTTCCTCGGTTATCTTCTTGTTGCCAGCGAAAGCGTGTATTGCGATTTCTTTCGCGCCGGTCTTTTTCACCAGAAGGACATCGCCCTCTTTGGTGTCGAAGTTGATCTCGATCAAATACTCAGGCTTTCCTGATGCGATGCCGCTCAGAATGAGATTCATTTGTCTCACCTGCTGGATATTGACGTATGAACTTCTCGTCCCAGCTAAGATCGTGCCCCTGTTCGTTTCAATCGTTTCCGATATGAAGGAACTGGAGTTCACATCCGCCGGCAGCGGGAAAGATTCGTCCATCCCATGAGCCTTGGCCTGAACGATCGGATCGACATAGTCCAGATATGAGAGGTTTGCCATGATCCTGATGTTTTTCACGGTTTGATTGATCCTTGACAGAATATGCACAACCCCGATGCCGTGCACGCTCTCGTCTTCGAGATCGCCAGGAGTCGGACGATTGTCACCTGTCCTGTCTTTGCCCCAGTTGACAAAAGCCTCTGAAAGATAAAGCTCTTCCTTTATCATGAAATCCTCGACGAACTTTACCCCGCCGGAAAAATTGATCAAGAAGGCGGTGTAAATTTTCGTGTTGGGCTTCATGTTGGCCCTGATGTAGGCCACCTTGTCGCTGTCGAGCGCAAGCGGTTTTTCCGTGAAGATGTTCTCCACTCCCCGCTTGATAAGGTCTACGATCACGAGGTGATGCGACGGCGTGTAGGTCGTGACGATGGCCGTCTTGATGCCTGATGCCGGCTTTACCGCCAGAAATCCTTCGTGGATATCAACTTCTTCGTCCAGGTTGCTTATGATCGTGACATCCGGATATTTCTCCCGAAACTTCGCGATCTTGTCGGGGTCGATATCGACTGCGACGATCTGACATGGGGGTATTCCCAAGTCATTGAGCAGAGCGTTCATATAATAACCGCCCATCTGTCCTCCTGCTCCTACAAGTAAAATCTTTCCTTTCTTCATGTGATCCTCCTCATCTGATATGTCCAGCTATACGGCTGGGTTTAATGTTTCGTTATTTTGTTGACAAATACCTTTCCTTATTCAGAACCATTCATTATATGCCTAAATTAGCGTTTTGTCAATGGCTCGGCCTTGGCTTGGTAGAAGTGGCTTGTATAAAGCCCTAGATCATAATCAAAAACTTCAAGAAATTTGAATTATAAAAAATACCTGCCTAAATATGCCTTTACTCTTGACAAAATTTAACATCCCTGCTAAGGTATGTTGTTCGGTAGAAATGGCAACATTTGGAAACATTTGACTACCCTATCCGACACATAGTAGAATGTAAAAACTTACGCCTTATGTCAACAAATATTGAGAAAAATGAAATAGAAGAAATCAACGCTAAGCTGGACCAATTGCTCCGGGAAAATAGTGTGATCAAATCTTCTGGCGACACCAAATCGACTTCCGCGAAGCCGGTCGTTTGTGTTGTCGGTATGGGCTATGTTGGTTATCCCCTGGCGGCAGTGACAGCTAGTAAGGGCTATGAAGTTTATGGTTTTGATACGGATTTGGAAAAACTCAAACTCATCGATCAAAAAGTTAACTTTCTTCGTGAAGAACTTCTGGAAGAATTGCTTCCAAGGGTCAAGATAAACACCTTCAGTGATCCGCGTCTGATGAAGATGATGGACATTTTTATCATCTGCGTACCGACGCCAGTAAACGAAAAACATTATCCTATTTTGGATCCGGTGATAAACGCGTGCAAGACCATCGCTGAAAACATGAAAAAAGATGTGCTGGTTGTTTTGGAATCAACCGTTAACCCGGGTGTGAGTGAAGATGTTGTGGCACCGATTTTTGAAAAAGCTGGATATGTTGTTGGAAAAGATGTTTTTATTTCTCACTGTCCGGAACGTATCAATCCCGGGGATGAATATAAGGGTTGGAATGTTTCCAATCTCCCCCGCGTTCTTGGCTCGATGGATGAAGAAGGCCTGAGACGATCTTTGGAATTTTATAAAACAATTGTCACTGGCGAAATAGTGCCGATGGAAAATATCCGAGAGGCGGAGGCGGTGAAAATTTTGGAGAATTCTTTCCGAGACATCAATATCGCTTTTGTAAACGAAATGGCGATGTCGTATGCTCGCTTCGGAATTGACATTACCAACGTGATCAAGGGAGCAGCTTCAAAACCGTATGCTTTCATGCCTCACCGACCAGGTTGTGGCGTCGGCGGACATTGCATTCCAGTCGATCCATATTACATGATCGAAAAAGCCAAAGAGAATGGTTTTGAGCACAAGTTTCTTTCTGCGGCCAGACATATCAATGATGGAATGGCAGACTACACAGTGGAAATGCTACAGAACAAGCTGAATGAAGTTGAAAAAGCGGTTAAAGGTACAAAGGTTGGCGTTCTGGGAATTTCCTATAAAGCCGATGTCGGGGATTTGCGTGAAAGTCCCGCGATCCGCATCATTGATAAAATTAAAAAAATGGACGCTGACTTGATGGCATTTGATCCATACATTGCAACAATGCCGTCAATTTCAACTGCCAAAGATTTAGATGAGATTCTTTCAAGATCAGAGGCGCTGGTTGTTGTAACCGATCACAAAGTATTCAAAAATATTCCAGTAGAAGATTTCGTAAAAAACGGCATTAAAGTGATTATCGATGGTCGAAATTGTTTGGATAAAAAAGCTATCCGCGCAGCCGGAATAGTTTATGCTGGAATTGGCCGCTAATTTGGGAAAAATGAAACTTGTCGGAAAATTTGAATAAGGGTATAATGCTTTTATGGTATTATACCCCTTAGTTTTTTTAAGAAAGGCTTAAACAAAAGATAAAAATTAACAAAATAAAAAATGTTCAGTATTATCAAGGGTATAATTTGGATTGTTGGTTTCGTGGTTGTTGCGCTTTTTGTGTTGAACTATTTTGGCTATGAAATTAATCGTAATTATTTCGATGAAAGCAAGGCTAAATGTCAGGAAAGGTTGAATGAATGCGCTAAGAATCTTGTTGAACAGGGTACGAAAAATGCTACGTGTGATTTTAATTGTACTGACCCAGGCCTAATTATTAAAAAGAAATGATAAAACATGAAACTTATTGTAAATATTCCAGTATATAATGAAGAAGCGCATATCGGAAAAACCATTAAAACCATCAGAGAAAGTTTTAATGATTCGTTTTATTCGCAAAAAGGCTCTGTTATAACGGAAAAACTTATTCAGATTGTTGATGATGGATCTGTGGATAATTCCGTTCAAAATGCTCGCGAGGCCGGTGTGGATATCGTCATTTCCTACAAGCCCAATAGGCGCCTGGCCTATTCTTTCAAAAGAAACGTGGAAAGCGCCTTGGAAAACGGAGCCGATTTGATGGTAAATATTGATGCTGATTTACAATTCAATCCATATGATATTCCCAAGCTTCTGGAGCCAATTTTGGATGGCAAATCAGACATGGTCATTGCTAATCGTTTTGGCGGTGTTGAGGCGAAGGATATTCCTTGGATAAAGAAAAATTTAAACAAGTTCGCGGCGAGATTGATTGGCTTTTTTCTAAATTACAAAACGGATGATTTGACCTGTGGCTTTAGGGCGCATAGCCGTGAAGCCATGCTTCGTTTTAATCTTACCAATACTCATTTTACCTATACTCAAGAAACGATCATTGACGCGATCGGCAAAAACTTGAAACTGGCATGGGTTCCGGTGGAGGTCACCTACTATGCTGACCGAGAAGCCAAAATGACCAAATCTATCTGGAAATTTGTCAGTAATTCAACTAAAATTATTTTGAAAGCTGTGCGCGATGTTAGGCCGATGAAATTTTTTGGAGTACCGGGCCTGTTTCTGATATTTTTATCGCTCATCTCCTTTGCTATTTTTCTCTATAATTATTTTCCAGATTTTAAAATCACGCCTTATCGCAATTACTTGATTTTCGGCGTGGCTTTGTTTCTGGTTGGTTTGCAGTTTGTGGTTTTTGCTCTTATTGCCGATATGGTCAAATCCTCGCGACAACTCACTGAGGAATTTATGTATCAGTGGAAGAAGGATAGGTATAAAAAATAGGCATGTTTTTGATAAAAAGCGCTGGTTTATTCTGGGGCTTTTTGTATTGAAAAATAGTTCGATTTAAGGTATACTTGGCCTATGAAGATTTTATACATTTCTCATACTTTTCCGCCGACATTCGGCGGGCTGGAAAGACAAAACTATTACTTGTCGGGGGGCTTGAAAAAGCACGCGGAGGTCAAAATCATTGCCAACACAAAAGGAAAGAAATGGCTGCCAATTTTTTTGCCAGTCACGTTTTTACGGTCTCTTTTTTTAATGCTGTCGTATGACGTGTGCCTTTTGGGAAGCGGAGTTCTGTCCCCTATCGGAGCGGTTTTGAAAATAATTTATCCGCGAAAAAAATTTTTTAGCACCGTGCATGGTCTGGATATAACTTTTGTCCATAATACTGGAATTCTTTCCAAAATTTACAGATACGTGAATGTTCCGTCCATGAAAAAAATTGACAAGCTGTTTATGGTTGGAAATCATACTATTGAGGAGGCGGAAAAAATCGGAATCAGTCGTGACCATTGTGTTTTTATTCCCAACGGCATTATTCCGGAAGAGTTGGCGATTTCTTGTTTGCGCGAGGATATGACTAAAGTTCTGGGAATCGATATTGCTGGCAAAAAAGTTATTTTACGGATCGCGCGGTTTGTTCCGCATAAAGGAGTCGAATGGTTTTTGCGCAATGTTTTGCCTAAGTTGCCGGAAGATTATTTTTTTGTAGCGGTGGGCGGCAGAGTTTCAACGAAGGCGGCTGGCAATAAAGACACATACCCGGCTTGCGAGAAAGCCATCCGAGAATTGGACCTGGAAAATCGAGCCAGGCTGATTACTGACATTGATGAAAAAAGCAAGTTGGTTCTTCTCAATTGTGCGGATCTTTTTATCTCACCTAATGTAAAAGTTGTCGGCTATATGGAGGGCTTTGGCATTACCGCCATTGAAGGAGCGGCCTGTGGAAGAGTAGTTTTGGCTTCAGATATTGAAGGGCTAAAAGATGCAATTATTGATGGAAAGAATGGATTTTCAGTAGAACATGAAAACGCGGAGGCTTGGATTTCAAAAATTAAAGAAGTTTTGACCCAGGACAATTTCCGGGCAGAGTTTGGCCAAAAAGCGAGACAATATGTCCTAGATAATTTTACTTGGGACAAAATTGCTTTGCGATATTTAGAAGAAATTAAAAAAATAATTGATGCTTAATTTTTTAGGAAATCAAATACTTTTTTATGTTTCGTTGGTCTTGGTATTATTTCTGCCTGGCTATTTTTTGCTATTGGCAATTTTTGGCAAAAAAAAGATATTTTCCGGCATTGAAAAACTGGTGATAGCGGTTGTTTTCAGTATTATCTCCGTTGATTTTCTGATGATGATCCTAAATCGCTTGGATATATCAATAACGCGCGCTTCCCTTTTGGCTGCAATTTTGGTGTTCGCAGTAATTTGCTTCGCGATTTATAAATTAGTCAAAAGACAAAGCGATTTTGAGGCCGAAGCGGAAACCAACAAGTTGTTTAATTTTTCCAAAAAACAAACAGCGCTGATAATCGCGATTCTTTTCTTAACCATTTTTATAAAAGTTGCCTATCTTGCGGATAATATTTTGCCGCAAGCCACTGATCTTGGGCATCATATGTATTGGGCCAAAGAGATTGCTGTTTCGGGGCATATCCCGGAATACGCTCAGCGGGATATTCAGCAGATAAACGGAGTGTATCAGATCGGACCATTGCAAAATATTAGCGATTTTATTATTGGTGAACATCTGATTTTTTCTGCCGTTGCCATCTTGAGCGGGTTGGATTTTATTTCATACTTTCCTGTTGTAACTCTTTTCTTAATTAATCTAGCTAGTATTTTAGCAATTTTTATTTTAGCTTTGCGCTTTTTTAAGAACCACTCGCAGGCCAAAAATATCGCGATTCTGGCGCTTTTCTTCATTGGTCCATTATTTGCCATTTCCCCACCAGAAGCCAAATATGTAGCTGGCGGTGTTATTGGTAACATCTTGGGCAATCTCCTGCTTCCGGTTTCTTTCTATTTCTTCTATCGGGCGCTGACCGAGAAAAATCGGGCGCACGCGATGGCGGCATTTTTTTCAACCATGGGTCTTTTTTATACTCATCATTTGACTGGATTTATTTTAATTTTCATTTTGGCGCTCTCTGTCGTGTTGCTTTTAATTTTCAATTTTCGCCAAGCTCGCTCTATGCTTGGGCAATGGGCAAAGTTATTTTTTTCCTGGCCGGTCATCATATTTTTAATTTTCGCGCTGGTTTTTGTTTTGGGAGTTTATACGCCGTCATATCTGAAAAATACGGCGGTGAACACCGTAATTGGAGGGCCATCCAAGGCTGGCCATGAGGGGCTCATATTTTCCCAATTTAAATTTACGATCGGCGAACCGCGGGAAGTTTTGGGGCTAGTCGGCGCCGGACTGGCCCTACTCCTTTTATATAAGCGTAAAGACGAAAATGATTCTGGCTATCAAGCCATATTCATGATTTCCTGGATTCTTGTTATCTTGCTGATTTCCCTTTATCCGCAATGGATAAAAATCGACGTTCCCTCATCGCGGATCGGCAATTATGGCAGCTTCCCATTTTCCATCCTGGCTTCTTTGGCGATTATCGAAATCATCGGAATAGCGAAGAGCAAAGCTAAATCTCCAGAAGGCGCGAGTCAATTGTTTTTGAGCTCCAAAATGCTTTTGGTCGTGATGGTGCTTATTTTTTCTTATGCGGTGGCCCAGGGTTTTTATGATAATAAACAAAATCAAATTAAAAATGCTGACGCGCAAAAAACCGTACAGACATTCGCCGCTTCGCGATATTTGGCGCAAAAAACAGATGGAAGCGATCAGATCGTCAAGGACCACGTTTTTATGACTGCGGATGCGTGGGTTAAATTGTTTTTTATGCGCGATTATAATTTTCCATTTTACCGAGCTAATTTTGACCGCTATGCCAACGGCATAGATAAAAAAGAATCCTGCACACTCTGGATGATTTCTACGCCGTCCAGTCCGGACAGCCAGAAATGCTACCAAGATCTCGGGATAAACTTTGCGATGATTAACAAAACTGATGCGCCTCAATTTGAAAAAGATAATAATTTCTGGCAAGTGTATAATAATGGCGAGATAAGGAATTTTTATCGTTCGCAATCTGAATAAAAAAATATGAACAATCGAAAAATAATTATTGTCACAATACTGCTGATCTTGGTCAGCGCGGTTTATCTATCCTGGACAGAAAAAAAACAAGCCGATTTAGACTTGGACAAAAATTGGTGGGCGCTGTCTTTTGAGAATCCGAAAAATTCAGACTTGTCTTTTTCGATTGAAAATCACAGCAATAGCGATTCTTTTCATTGGACAGTTTTCACTGCCGGTAAAACAAAACTCAAGGAAGGAGATCTCACGATTCAAAAAGGCGACGTGACTGATATAAATTTAAACAACCAAGAAGTTAATGCTAGTGGAAAAATCATGATTGATGTGGCTAGCGGAACAGATAAAAAAGAAATTTATAAAATTATTCCCGTTCATTAGAAAATAAAAAAAGCCCGGGAGAGATGGCTTTAAGTTTTGACCTTTGTGATCCAAAATGTTGGGCTACCGGTTGCTCGTCGAGTATCCGGACGTTACTGCCTGTCCTGTGCAACGACTTGAACCGAGATTGCTCAAAGGCCTAATCTGAATCAAAACTTTTACCATTCTCCCTGGCTTATATAATCGTATCTTGGTTATTAAACCGCAACGGTGCCGCTAAACTCAACAAACATCTGCGAGTGAACCGAGATACGAATCCCTATTTACTGAAAGAACGAAATTACGTCGAGCGGATCCATCGTAGGTGGGAAACCTCGCTCGATCCAAGACCAAAGGCCTGAAATCAATATAATCGAAATAAAAAATTTGTCAAGGTAATTTCTTCTGTGATTTAATATAATAGCTTAAATAAGCCAAATATGTCCAAAAATTTAGCTAAATCATTCGTTTGGTTGGTCATCGCTGAAGTTTTATTCAATCTTTCTGGCTACGTCGTTCATTCGGTGGCCGGGAGGCTTTTGACTCCCTCTGATTATGGGCGTTATGGCCTGATCGTGTCTTTTACCATTATGGTCATCACACTCATAGGGAGCGGGATTCCTATTTCTATGGGTAAATATTTAAGCGAAATACATATTACCCGTCCGGAGATGGTGCCCGTCATCAAGAGAACCGGCTTGATTTTGCAGCTGATTGTTATTGGCGCAATCTCTTTGATTTTTTATTTAGTTACCCCCCTGATTTCACAAATGCTAGGCGATCCGACACTGACTCCCCTTTTTCGCCTTTCAACGCTTATTTTACCGGCTTGGGCGCTGGATTCATATTTCTTTTATTATCTGTCCGGCATCCACCAATTCAATTTACAATCCGGGCTGAAAATTTTGCGTTCTCTTTTTCGTGTAGTTTTGATAGTCAGTTTAGTAAGGATGTTTGGATTAAACGGGTCAATCTCGGTTTATATTTTCGCACCTACTCTTGTTTTTCTGACGGCTTGGGCAGCGGATATCTTTTGGATTTCCAAAAAATTTCCCAAAATCCAGAAAAAACTGCATTTCGATTGGCGCAAGATGTTGAAATACGCCTGGCCGGTCACACTTTTCATGATTTTTTACCAGGTCTTAATTTCATTGGATATGTATTTTGTGAAAGCCATTACTCACAGCGACTACTTGGCTGGAATTTATAATAGTGCTTTTTTAATTGGACAAATACCCTACTTCCTTTTCTATGCTTTGACCATAATACTCTTGCCTTCAGTTTCTGAATCAACCGCGCAAAATAATCAGGAGAAGACTCGCAACATCATAACGCAGTCACTGCGCATCATGATTATGTTTTTGGTGCCGATTGTAATTTTGTTAAACACTTATTCGGCTTCCGTGATCAAGTTTATTTATGGCGCAAAATATCTGGAGGCTACACTCCCCTTGCAAATCTTGACGTTTGGTATTGGATGCCTCACCGTTTTTTATATCTTGAGCTTTGCGCTCAATGGCGCTGGCAAAAACAGAGTTCCGATGTGGATTGCTTGCGGGGGCATGTTCTTGAACGCAATTCTGAATTATATCTTAATTAAAAAATATGGCATCGTGGGCTCAGCTATTGCTACATCCATCACTTCCTTAGTTGTGATGTTGATTGCAGTTGCGTACAGCCATCGCTATTTTGAGGGCATTTTAAACGCTATAAGTCTTCTCAAAATGGCCCTAGCCGGATCTTTTATCTATATTTTGTCTTTGTACCTAACTTCACAAAATCTAATCTTTTTCGCTTGGAGTACTCTTCTGATCCTGGTTTATTTCTGCGTTCTTTATCTTTTAAAAGAAATTAAGGAAAGCGACCTTGATATCATCCGCAGCATTGTTAGAATGAAAGAAAAGAAAGACCTGGTGTAACCAGGCCTTTTTAAAATAATATTGTTTTTACCAAGTATAAGCGTCGCTTGCTCCCCTGACTTGGGAATTATCAACCTGGGTGAAGTTTTGTTTGATATAATTTATTGCTTCTTTATTTATAAAATCTTCGTCATTGTCAAAAAGCACTACCCAGCCGTGCGGATTTTGATTTTGTATTTGCTGGATGTCAGCAACGGATAAATCATGCGTGGCTCTCTCTCCCCCAAAATCAAAAACTTTGACTTTTGCCCCGCTGAAATAATAATTTCTAAAATTTCTAGTTAGAAGAACATCGCCCGGTTTCAGATTTTTCTTCACGTATTTAAAAACTTTGCGATAATCAGCAATCTGGTTATTGCCCCGCTGATAAGTGGTGTCGTTGCGGAAAAAATAACCATAATCAGGCAGGATTAGCAAAGCCAAAATAATCACTGTATAGAAGGCTTTTTGAGGAAATTTAACCAAGCGATTTCGCAAATATAGGGCCCAAAAATAAATACCGGTTGCGATTAAAATTATCAGAAAAGATTGCAAGAAAAAAACATATTGGATGCCCTGCGTCCTTTGCCACATAAAGGCGGCCATTAAAAGCGGCACAAAAAATGAAAGAGAAAGCCACCATGATTCTCTGGATAACTTTTGCTGTCTCAAAAAATAAATTCCCGAGATCAAAAGAATAATCGCCAGCGGATAATTGCTGTAGTCTCTTAATATGTCCGTGAGATAGCCATGGTTGTTTATGAAAAATTTAAGAACGCCGGAATAATAAACAATTATCTGGGGAACAGTGATGAAAGCGGCGATTGCCGCGATAATTGAAAGACCCAGGATTATTGAATATTTGTTGACGTAATCTTTCCGGCGCGCTGAAATTATGGCTTGAATCAAAATATATACTAGAAAAACCGGCAGAATATTTACGCTTAAAAGCTGGATGGAAATGCCAATAAGCGCTGTGACCAAGAATGGGACTAGGAAAAGAACGTTTATTTTGAACTTATCATAAAAAAACTTAACCAGTCTGATTTTGCCGTGATAATCGGCTTCTAAAAACTGGAAAAGAAAAAGAGACATCAAGAGAAACATGGGATAAAACATCGCATACATGCGCAGTTTTCGGTCAAAAGCAATGGCAGTAGCGCTCACCGCGAATAAAAAAGCGCCCAAGAGGCCGATGGATTTCTTTTTGGTAAAAGATTTTGCCGCCCAATACACGGCAAAAACAGAAATTAGCCCCCAGATGACGCTCAAGCTGCGGGCGGCGGCTTCCGTGGATGGAAAAAATCGAAAAAGCTGAGCCACCTGCCATTTATACGGCCAAGCCCGTTCGTCTCTGGCGGCATAAACATCGATATTACTTGGAGCATCCATGTTGAAATCCCAGGCTTGCCAGATATGAGTTTTAAAATAACCATAAGACGAGTTCATATCCAAAAATTCATCGGCTACCAATGGATTGGCGCCCAGGTGATAAAGGCGCAAAATGCCGCCCAAGAAAACAATGATGAGCAGAATCACGATAACCACGTTTTTTGATTTGGACCAATTTAAAAATTTTTGCAGATCAATTGTTTTCATAAGTAGTTTGTTTTAAAGGATTTTTATATACTTTGACAAAATTGTCCGGTCGGCCGTCGATAACTAGTTCCCAAACCGGGTTGTCAGTTGGAAATATCTCATTGATAGCCTGCAGTCCTTTTTTGTTTTTGCTAAGTCCGTCTTGGCTGAGAATTACATAATCAATATTCAAAATTTCACTCTCTTTCATCCACTTGGTTGAACCCTCAACGGCGCATTTACCGGCAAAAAACGGACAGGCCCCATAATAGTTTGCCCAAATCTTCATATTTTTGGGGTCACCTTGAGACTTTATATAATTAATCGCCTCGTATCCGCCATAGCCCCAGGCAGTCGTAATTATGGAATTCTTTGGCAGTAAATCATTCGAGTAGTTGAAGTAGAACGGTTGTATTTTGGAAACACTGAGATAGCTAGCGCCGAGCAGGAGCAAAAACAAGGCTAGTGAATAATAATGCTTGAGGTTCTTAATTATCTCATAAAAACCGATGGCCGCCAAGGTTAACGCAAAAGGATAAAGAACAACGGAATAGCGGACATTTACCAAAAGGGCTTGCTGAGTGACCGTGTAAAAGAAGACTAGAAAGAAAAGTGAAAGGATAAAAACAATATAATCAAAACTGCTCCGGCGGAAGATTGATTTTGCCCAGAGAAAAAATATTAGAAACAAAGCGATCGGTGTGATGGAAAAAAACAACGGTTTAGCCTGTAGAACCATTTGCTGATAGAAAGGAAAAGTGAGGATGATCGGCCGCTTACCTCCGCCGACCTCAAGAATTGGGGTATGCAGAAAATTATTCATAAATGACCAATTAGCGATAGTGGCCGCGGCTAAAACAAGCATAGCTAAATACAAAATTTTTGGCAGGACAATTTTTAGAAATTGGAGGTATTTGAGTAAAAATTTCGCGATAAAAGATTTCAAAAGCGCTGCGTCCAAAAAAAGAACGAGATTTACTCCAGCACAGATCAGAAGGATATTTTGCATGCCGCCGAATTCAAAAATCGATTTGTAAATAATACTGGTATTGACGATGGCTGCCGGCATGCCAAGCGCGAACAGCCCGATGCTGCCGGCGATAATAAATATATAACCCAAGGTGATTTCAATTGTTTTGCGTAGCAAAGTTTTCTGCTCGATCAATTCGGTGTAATAAAACAGCAAATAGGCCAAAAGCATGACTAGAAAAAATGGAAAAAATATGAGTGCCACGTATTTTGAAAGAAGTGATAACCCGAGGAAAAAAGCGGCCAAAAAGGCATCAATAAATCTTGTTTCTTTCAAAAATACGAAAAAAGAAAGCAGGCTGGCGGAAGAAAAGATCCACAACATTGCGTCTGGGTTAATGATTTGCGAGATGCCGATAAGGATCGGAGAAAGCAAAACCAGAGAGGCCCCGGCCAAGGCCAACCAGACTTTTCGAGTTAGACGCCATAAAGCTAAGCAGAAGAAAATTCCCATCAAGCCTGTGAAAACGACCTGGGGCTTGCGGTAGATGTAGAAGGTTTCAGTTGTTTTCTCAGGATTATAGGTTATGGTCAAATTGGCTTTTTTGACGATTTTGTCCTGGACATTGTTTTCAAACCAGGTTCCGATGCCGGCAACATACGCTAAGGTTATACCGGGTTTATCATTGATGCGGGTGCCTTTCCAATTTTCGGAAGCCATGGCGTTCCAATAGCTCTGAATCCGTCCAGTGTATAAATCTGATATCCACAAATGCTCATCCGCTGTTTCAAATTGCGTCAGATGCCGCAAACCGAAATTGAAATAAAGCACTAGCGGGATGATAAGCAAGGCTAAAAACCAAGAGGATTTGTCTTTTTTTATTTCAGCCCTTTTCTTTTCGGTTTCTTTCGGCTCGGTTTCTTTCATTTTAGCTTCTTCTGTTTTAGTTTCCATTTGATTGGATTAAATTATTCTTATAAATTCGAATAAAATTTCCCGCCCGCCCGCCAATATTTGATTCTTGGATCAATTGGCTGCCATATTGTTCGGGCAGGCTTTCCCATAAATTATGGCTCAAAATGCTGCCCCGGCGGTCGGAAACGAAATAATCGAAGCGCGGCGCTGATTCTGATTTTTTACGGATGTTTTTCATGGTTAAATTATTTGCTTCGCATTTTCCGTTGAAAAAAAGGCAAACCCCGTTGTAATCAGACCAAATACGCATATTTTGGGCGTCGGGCAAACTATTCAAATACTCAGCCGCCTCATATCCGCCGTAGCCCCAGGCGTCTGTTGTGAGATATTGTTGGGGCAACAATCTGCTGGTGTAGTTAAAATAAAATGGTTTGATTTGCCAAAGACTTATGATACTGATTAAAATTATCCCGGTGAAAATAACCGTTTTAAAGGCATTGCTTTTTTTATCTAACATAAAAAATTGATAAATCCCGATAGCCGCCATAGTGAAAACTAGAGGATACAACATGATACTATAGCGCACGATGAGCATTATTTTTTGTTGCATAGAGGCAGCAACGAGCACAAGGATGAAAAATGAAAAGACAAATATGATCCATTGGAATTCGTCACTTTTACGCCAGTTTCTGATCCAGGCATACAGTAAAAATAAAACGACCATCGGCGAAAGAGAGAATATCAATGGCAAAAATTGCTTGAGAATGATTTTCCAGTCAGGCAGCTGGGAAAAAATGGACTTGAGAGATGCGTCAAAAGGCGTTATGAAAAGTCCGAGCTGGTCTTTTTCGATAAGCGTGTTGAAAATAATAACAATAAAAAGGATGGGCAAAATCGTAAAAATAGCCAGCTTAAAGTATTTTTCCAGGGGCGATATTGTATTTGCGACCCATCGCATGGTCTTGCTCTGAAAAAAATGGGCGTCGAGCAAAATAAGCAGATTACATCCAATCAATGCCAGAAAAAAAGTCTGCATACCCTTAAAGCCAAGACTGCCCTTCATAAAATGGCGGAATTCTACCAGATTATCGGGAAGCAAAACAGCATAAATAAACAAGGCTCCGGCAATAATTAAAAAATATGTGAACGCGTAGCGGCGAATTTTTCGAGCAATCGTTTGTTTGCCCCAAGATTTAAAATTTTCAATGAGGTAGGCCAGCATGACGGCGAAGAAAAATGGAAATAAAATTATGGAAGAATATTTAGAGAGAAGAGATAACCCCAAGAACAGGGATGCCCATAAGGCATATCGCAGGCTATTTTCTTTGAGATGGATAAGATAAGTCAAAATTGCGGCGAAGCTGAATACCCACAATAAGGAATCCGGGTTGATAATTTGCGAAATTCCCAGAAGTATGGGAGAGAGCAAAATCAGTGTCGCGGTTATAAGCGCGATCCAATCATTTTTTGTCAGCTTTTTAACTAAAAAGAAAAGAACCAGCGAAAAAAGTCCATTAAAAATCAAGAGTGGAAAACGAAAATAAAAATTTATCCTTTCCGCTTTGTCGATTTTCGACATCGGAGCGATGGCCCCAGAAACAATCCCCTTCTCCAGATTTGTCTTTAGCCACGAACCGATACCGGAAACATACGCCAAAGTTATGCCGGGTTTGTCATTGATGCGGGTTTTTTTCCAGTTGCCGGAAGCGAGCGCGCTCCAATATTGTTCGATCCGCCCGTTATTGTTGTCCCAGTAATTATTATTATTGGTGTTGCTATAGATCCAATAGTGTTCGTCGGCAGTTTCGAATTGGGCGAGGTGTTGCAATCCAAAATAGAAATATATCGCCAGCGGCAAAAGCAGCAGCGCCCAAAATTTATTCCGCTTGAAAAAATCTTCGGGAGATTTTAAATTGTCATTGAGAAGTGCCATCACTATTATCGTCGGTTGACGATGAATTTAACGGTTTAGCTTTGTATAATTTCACAAAACTTTCTGGTCTGTCATCGATATAGATTGACCAGATAGAATGTTTTTCCATCGGATGCGGAAAATTCAGCGGAATAGTCGCCTGCAAAGACCGAAAATAATAATCAATCGTGTATTTGCTGGTGTTTATCTTGGATTTGTGGATGCATTTACCGGAAAAAAATTCACACACTCCGTAAACATCGGTCCAGATTGTCAGATTCCGGGCATTCGGCAGATCATTCAGATATTCGGCGGCTTCATATCCCCCATAGCCCCAAGCGCCGCTGATAATATAATTTTTTGGTAAAAGGTCATTAGTGTAGCTGAAATAAAATGGAGATATCAGAAAAATACTCAGTGAATTTAGGGCGATCAATATGATAAAAATCCCAATTTTGGGAATTTGGAAAATTTTTTGCCATGGCAGATAAGCGTAAGCCGCCCTTGCCAATCCTCCCACAAGCAAAAGGAAAAGCGGGATGAAATACCAATTTTGATAAACGCGGTCAAGGTAAACAGTTTTCAGGGCACCGGTGAAATAACTCTGCTGGATCGTAGACGAAGCGAAGAGAACAGTAATGCCGATAAAGGCAAAAATAAAAACCACAAAGGCTTTCTTATTTTCTTCTTGTGATTTGGCGGAAAAAAAATCATTTAGCGCGGTTGCTCCAAGCACCAGCGCTAGTGGAAAAAGAATGATGCTATAACGCACTGTGACCAAGAGTCCTTGTTCGATGACAGCCGCATAAAAAATCAGAAAAAACACGGATAATGTAAAAACGAAAGTGTTGGTTTTTCCTTTGGCAAAGAATGCTTTTATCCATCCAAACAAAAGCGTGCAAAGAGCGATCGGGGTCAGGGAAAAAACCAAAGGCACAAATTCCATGAAATAGCGCTTGTAAAATGCGAGCTCGCTGAATGCGTCTTTGCGCTTCATATCAAAAGATATGTCGGACAAATCAATAAAGCTGTTGCGCGTTAGCCAATTGACCAGCACAAAAAAGAACGTTCCAAGCAGGATTAAATAAAGTAGTTTCGGCGCGATTTTTTGCAGCGGTTGTAATTTTTTGAGCGAAAAATGAAGGCCGCGGCTTTTGAATATCCACGCATCCAGAAGAACAAGGGCGTTTATAGCCATGGCCAGCCAAAAAATCATTTCCATGCCGGGGAAGCCAATCGTTCCGAGATAAAAAATCTTCGGTTCTACGAAGGAAGCTGGCATCATAAGGGCAAAAATCAAAAAGCCCGATAAAATGATAGCGAAATACGCCAAGCCAATGCGGATGGCGATTTTTTTAAGTTCTTGCGGAGTGCTTTGCCATTTTTCAAATTCGAAAAAATAATAGGCGAAGATAGCGAAAAGAAAGAAGGGAATAAAAATTATGCTGACATATTTACTGGCCATTGCCAAACCAAAAAAAACAGAAGCAAGAAGAATAAACTTTTTTTCTTGCGTCTGCAAAAATGCATAAAAAGAAAAAAACGAGGCTGATCCGAAAATCCAAAAGAGAGAATCAGGATTGACGATCTGGGAAATTCCTAAAAGAATAGGTGAAAGCAGGATGCCGGTGGCGGAAAATAAGGCGATCCACTCGTTCCCGGTTATGCGTCGGATGATCCAAAAAAAGAAAAAAGAGAAGAAGCCGCTGATGAGAAGAATTGGTAACCGATACAAAAAATTTATCGTTTTTGTCCGAGCCGGATCATATCGCTTGAAGTTTCCGTCGCTGTCTATGATTTGGCCTTTAGCATCATCAAATAGCATGGCTATGCCCGAGGTGTACGCCAGAGTGATGCCGGGCTTGTCGTTGATGCGAGTGTCTTTCCAATCACCTTTTTTGATGGCGGTCCAATAATCCTCAATGCGCTCGGTCCCAGAATTTGGCAGCCAAAAATGCTCATCGGCCGAAATAAAATTGGATAGATGGTGAAATCCAAAAATAAAGTAAATCAAAAGCGCAAAACAAAGCAGAGATTCAACCAACAGATTTTTGCGTTTGGCAATTTTTTGGTAAAAATTATTAAGAAAGCGGCAATTTTTTAGTAAAATCATGGCGATAATTAGTGTGATTTTTTGGATTCCAATGCCTTTTATTATACTCGAATTTAGCTCTTTTTGCAATAAAAGATAGGCGCTTCTCTGATCCTCTAAAAAAAGCTATAATAAGTTAAAATATGGGGAAAATAGCCAAGTATTTAGTTGCAGTTTTGTTGTTGCTGATCTTTATTTCGGCGGCCATTTTTCTTTTACACAAATCTAAAAAAAATCAGCTGGCTGGCAAAGCAATCCCTTTTGTTTTGAGTGAGATGCAAAATTTCGATTTTCCTCCTAATGTTTGCAATATCTCTGACTACGGAGCTATTTCCGATGGCATAACTTCCAATACTGAAGCAATCAAAAAATCCATCCAGGATTGCGTTCAAAAGGGCGGCGGTAAGGTTGTTATTCCCGCCGGCAAATGGCTGACTGGCGCAATCCATCTCGCGAGCAATATCGATTTGGATTTAGACAAGGACGCAGAGATAATTTTCAGCGCTAATCCCAAAGATTATTTGCCGGCAGTCTTTACGCGGATTGAAGGCATCGAATTGTACAATTACTCCCCATTTATCTACGCGAATGGCGCAGAAAATGTCGCTATTACCGGACGGGGCAAATTAAATGGTCAGGGGCAACTTTGGCAGACTTGGAAAAAAGGAGAAAAACCGGCGTTGGAAAAGTTGAACAAAATGGTAAAAGATAATCTGCCGGTTGAAAAAAGGATTTTTGGAACTTCCGAAGACGCTTTGCGTCCATCATTTGTCCAATTTGTAAACTGCAAAAATGTCCGGCTGGAAGGATATTCCATAACTAATAGCCCGCGCTGGACGATCCATCTGATATATTCGGAAAACGTGGTCTTGCGTAATCTTGATGTGGATACGCTGGGTTTCAATTCCGACGGCGTAGTGATTGATTCTTCCAAGAATATTTTGGTTGAAAATTCCCGCCTATTGTCCAGTGATGATACCATTTCCATCAAATCTGGCCTAAATGAAGATGGCTGGCGAGTTAATCGACCATCGGAAAATATCGTTATTCGTAATTGTGCTATTGAAGGCGGACACAGCGCTATCGCAATCGGCAGTGAGATGTCGGGCGGGGTACGTAATGTTCTTTTGGAAAATTTAAGGCTCAACGGCGTTGATCAGGGCATACGCGCCAAATCAGTCAAAAATCGGGGAGGTTTTGTGGAAAATGTTTGGGCAAAAAATATCACGATGGGCGATGTGACAAATACCGCCCTAAAGCTTGATCTAACTTATCCAGCCTCTACCCTGAACTCAGAGGGCGGGAAAGCTCCGGTATTTAAGAATTTTTATTTTGACGGCATTTCGGTCGGGAAAACAAAGTATGCTGTAGAGTTGGAGGGGCTAGAATCGAGCTTAATATCAAACGTAAATATTTCCAATCTCACAGCCACAGCCGAGAAAGGAATTTCGGTCAAATATTCCCAGGATGTCAATTTTGACCAAATGGAAATTGAAGGCGTAAAAAAACCGCCAATCTTTTCTGTCAGTAACAGCCAAAATATCAATTACTAAAGTATTTTTTACTTTTCTTTCAATTCAAGTTTGTATATAGCCAATCGTCCATAGGTGGCAGAATCCGAAATAATATATAAATCTGATTTTTTTAGGTTGCGTTTAAATGTATCCTTCCCCTTCCGTCCATCCAAAATAAGGGAAAAATAAGCGACATTGCTGTCTTCTAATGGTGTATCGTCATTGTGTTCCAGAGGCGCGTCAATATTTTCATCAAAATAGGCTAGTGGTCGGATGAACTTATCCGCTTCGGCTGGTTCAAAAACCATGTGCACATCTTGCTCGGGTTGCGTATGCGCCAGGATAAATTCTCCAGCAAATTTTTCTTCGCTCCAGATGGCAATGCCGACGTCGCCGTCTCTGTTTAAAAAAGAATTGAATTCGCTGGCGACTTTATAAATATTCAATCCGCATAATAACAAGATCACTATTAATGAAAGACGCAGCCCCGTTTGACCGTATTTTTCGCGGAAAAATTTTATCAGTAGCCCCAGCAGCAAAAACGGAACAAACTGAACGATTAAAAAATAGCGGAGCTCAAGCACAAAAGAAAGCGGGATCATAACAAAAAAAGCAGCTGCGATATACAAGGATAATAATTGCAAAAACATTTTTTTTGAGACATCCTTTTCTTTTTTTAGATAGAATCCAAGTAAAAAATATCCGCCCAAAGTTAAAGCGATACCAAAAACAATTCGCAGTAAATCCGGCAAATATTTTGTTATTCCCGCAATTCCCTTCTCGTTGTCCTTAAAAGAATCCGCTAGACTTGTAATATGCAGACTAGTATCGTCGCCTATCGGAGCGACAAATAAGGTGTTAGCCTGGAGATGCCAGGCGCCGTCATACATGATGTTTTTTGGAAAAGGATGCTTGAAGGTTGTTTTTTGAGTGATGCCCTGGAAAAAAGCTTTTGTATTGGAGCCTTTTGTTTGGATTTCAGAAATAATTTGAGGAATATTGAACAAAAGCGCAACGGCGATCACTAAAACAGCCCATTTTATTTTCAAATTTTTTTTGCGGATCAGGTAGGCGCAAAAAAGAATAAAAATAACTGAGGCGATCAAAATAAAGAGCGTATGCAGTTGCGCGCCGATACCCAGAGCAAAACCCAAAATAAGAGACCACCATAATTTTTTGTTTTTCGCGGTTTCAGCTAGCTGCAAAAAAGCATACAAGAAAAGCAGGGAAAAAAACGGCAAGGAATTTGGGTTCCAGGCAAAGCGTCCGTTTTGTACGGCGAAAAAAGAGACGGCAAACAAGGCCGTGAGTGCAAGCGAGATATTAGTGTTTAGATATTTCCGCAAAAACAGAAACAATAGAGGTATTGTCAGGATGGAAAATAACAAATCTGGATAAGCCATTTTGTCCGGTGTGGCGCCAAAAATTGAAGCGGACGCGTACTGGAAATAATAAAAAACGGGACCCATTTGAAAATCAGTGCCGCCAGCTTTTGGCCCCAGAAGCGGCAAGGGCTCTTTTTTTTCAATAATGTTGTGAACGATGGATGCGTCACGCGCCTGATCTTTGCCGAAACGTAGCAAGTCGCTGTAGTGATAGGTCCGCAAAAAAATTCCCAGCGCGATGATTGCCAGGAGCAGAACAAAAACTTTCTTTTTTTCACGGATTATTCCAAATAAATTCATTTTTTTGTTTTCAGATAGGCTGGTAGTGCCAAAAAACTGATAACCATCTGAATAAATCGGCTCAAGATGGCGATTGTCACCAAAGCTGAGCTTTCAAGCCCATAAATCCCAAAAAAAGTGACATAAGCCCACTCCTTAAGGCCGATATTATTAATACTGATCGGGATGGAAGAAATGAGACTGATTAAAAAGATAACGGAAAAATAATTTAAAAGACTAATTTGAATATCCAGCGCCCAAAAAAGCACTAGATTAGCCAGTGCCACGCCGACAAATTGAAAAATCATGCCCCAAAAAATAGTTTTGGTGAGAATTCCGGAGTCCCGGCTATAGTCCTGCAGTTCTGTTATGAAGCGCGCAATTTTTTGTGGAAGAAGCGCTAGAAATTTTTTCCACAACCGCCAGTCTCTGGTTTTGGCGATTAGGATATCCAAAAGAAAAGAAAGCAGCAGAATCGAATAAATAAGCAAAAGCAATTTATTGTCGAGTGTTTGCTGAAGGTTTAGAAGGCCGAAAAGCAAAGCCAAAATTGTCATGGCGACAAAGCCAGTGATACGGTCAGCGACGACTGATGAAGCAGACTCTATATATTTTTTTTCAGCGTGGCCGATTTGATAAGCACGAAATGTGTCACCGCCGATGAATGAGGGCATAAAATTATTAATAAAAGTGCCCGTAAGATAAAATTGGTAAAAATCCCGAAAACTATGTCTGGAGATATTTTTGAAATTAGCCAGCAGTCTCCATTTATGAGCCGAAATAGCAATTCCAAAAACAATAAGCAGAACATACACTACCAGCTTCCAGAGATCAATTTCACTCAGATATTGCAAAACTTGGGCCCAGTCGGTCTTGAGAATTATCCAAGCAACAAAGCCGAGGCTGACGGCCAGTTTCAGAAAAAATTTCAAATACTTATGCATGATTGATTGTTTGTTTATATAAATCGAAATATTGCTGCGCTACTTTTTGCCAGCTCATAGTTTCCGCTAATTCTCTGCTGGCTTTTCCCATGGAATCCTGTAAATTTTTGTTGGCGATTATTTTTTCAATTTTTTCGGCGATATCTGAGGCATCTTTCATTTTTATAATAAATCCATTAGAGCCATCTTTCAGCAATTCATCCGCGCCGCCGGTGTTTGTCGAAAGCAAAGGTAGGCCAGAAGATAACGCTTCCAGCATGGCGTTGCTCATGCCTTCGTTGAGAGAGGGCAAAACAAAAAGATCAGCTTCCTGGTAAAATGGAGCGAGATTTTCACGCGGTATGCGGCCCAAAAATTCTATTTTTTCATCGAGTTTAAGTTTTTTCACTAGTTGCTCCAGTTCTTCTTTGGCATTTCCCTCGCCCATTATTTTTGCATAGATATTTGGATATTTTGGCGATAACATCGCAATCGCTTCAATCAGATAGTTGAAGCCCTTCCGATGAGTGATGCGTGACGCGCCAACGGTGATAATAAACTTTTCTTTATTTCTCAAATTTTCATCCGGTTTAAATCGATCTATTTCCACGCCATTGAAAATTATACCAATTTCCTTTTTTGTTCTTGATTCTAGTGCCAAATCTTTCAATCCCTGGCTGTTTGCAATAACAAAAGAAGATTTTTTCCAGACAAGTTTTATTATCGGCGTGATAAATTTATAAATAAAAACAAAGCGGTCACTGTAGCCCGGCACATCTGAACCGCGGAGGGATACAATATACGGAAGTCCAAATTCAAATTTTAAAAGCATAGAAACGAAGCCACAAGGTACTGTGAAAAAAGAATGGGTCAATTCATACGCTTGTCCGCTTTGCTTAGCTTTTTTGATCAATTTTCGGGCGAAAAAATATGACTTTATCGAGTAAAGAATCAAATTTTTTCTGGTCTGCAAATGCAAATTATCCGCGTTTTTGCCCACTGGCAGACGATGGATTTTGATGTTTTTGCCAAGTTCCTCCTGAACGTATTCTCCTGAAGCTGAAGATGTGATTAAGTCAACTTCTAATTCGGGTATTTGGGCATACTCGTGTAAAATACAAAAAGTCGCGTTTGCCGCGCCCGAGCCGATTGGCGGGTATTCATAATTGAGAAATAAGACTTTCATAGATTGATTATAGCAAAATTTTGTCTGGATGAAAAGAAAAAAGAGCGGATAAAACCGCTCTCTTCAGCCATTTTTAAAGTTCAATTTTCTGATATTCGATCTTGTCTCCCCTGCCGATGCCGTAATATTCAAAACCGGCGCTTTTTAACATTTCAATATCAAAAAGATTTCGGCCATCAAAGATAATCGGATTTTTAAGTATTGATTTGGCTCTTTCAATATCAATCGCGCGGTATTCTTTGGTCTCAGTGCCGATGATTAGCGCGCCGCAGCCTTCCAAAATTTTGTATTTATCGTGTTCCTCATAAATTATTTTGTCATTGTCTTTAAGATAAACTTCTCGTGATTCAGAAACGGCCAAAGGATCATAAGCCAAAACAGTTGCACCCCTTTTGGTGAGTTCGTTGACGATCTTGATGCTGGCTGATTCGCGCATGTCGTTCGTGTTGGCTTTGAAAGCCAAACCCCAGAGAGCAAATTTCATACCAGATAAGTCGTTGCCAAATTTGGCGATAATTTTTCTCGGAATAATGGTTTTTTGAAAATTATTGACCTCTTCGATAGCGTTCAGAAGTTGAACATAGGGCGCAGGCAAACCGACTTTCTTGGCGAAAGCTACCAGCGCCTTCACATCTTTTGGAAAACAACTGCCGCCGTATCCGCAACTGGGATGCAAGAAGCTCGTGCCGATGCGCGGGTCACTGCCGATTCCTTCGGCGACTTTTTCCACATCCGAGCCGATCAAGTCGCAAATTCCGGCAATCGTATTGATAAAAGAAATTTTCATCGCCAGATTGGTATTGCCGGTATATTTGGTCAGTTCCGCGTCGCGTACGCCCATGCTATGGAACCGGTCTTCGCGCATCATAAAGGGTTTATATAATTTATGCAGTTTTTCCGCCACTTCTTCATTGTCGGTGCCGACAACGATTCGACTGGGCTCCAGCATATCTTTCATAGCTCGGCCTTCGGCCATAAATTCCGGATTGCTGACAACATGAAATTCCAGATTGAGATTTCGTTTGGTGAGTTCTTCCTGGATAATTCCCTTGACTACTTCAGCGGTTCCCACCGGCACCGTTGATTTGTCCGCGATAATCAGCGGTTTTGTCATGCGACTGCCGATCTCTTTGGCGACGGCCTTAACGTAGCTCAAATCCGCGCTGCCGTCATCTCCCGGAGGCGTGCCGACAGCGATAAAAATAATCTCGCTATTCGCTAGTGTTTCGTCATAATCAGTTGTGAAATGAAGCAACTTATGTTCCATGCCCTTTTTCACCAAGGGTTCCAGGCCAGGCTCGTTGATAGGCATAATACCGTTTTTCAGCCCCTCTATTTTTTTTGCGTCGGTGTCGAGACAATAAATCGTATTGCCCATATCGGCAAAAGCGGCTGCCAGAGGCAAGCCAACAAACCCAATCCCAATAACTCCTATTTTCATGCCATTTTTATCCGCGAGCTGTGCGAGTGGAAATAAAAATGAGCATCCCGCACCAATTCGCTGTTATAATTAAATTTTTAGATACAACTTAGCCGCAGGCGACTTCACAAGCAAAGTTAATCATAACATCTAAACTTTGTTGGAATTGGATGCGGGATAAACTCCTATTATTACGATTCTGTAATTTCTTTGATTGAATAGTTCATCGAATGCCTGTTTTTGTAATAATTTTTGATCATAATGTCCGCGAGCAGTCCAAAAACAAAAAGCTGGATGCCGACCAGGACCAAAAACACCCCGATCAACGGCCAAATTTTTTCCGCGATGGAAGCGCCCAATATTTTTTCAATGATCATCCAGACTAAAATGATTACGCCTAATAATGAAAAGATAATACCGGTTCCCCCAAAAAGATGAAGCGGGCGGTTGGCGTATTTTCGCCAGAACCAGATAGAAATCATGTCCACCAAGCCCTTAATGGATCTTTTCCAATTATATTTGGTCTTGCCATGGATCCTGGGGTGATGGCTGACCTTTACTTCGCCGACTTTGTAGCCCTGTAACTCCAAAATGGCTGGGATGAAGCGATGCATCTCGCCGAAAAGATCGACATCGACGAAACATTCGCTTTTAAAAACCTTCAAACTGCAACCGGAATCATGAATCGTATCCGCGATAAAAAATTTGCGCAAAAGATTAGCGGTGCGGGAAAAGAATTTTTTGTTGAAAGAGTCTTTTCTTTTCCAGCGCCAACCGGCGACAATGTCAAAACCTTTCTGCATTTCGGCCAAAAGCAGAGGGATGTCTGCCGGATCGTTTTGCAGATCACCGTCCATAGTGACAATCAATTCGCCAGTAGCGTTTTTAAAGCCGGCGTCAAAAGCGGCTGTCTGTCCGAAATTTTTGCGGAATTTGATAAGTTTAAGCGGGCTCAAACCCTCGCAATTTTTGACGGTTGCGTCTTTTGAGCCGTCATCCACAAAAACAATCTCGAAGGGCTTACCGATTTTTTGGCAGGCTTCTTTGATTTGGCGGTGCAATTCCCGGACATTCCCCTCTTCGTTATAAATTGGCACCACAATTGAAAGATAAGGCTTATTTTCCATTTACCCTGTTAAATAAGATTTGATTCTATTTTTTTGTAGAAACAAACCTATTTTTTAATAGTTAGTATTAACCCTGCAAATTCACCTGTTTTCTCTCAAATCTTAATCCGCTGTGGCGGATTATTTAACAGGGTGAAAATTATTCTTCAAGATATTACCCTATTATTTTATAAAATTTAGCCGAAATAGTCAAAGATTTAATTCTGGCTAAATTTCCTTAATTTGAGGCCAATTCTGCCTCTAGCGAAAGATCTAATAAAATACAATTATTTCCAGCCGGCCTTATTTTTAAATAAAATGAGGAGCTCTTACTTTCAAGATAGATTGCAATCGGGTTAATTTTTTGGTTATTTTCCGCTGGATTTTCCGAATATACCTCTTCCCAATTTTCGCCATCGGTTGAAAATTCAATGGCGAGACCCTGGTGGAAAGATCCTTCTCGAATGATTATTTTTTCGGATGGGTACAGTGTATTAAACTTATATATCGCGTAATCATTATCTTTGGAAAATCTATAGTTTCCATAAGTATCAGAGCTGTCAAAATTCCCTGAATACATGTCATAAATTCTCCGGTCGGGAAACCCGGAAATGGATTCATAATCCTGGTCATTAAATTGATAACGATATAAAAGTTTCCCATTGCCAAAATCTGAGATTGAGGCACCGCTGAGAATAATCTCTCCTTGTGTTTGGGCGTGCACGGGATAAAAAGTTTTAAACCACAATGTGTAAAATTCTTGCCAAGTACTTGCCTTGTCGCTGATAAAGCTTGATTCAGCCTCCGCGCTAGTAAGCTTGCTGTTATAAAAAATTTTAATGTAATTGTTCTTGTCAACTTTAACACCAGCCGTATCGATGCCGATCCAATATTTTTTGTTGGTGTCTATTTTAGCCGCAATCGGGATCTCCAATTCATAGGGCTGGTTATAGGATTCTTTCATGTCCTCAATGGCAATTTCCATTTTTTCTTGGCGTTTTTGGGCCTTGGCACCGTCAATTTGTTCTTGAGTAAAACTCGATGGGTACTGATCGGATGCTGAATCGTCAGAAATTCTGCCTTTTCGGATGTCATCCTCATTTTTTGCGAAATTTTCACGAATGTTTTGCTCCTTCTCTTTTATTTCATCAGCAATCGAGGGTGGATAATCATCGTAAATATTTCGCGAGGCTAGTATTTTGTCTGAAATTATTCCCAGATTTTGGTCATATTCGCGCAATTGGATTTGATAGTTTCCCTTTCCGCCAGTTCCCACTTTTTGAATTTTGAAGGCAGCACCGGAAATAAGCGGTTGGGATGGTTGGAAAATTTGTCCAATTTTGTTTCCCGCTCTGGACAAAAGATCTTCTGAATTCTTTTCATCTTCGGTTTGTGATTGGTCGGTATTTTTCCAGGAGGTATCGCCAAAAATCGTCGGTTTCAAATTTTGCAATTCTTCCGGGGAGTTCACATCCAATGATTCCAGCATAAAGTCATCCAGCCAGATGTCGGCTCGCGTGTTGTCGCCGGATGTCAGTGCCAGATCTTGGGCGCTGTTTTGCGCTTGAAAATTGAACTCATAATACCGCACTCCTTTGTTGCCCGGCATTTTTAGCTGTCCCAAATTCTGGGTATCGCCATCCCCCAGCAGAGACACACCGATTTCTTTGTTAGCGGAAGTTTTTGCTAAAAAACTCAAGCGATAGAACTTTTCCGGCTCGATGTTGTTGAAATAGTCGCTTATTTTTATTGAAGCAGATGGATTTTCCAGAAAAGTTGCTTTTAGGCTGCTGTTGCCGTCAATTTCTTCAAAGCTGTCGAAAATTACCTTTGCGTTCAGTCCGGAAACAACAGTAGAAGTGTTTTCAAGGCCAGAATCAGCCACGCCGGTTTCTAACGGCATGACGATTTCCTGTTCCTGCGCAATCTTGTTCTCATTGCGGATGGTCGTAGAAGATTTTTTCAAATTTGATTTCGTAAAATAAACAATTCCCGAAGCAACAACAGCGATCAAAAATATGAAGAATATCTTCAGCGGTTTTATGGAAACTTTGACAGTTTTATTAGGCATATGTGTTTTTTTATTTATTATTGCATAACCCATCTGGTGGCATCGTCATTAAGCTCATAAACGGCCATGCCAGTGGCGTCTTTATATAAGTCAGTCCCCTGTTTCAAGATGTTTTTGCTTGGATCTTTCGCGTCTTCTCGTATATAGGCCAATGTTTCGATGGCAGGTATTGTCCGTTCCAGTTTGGTTGCCCGGATCAGCCAAAGACGGCCGTCATAGGGTTCGTCGCCGCCGACAGAGCCCAGCGATTCATATTCCACATAAATATCATTGTCATTCACAAAATAGAAAGTATTGATTTGCCACGCATCAACGGCGCTTTTTTCGAGAGCCAGCGAGTTGATGTTGGCGCTCAAATATTTCATCAGGTTTTGCCTTTGTGATTGGATTTCCGGATCTGCTTCTTTACCTACGCACTTGATCCGCTTGACATAAATCTCTTTTTTGCTGCTTGAGCTGATATTCAAGCCCTCGATGCGGACGGCTTTGTCGGCGAAAAAAGCCAGCGAATAATTTTCATCTGTAGTAAAGAAGTCTGCGCCATCTGCGTCAGTAAAATTTTCGGCATCTTTCATTTTTAGGGTTGCGTTGCCTTTGAATTCTGGAAAGTTTCCAGCTTGCGCGTAATCCGGAAATTCAGTCCATTCTCCATTTTCGCATTGCAATGGAATCTTATTCTCAAACTCGGATATTTTTTCCTCAACCGCAAATTCAGCCGCTGTCTTTTTTTGATAATATTGATATAAAAAATATCCTCCCGCGACCAAGATTATGATTATCGAAAACACTATGGCTTTTTGCTTGATCAGTTTATTGTTTTTGTTCATGTTCTTATTATGACCCTTTTTATTTTTTTGGTCAATATCAAAAAACGTCCGCGCGGACGTTTTTTGTAAGGATTGGATAAGAAAATTATTTTACAAAATAGAAGTTTCTATTTTTGCTTCCATCCACTTTGACGGTGCTGGAAATCTTGTTCTTCTGGACATTCTTCGGATCATGCCATCCGCTTGCTGTCACTCGAACTACATATTTCTTCTCGGTCAATTTCTTGATCGAATACTTTCCTTTTATATTGGTCGTGTCAGAACCCTTTTTGGTGCCGCCCTGAGTATAGATTTTGACTTTAGCACCCTTAATGCCGGCTAAGGTTCCCTTTTCTTTTACATAACCGGAAAGGCTGTTTTTGTCGCCATAATTGGCCAGAGCCACACCTGCGACCATAGCGATGCTTACAGCAAACAAGAGGGATAATGTTAGAATTCTTTTCATTATTTTTTGTTTTTGACAAATTAAACTCAACTAGCTAGTTGCAAAATGCAATCGACCAAACATTTTGTTAATATTATCTTTATTATACAATCTTTCTTTTGGGGTGTCCAGGTGAGTTATCCACAGGGCGTTCGGGCAAGGTTTTTTGCTCATGTTTAAGCCATAAAACCTCTTGGAAGACGGTTATAACTAGAAAATAGAAGGCATATACGGCGAAAGTCTCCGCCAGCGCGTCATTTTTAAAATAGAGTAAAAATGGCTCAGCAATAAGAAATAATAAAGCAATGACGGCGGAGACGCGGCTGGAAAGTCTCCAGATTATAGAAAGGCCAAGATACGCCAAAACGAGCATTTCTATAAATGTGAAAAGATGTTCAGTCCCGATGTAGGCAGTGAAAAATAGCCAGGCAAGCGAAACAATGATTCTAGCTATCTTTCCGGCTAGGTATGTGTCCCAAAAAGCAGGCAGTTTAATTTCAAGATTGATTTCTTTCATTGGAGGTCGTATATTTTTAGCTTATTATTTTCCAAAACCTTGGTTGTTTGTATAGTATCAAGCCAGGCATATTTTTGCCAATCTTCGTCTTTGGCCAAAATTATTTTTTGAATTTTGAATTTTTCCATATCAGAAATAAAATCAGCATAGTTTATTTTTTCCGAAGGATTATTTTTTCTGGGCATATATTTTTCAATGGCCAGGGTTCGCGGATCAGAATAGTGTGAATAGACCGGCCCAAATTCGGTGTTGTTGCCCACAATAATATTTTTCCCAAAAAAAGACTGTGCTGGGTTTATAATATTTTTGCCGGCAAAACTAAATTCCATATACGAATGCCAGGGTAAAAACAAAATTTTACCATCAGTCGGATTTTCCTTGAGAAAATTTTTGGCCCCTTGCCACTCTACGGGAAACTCTTGCGGCGTGAAATGCTCGCGCATGCCCTGGATGGCTGAAAAAGAAAAAATAATCGGGAGAATTGCGCAGAAGATTCCTATTTCTGTGCGATAATCCTTAAATTTTTTAGTTTCTAAGAGATATTTGATGCCCCAACCGCCCAAATATGCATAGACGAAAACTAAAACAATCACCCATTTTTGCGGCTCACGTAAACCGGTATAAAAAGGCAGATAATTATAAAGAAAGACGGAAAGAGGCTTAGTAATCGGCGACGATATGCCGATAGCCAGAATATAAGCGATAAAAAACAGGAATATCAGCGGTTTCGCATGAGGATCTTTTTTCCACAATTTGATTGCGCCGAAGACTGACAGGGCAAAAATCAAGAGAAAAGCGGGGCTCCAAAGCGGGTTTTCCCTAATGGAAACAAATCGATCTTGATATTCTCCCCAATACCCCTGCAGGGCTAGGACTGTCGTGTAAACCGAATCGCCTCCGATAGAGCTTGTTTCGAATGATTTCCAATCAGCTTGGGAAAAATTTTCCACCACAGCCAAATCTCCTCGGTTTTGGGAAAAAGAAAAAAGCCAATTACTGTTTAAAGATATAACTATTGCCCCGAATATCAAGGCTGTTTTAAAAATTAATTTCCAATCTTTTTTGCTGATAAAATTAGAGATAACTAGGACAAGAAAAGTTGCAGCAACTAAAAAAGCGCAATGCGGGAAAAAGGAAATAGCCAGCGCTGCTAAAATAGCAGACCAGACAAGTTTTTTTAAAACATCTTCTTCCAGATATTCCAGAAAATATACCAAAAACCATAAAAACAAAACGCTGCCAACGATGACATTGATCTGCTCCACTAATCGTGCGTAGATGAACGGGTTAAAAATGAAAAAGAGTCCCGCGAAATATTGGGCATAGATATTCCTAGTTCGTTTTGCCAGCCGAAAACCCGCCAGACCCAAAAAATATACAATGGCGAAGAGAAGAATTTTTTGAAAAACGGCGAATGAAAAAACAATAGCCAGAAATTTGTAAGTTATCCACCCGATGGAATCAGAAAGAAGATTGATATCGGAAAAGGCAATATTCGGTTCCACCATCCAGTCAAGAAGAAAAATATATCCCCTTTGCAAAGTCGGATACAAAAGCAGAACGGCGACAGCCAGAAAAAAAAGGCGATAATATTTTTTCAGATATTTTTCCATAGTTTCTTTAATTTTATTGTAACATTTTAGCACTCCAATTGTAACATTTTGTTACAATTAAACTCCCTTGCTGCTATGAATAACCAAAATACTTTTATTTAAGATTATTATTTCTGTGACGCTTCGCAAAGTCCCATCCCAGATAGCCCAAGAGTCCGGCGAGGATTAGGCCTGAAATAATCAAGCCAAGATAGAAATATGATTGGGGCTTGAAATAGAGGGTCAACTCAATATTAAAACTGCCGTCGGGATTTTGATGGCAAGAGTCGCTTGACTGGCAAGTTTCTTTGGGATCGATATAAAAAGAATTCAAATTAGCCGTATTCTTATAGTGATTTTCGTCTGGTAAAAAATATTTTTCGCCCATTAGAGTCTTTATCCAGATGAAGTCCCCTGCTCTAATTTTCCATTCGGGATGATAAGTTTGGGCAAAATTTAAATATATAGGGCGAGATATATTTTCAATAGAAATATTGTATTCCGTAGAATCAATGAATTTATAGTTTACTGGTTGAAAACGAATACTGTCATAGATAGTCTCTTTTTCGTTTGTGGTATACAAAAGCGGCTTAAAATTTTTGTTTTCATAAACAACAAGGTCTTTCGTCCCAATGTCAATTTTCTTTAAATACTGAAGATCATCTAATTCGCTAATGAAAAAATTGCGTTCGCCATACATTCGTGCTAAATCAATAAAAGACTCTGTCAGATTTGGTCCGTCATTCAACTGAATTGCGATATATTTCACAGAAGAAACGTCCAGTAATGTGTTAGCGTATGATTGCTTGAGAGGTGCTGTGATTTCATCGCCATAAGGATAGTTACCATTTTTATAATTATGCGAAACAAAATCTTTCCAGCCCCAATCTAATGTCATACTTTCTAGCCCCAATGAAGGATGATTATTAGTATATGTAGCTGCCCATTGTTTTGAGGCGTTAGGAATCCAAAGGACACCAGAATAATCAGGCTGTTTTAGAAAGAAATCTTTAAATATCTGATAATCGGGAGGTATTTCTTTGGGATTGGTAAAAATCGGATCCTTTCCTTGGTATAAATGAATAGTATTTAGCAACAGAATAATGGTAATTGCTGATATTATTAAATATTTTGAATAAATCTTTTTACTCGTGATTTTTGTCCAGTTTTCCCAAATCCACTTGATAAACGAGCCAACCAAAATTGAATACCCCATAGCTATGGCAAAATAAAATTTACCTGCTTCGCGAAAAGCATTAAATCCGGGGATGTTGTAATATAGCCATTCATACAGACCAGTAAAGGGTGGGGCATGTTGTTTAGCTATTAAAATAAAAATGAGTGTCATCACCCCAATGATGAGAATTTTTGCATTTCTTTTATTTAAAATAATTCCTAGAAGGGCCGCTATAGGTATGATCCAAAAGTAAAATCTGACATTTTCCAAAGAATCAAAGGTGCCTCCATGTAGAGTTTCACCCGCGCCATAATATGGATGGTGTAAAGATAAAGAGTTGATTAAATTATGAGACCAAACTGTCTGAAAACCTCTGTCTAAAATAGAGGCGTAATCAGAACTGCCATTTACAAATTTAATGAGCCAAAAACTGTTTAATAATAAAACGATTATGAAGGGCATGAAAAAAAGAAAAATATTTTTGATTGAGAGCTTGCTTTCCTTGTCGATAAACAAAGAAAAAATTACGTATAATAATGCTATACAACCAACAATATAGAACGTCCTGAAATCGTAAGAGGTTATCAGAAATCCTATTATTCCAGTAATCACGGAATAATCAAACCTTTTGTTTTCTAGGGTTTTAAAAAGCAAGAGCAAAAAAAGAGGAGCCAGGATTTGCGAAATAATAATAAAAAAGAACCCATAGTTAAGCGCTACCATAAAGTAAGAATTGTAGGTAAATAAAATACTTCCAATAGCCGCGCCCAAATTGGATTTTAAAAGCTTTTTGAATAATAAAAACGATGCAAGAGGAGCTATTATTATAAGCGGCCAGAAAAAAAAGATTCTTTCAATTATATTCCATCCAATTCCTAATCTGGATAAAATTCCCCAAAATAAATGTAGAGGATAAAGAAAGGGTTGGCCGTGTATAACACCCATATTGGTGTTAGATAGCCAGCTCTGGGGATAGAGAGGGAGTTCTTTTAGCGATTCATTGAAGCGAAATATAAAATCGTCAAATAACAAATTATTAAAATTAAGCAAAAAATGGTTATAGGTAACCATTGAAATTAAAACCAAAGTAATCACAAAAATATTTTTTTCTATAATGGAAATAATCTGTGATAATTTTTTATAAATATACGTCATGGAAGTAGCTTTTTTTATTGATATTATTAGGATGGATTATTTTCTAATGTTAACCGTCATTGTTTCTCCACCTCCAATCATTATAGCGAAAAAGTCGATTGGTAAAAAGATAAAATTGATAAAAATATTTCTATAAAGCTTTTTTCCTAAAGTCGTATTTAAAATCTTAAATTTGTCATCCAAAAAACAAAACAATCCCTCATAAAAATCACTAAACATATTTCTATAAGTTATCCTAGCATCCCCAAACCCAGCTTTTTTCAAAATTTTAGTAATCCCTTTGTTTGAAAACAAAATAATGTGTCTTGGGATGTCGCGGTAACATTTAGTGTGTTCGCCGAAAATAACCCGATTAAAGGAGTTGATATTTGGAGTAGCAAGAATAAGCGAACCACCATTCTTTAATTTTCGCCGGCATAAATTTAGAAATTTGATTGGATCCGGCATATGTTCAATAACATGTGAACCGCGGATGCAATCAAAAAATTCATCGGAATACTCGGCCAATTTGTCTTCCATGCCTAAAGCAACATTTTCTAGACCGTTTTTGTGGGCTGCATCAACCGCATATTGGCTAATATCCAGCCCATACACATCAAATCCTACTTTTTTTAGCAAATACAAGATATCACCTGGGCCACAACCAACATCCAAAATTCGCCCTTTTTCTTGGGGTAAGGCGGCAATAAAGCCCAGGAGAAAACCGTATATTTTTTTCTTGATGAATCCTGATGGCGCATAAAAATTAGCTATAACATGCGATTTTATGCGGAACAATAAACTTTTTTCATTGATTAGGTCAGAAAAATAATTGTTATCGTAATAGTCAGTCAGATCTTCTGGGCATTCAATGAAATCGACTTGACAGTTTTGACAATGAAAGACGTGGAATACCCCTGGTTTTTTGTGAACTTTATCTTTAGCGATAAAAAGTTCGATGCCTTCTTTTCGGCATAGGGAACAAATTGCGTTTTTGTATTCTTTTTCAGGCATATATCTAATCTTTTTTTACCAGTCGCACGTAATTATGAATGCCGTATTGAAAATAAGGATTTGAAAGTTTGTTGCAAAGAACAGTTGCCTTACAATTTATTGCTACAGCCAGACTTGCTGCACCACTATACAAAAGTATCCGTGTTGGGTAGGAATACAAAAAATCAGCTAAGTGATGGATGTTTTTTACTGTTTGAATTTTATATTTTAATCCGCTCCGCATAACAGCATTCGCCAATGATTTATCGGCATATTCAGCATCTGGCATCAATAAGATAAAAGTTTTATCACTAAAATTATTCCGTAAATATTTTATTACATTATCCTCAAAAATTTTTTCTTTGTATCCATTATGTCCTCCGGCTCGACCAAACGTTAAATCACAGAGAATATCTTCCTCGTTTACATCCATTTTTTTGGGCTTGTAATAAATTTTTACCTTTTGTTCTTCTTCTCCTAACTCGAAAATGTCTGCGAAAGCATCGTTATAATTCTTGTATTTATCTATTTTAGGGCAACTCAATTCTTTTCCAGGCGCATCGATAAATTTAACATACGGATTATCTCTCCATACGATATTTCTTGTTTCCTCATGACCAAAAACAGAGCGGGATGACAAATAAAATTTAATATTAAATTTTTTAGCAAAAATTTCTGGAAAAGCTGAGAAGATCAAATGGTCGCCCAGTCCCCCAAATCTTATTTCCAGGATGAACTCCTTGTTTTTTTTCTGCAATTCGCGAATCATTTTTTTTAGTTGCCACTTGTTAATCTTCCAGGCAAAGTTGGGAAAAAAACGAAAAAACACCTCCTTTGGTATTTTTTTAAAAGGCGTTATCTTGATATAAAAAATTATTCTTTTAGATATTTTCATTTTATTCCAGATATTTGACCACCTTGGCCGGGTTGCCTGCGGCAATGCAATTGGCCGGAATGTCGTCTCTAACAATGCTACCAGCGCTGATTACGGAGTTATCTCCTATTTTTACGCCTGGCATAATGATGCAACGGCTTGTTACCCATACATTTTTTCCAATCCAAACCGGTTTCGCTGTAATTTTTTTAAAATCTTTCAGACTGTGCGTAGAAGTGATGATCATATTATCAAATGAAAATCTCGCACCATCTCCAATATATATCGGGGCATAATCGACAAAAAAGGTATCACATAAAAATGCATTTTCAGCGTAAATATTTCCATACAAAAAACGCATGCCCGGAATGTAACCAGTATTCTCGCAATTTTTCAGCTTGGCGTTGATAATCCATCGGAAGAAAGAGAAAGCCAGGGGCCATTGTAGAATCAACAAGAACTGGATCAGTAAATTTTTTTTAGGAACTCTACCGTCATAATAAATGAAGCTACCGTCTTTTTCTCCACTATTAATAACCGCAACATTATATGCAAGATATCTTGAAGGAACATACCTCTCCATTATTTTTTCGTATATTTTCCAAAACCACAGGAAATTTTTCGGATATAAATGACATTCAAAAAATTTGAATTCAATTTTATAACCATTAAAAGCGCTGCTTACTATTTCTTTAAAATAAGATTGCTTGAAATGATTGTGCCCTCTCATTTTAACCATATGCGGATAAAACAGGGGGTTATAGCGGTTACCTTCCACGATTATAATTTTGCCATTCTTCTTTACTACTCTCTTTAGTTCATCCAGCGCTTGCAGGTGTTTTTTTCTGGACTGGTTTTTTTCGTCGATGTGGTGCAGGACATCATGCAAAAAAACATAATCGAATTCATCGTCATTAAAAGGAATATTGTATATCCCCGCTTCTTTGAATGTCAACCCTTTTATTTTGTCAATGTTTTTGTCTTTGTAAACATCGATACCGCAAGTTTCGAGTCCAAACTCGTTGATGAAAATTTCAGAGTCTATCCCGTTTCCGCAGCCGCAATCCAGCATCTTCTTTCCAGCTTCAAAAGGAAAATTTAATTTATTAAAAATATCACTTTTATATTGGTCGTATTTTTCTAACTTCATACTCTTTTCTTTTTAGCAGTTAAATACAAGCACATTGAAAATGGCGGTTTTTGCCAGTGTTCTTTGGTGATTTCGAATCCGGAAACATCCAAGAGGTCCGTCAAACTGTCATAATCAAGACGAAAAGCGTGTTCTTCAACGCCTTTTATTTTAAGTTTGAGCGCCACCCAGGCAACTCGCAAAAATGCCATCAAGCCGTCATGACTGATTTTATTTTTTGTTTTAATGATCAAGGCCGTTATCGAGTCTTCTTTCTTTATGGAAGATTTTCCGCCAGAAATCGTCATGCCCACCATAAGCGATCCGTCATCACTTAAAACTCGACGAGCTTCTTTCAAGGCCAGGTATGGGTCCTCAAAATGATCCAGCACAGAGCGCATATGCACCCAATCGAAGGAGTTGTTTTTGAAAGGTAATCTTTCTGCGTGTGCAGCTATAAAATTACACGGCTCGGTCAAACACGGATAAGCTTTCAGCAAATTAGGATTTGTATCAAGATTTTCAAAAATTTCGATAAAAGGATCAATGGAAACATAGAGTGGAACATCATTTTCGTTTAAAAAATGGCGCAATCTTCCTTGATGGCCCCCCACATCCAGCACTTTTCCCCTGATATTAAACTCCTGGTCATAGATTTCTTTTACCGTATCTATTTCGTTTTGATATGTCTTTAAATCGTCATAATCAAATAAATTTTTCTCATAAAGTATGCATCCGTCCTGGATATCTGACCATTTTTTGAGTCCGTTCGGGACACAAGCTTTCGGGTAATGAATGCGCAAATCCAAAACATTTTCTTTTTTAGAGCGGGCATATTTAGTGGCGCAACTTTGGCAAATAAATTCTTCTCCGCTAATTTCAAGATTGCCCTTGCACACGGGACATCGGAGAATATCAATAACTTCATTTTCCAGCTTCGTATACATGCTTTACAAATTTAAAGTGTTAAAAATATTTCTATAATCAAAATTTTTAGCGTATTGGATAGCATTATCTCTAAATTCCTGATTCGTTTTTTCTTCCATCAATGCTAGAATTTTATTTTTAATATCTTCTGAATCTTCACTGATGATCATCCCGCATTTGTTTTGCTCGATTTCTTTGGCATTCCATGGAATTTCAGTCAGTAAAACTGGTACGCCGCAGGCTAAATAGGTTTTTATTTTCCCCGGATCGGCATAGTATGTCCAGGTGTCAAGATTTTTTATGTAGGGCGCGATAGCGACACAGGATTTTGCGATTTCATTTTCCAGTATTTTTATATCTTCAATTTTACCTCTAAAATCGCAATACGGCAAAACATCCAGCTCTTTAGCGAGATTCGTTAAATCATCCCTATACTTTCCACCACCAATAATCTTAAATTTAAAATTCGGAATGGCTCTTATGATTTCCGGGATGATTTTGATGATGAGCTGTGCCCCCTGTTTTTCCAACAAATGCCCCATAAAAACAAGCGTATTTTTCTCACATTCTGCAAAAGAATATTTTTTTATTCTTTCCGTCCAAACTCCATATGGCACAACGCGATGAAATTTATAATTTGATTTTTTGATGTCTAGAAATTTTTCCCGCGCCTCCGCCATTCTGGGCGATAAATCCCACATTTCATCGGATTTTTTATAGCCGCAGATATTTATCCAATGGTAAATTTTATTTTTAATTCCGCTTCCAAAGCGTTTTTCCGGCACGAAATCAGTTGCCCAATAAATGGTTTTCTTTACCTTTCCGAAAAATCGCAAAAAATTTCCAAATATAACGCACAACCCGTCCATGCCGATATATTTGTCCCAAATAATCTTGCCAGCCATAATTAATTTTATAGTAAACAAAAATTCTTTGGCATATATGAAAACTTCCGGCCAATTTTTGTAGTCCTTGGTTTTATATTCTTTGTAGGCATCCCCATTTTTATACCAAATAACAAAACTTTTACGATCCGGGGCATCAGAAAAACTGTGGCGGATATGCAACACATTTTCGTATTTATTTTCATTCAAAAACAACACCAGATCATCATCTGGCTGGGTAAGAAACTTATGAGAAACTACCACGATACTTTTCATGCCTTGAAAATATTATTTAACTTCTGAAAAAATTAAATAATCTTACTTTTAATTTTGACGGAATAAGAAAAACGGAAAGATACTGGGCTGATTTGTACAACCTGTCGAAAAATCCGATTCTATATTCAGATGAGTGTTTGTTTCTGGCTTTGATCGTCGCTAATTCCATTTTTCTGGTGGACTTTCCAGTAGATGAGCCGGGGAAAATACGGTATTTCAGCAAAATATCTTCCATGTTCGCGAATTTTGAGTGTCGTCCGATCCGAAAATATAGCTCATAATCCTCCGCCAGATTATATTCGTCGTCATAGAGGCCGGATTTTTGTAAGATATCTTTCCTTATAATAATTGCGGGATGCGCGAATGGATTGTATCGAAATATTTTTTTACGGATGCAATCATCCGACAAATTGTATTTACGTCTACCAGTAACTTCCATTTTTTCGTCGCAAATGTCCACCACTCCCCCACTGACTCCGACTTCCGGATTTTTTTCCATAAACTCAAATTGCTTTTGCAATCGGTCCGGATATGACCAATCATCGGCGTCCATGCGAGCAATGTATTTTCCTTTAGCAATGGCTATCCCTCGGTTTAATGTTGCG
>JBAYLE010000001.1:0-198540 GCA_041664225.1 Parcubacteria group bacterium | reverse complement strand
TTTCACTTTCTTCTCCTTTCCCCTTCGCTTTGTTCCTTTGCGATGGGATAAGTAAATATACGCTAGTTCAACAAAATGTCAAGTAAAAGAAGATTTCTAAATGTAAATTATTTTTTCTAACTATTTTAAAAAATGACCCAAAAAAATATTTTTCGGGAAAGAAAAAAGGGCGGTGTGCTTTAGAATGGTTTGAAAGAATGGAAAAAATCGCATTCAAATTACATTCACACAACGCCCTTGTACAACTCAGCCCAAGCCGAGTAATAACTGGTTCAAGCTAAAATTAGCTTAATAGCTTCCGGATTATAACCGGATAATTGTTGCTTACTCACCCTAGAAAGAGCTAATCAAATTATACCAGCCCCCTTAATCTTGTCAAATTCGTGACTGTGGATAACTCGAGCTTTCTGATAAATGGCTTGCCTCAGCCAGCTCCCAGCGCTAGTCCTCTTTCTACGAGGGGCCGAGTCCTCTGAAACCCAGCGAATCTAAATTCATATTCCCTGTCTCGGATTTTTCCAAGATATTCCTTTCGATAAGTTATTTTTCCGAAGTCTCCCTCCGACGGGTCTCCAAAATATTCGCCGTCGATCCAGAAAAAATGTTCTCTATCTTCCAGATCAACGACACAAAATATGGTGACCCAGGCATTTCCAAATGGTTCCGGAATTACGCCTTTTACGTCTCCCTCGATTTCAAAGCATTCCCGCGTTTTCATTTTCAGAAGAATAGCAATGCCGGTTAAGATAATAATCAGGCTTATCAATAAAACCCCGTCCATGACCGCCTCCTTTTTTAAAAGGGCTGTTAATAAAAAATCTCCCCTGGATCTTTTTTAAAATTATAGCAAAAATACTTTTAAATCGTCAAAATTATTCAGGGTCAAGCTTCAAAGCCGATTTTACCGGGCTCTTGCGATTGTTCAAGCTTGCCAAAGCTGGCTTCATATTTTTCCAAATTTTCCTGCATCGCTTTAACCATGCGCTTGAAATGCCCGGGAGAAAGAATGATGCGAGAATTCAGGGTTCCCGTTGGCGGGAAAACATTTAAAAAATCCAACACAAATTCTTCTTTGGTATGCAGGATCTGCATCACGTTTGAGTATTCCCCCTTCAACTTCTCATCAGTGGCTTTAATTTGGATTTGATTTGCTTTTTCTCCTTGAACAGATGGTTGTGGTTGGTTCATAGATTTATATTTTATAAATTAAATTATTTATCATCCTTATCAAAAACTAATTTGAACGGCGTTGTGTCGTATTCCTCAAATCCAAATTTTTTATAAACCGCTCTGGCTACTTCCCTTTTCTTGTTGCTCGTGAGAAATAGATTTTCCATATTCAGTTCTTTGCCTTTTTCAACAATGCGCCTCATCAGTTCTTTGCCAATCCCCTGCCCTCGATATTCTTCAAAAACAATCACGTCTTCTACGTTTCCAAAAAAAGCCGCCAGTTTCACAATCGGAATCAGCGACGCCATTCCGATCAATTCTCCTTTTGGATTAGTTTCTACCAAAGACAAATCACGAGCGGAAAAAATATAACTCTTTTTCATGAGTTCTGCCACTCGCTTCCAATCAACACTACTAAGGTTCGGATTAAGTTGGTACAATAATTTATTTATATTCTCCAGATCTTTTTCCTCAAGATCGTTTTCAAATAGTTGTATCATATTGTTTTTTCTTTAATATGTTGCAATAACTTTATTCTAGTAAGAATACTCAAAAAAATCAATTTAAAAAAATAAATGCTTGACTTATTCTTAAAAATATATTACGATAATTTATCCCATTACGAAAGGAGGTGATGTAATGAAGGGGATCAAATTTTTTGAAAATGTGCCAGCTGAAACATCTTGCCTCGACGTAAACAAGCTGCTCTCACAGCTTTCGCCAAAAGCCAAACAAATTTCTCATCTGGAGTTGGCGACAGTTATGGAAAACTGTGTTCTTTTTATCGCCATCGATGCCAACACAACAAAAAACATCGGCATGGCAACACTTACCAAAATCTGGAAGCCAACCGGATTTTTCGGAACGCTCGAAGATATCGTTGTTGACAAGAATTACTGGGGCAGAGGCATCGCGACGAAACTCATAAAACTTGCTCTCAAGAGAGCAAAAGAATTGAAAATGAGCCACGTCGAGCTTACAAGTAATCCCAAAAGAGTGAGGGCCAACAAGCTCTATCTCTCGATGGGCGCGAAAAAGAGAGACACAAACGCATATCGTTTCGAACTGTGAAACGAGATCGCAGAAAAGGCGGGAAGAACTCCCGCCTTTTATTAATTTCCAAAAATTACTTACATTCCCCTTACTCTCAATAAACTTTGTTCGTGAAATTTTACCGCACAATTTTCAAATTCTAAAACAAGTTCCGGATTTTCTTTTCTGTCATACGCAACCAAATTGAATGTTATGTTTTTATGTTTCTCTAGAAATTCAGGAAGAGTAGTTTTTGTGACAAATTCCGCATGCTCCAGTCCTTCTTCGAATTTATTATCTTCCTTCGGCGCCAAGACTTCGATACCTTCGATTTTAAATTCACCGTAATTTAAAGGCTCTTTTAATTTACAAACCAAAACTGGTCGCCCGGCAAATTCTTTGTCGGAAATTTTTTCACAAAATTCCGCCAGCGACTTTTTTAATTCATAATATCTTTCCAGATTCTCAACCCGATATCCGATATGATCCAGCTCTTTAAATTCGCCAATCTCAAAACCGGCACTTTTCAAGTTGCTAAAAATTTTTTCTAAAAAAATTTTATAATCGCCAATAACAGCTTTTATACTCATAGATCTATTTTAGCATAAAAAAATGGGGTTGGATCAATTTCCAACCCCGTTTTTCTCTCAACATTCAGATGATATAGGCTCCTGTGCATAGCCTCTTCGCAATCTCAAGTTGCTCGGGCATCATATAGGCGCCATTTTTTTCCACGAATTTTTTGGTCTTCTCTACGAGCTTGTGCGAATATCCAGCGCCTAAAAGCCTGAGGAGAATGCCAACATTCACGGCATCCATTTTTTCTTTCCAGATGGCATGGATTAAATCCGAAGCCACCGCCTCGCCTTTGTTTCCGATCCTGAGTGTGATTTCCTTACAGAAACCAGTTGCAGTTTTCAGGGCCAACAGATCAATTCCAACAGCTTCGATTGATTTAATTTTTGAAGCAGACATATCCACCTCCGAAGATTTGATATTCGAATGATTTCGAATTCAAATCAGATTATCATAAAAGGCTTGAAAAGTCAAGCCTGAAAGCCGATTATTATAAAAAGGTTAATAGGATTTTTAGCATAAATAAAGAGGGGTTTGTTTCAGCCCCTCGTCGTATAACAACTGGTCTTTTTAGATGACTTTATCCTGAGTCATCTCCTCCTTAATTTCGTTCATCCCGCGCTCAACGAGCAGCTTAAGAAGATTTCTTGATTTAGGGGATAGGGTTACGATACTTTTCAGAAGCGCTTTCTCATATCTCGTTGTACTATGGGGAGCACAGTATGTGGCGATAATATCTCTTATAACCCTGGCGCTATTTTCGTCTTGGGGCCTTACCGCTATAAGAAATTCATCCACCACACCTTCTAAGCCTCGAGCTTTCTCTTTTAAATTAAAGGGCATATGCACCTCCTTTTTTATGTCCCTCTTAGACTTCCTGATTTATGTTGCAAGTGCTTCGGCATTCATGCGATCCCAACGCGCCCTTGCCTTATCCCCAAAACCAAGCCCCTCGAGAAGCAATCGGATATCCGGCAAGCCACAGTATAATTCGTCTTTATACCTGGCGCATGGCAAGTTTTCCGAGGAAGAGGGTGAGATTTCGAAAGGAACACCACATTCCTTTAAAAGCTCAACTGCCTCCGTACAGTTTGCCGAATCGTCAATCATGAGAGTTACTTTTTCTGCCCCATCCGAGAAATCACAGGGACCTACAAACTCTTCAGCTTGCCTTCTTTGGTCATCATCTTCGACCATCGGCGTTCTTGCCAAACTGTCCCAGTTGATTTTCTCAAAGTACTCTTTCAAAGCTGCACTCATTAGACCTTTTCCCTCTTCTGTTCTCGGTTTTGCTGACATCAGAAGAAGAAACTCGTATTCTTCCTGAGTTAACGCTGTCTTCTTCATAACTGCCCCTCCCTTTCACGGTATTTTTGAGACATTATTGTAAAAAAATATCTATGGCCAGAGACTTTATTGTTAGGCCTTTTTTGATAAAAGTCAAGCCTGAAAGCCAATCTGTTTTTTTGGCTTCTTTTAGATTTTTATGCGTGATGTAGATGATGATAAATTTAATTGTTTTAATTTTACAAATTCAGTTAGAACTTCGAGAAATGAATTTGTATATTCCAATTTTTTTAGCATGTCCAACAATTCTCTTTTTGGAAAAAACCTAAATTCCTTTCCTTCTCCTAATTTAATTTCATCACTACTTAGATTAAGTATGGTATGAAAAATATAAGACTTAGAAGCCCCATCTTTCAAGATAATTTCTTTGAATAATTTCAACGATTTTGGATTAACAACAATGCCAATTTCTTCATTAATCTCCCTCGCAGCAGCATGCTCTGGTGTCTCCTGGGATTTATTGTCAATCCGTCCACCCAACAAGCACCATTGATTTTTCATATATGGAGCATTCTCATCCCTTAGATGCAATAGCAACTCTCCTTTCTTATTTTCTATAATAACAGCAACTCCTGAAAAAATTTGGTTTTGTTGGTTCATAAAATAAACCTACCACTTTTTTGCGTAAAAGCAAGTGTTACAATAAACAAACCTTACTTTGACATGCAAAATCAAATATTAAAACTAAAATAATTATCGCTGGAATTAACAAAAATATTAAATCGCCAATCATGTATCGAAAATCGTCATTAAAAAAACCTTTGTTATTTTTTTTCTCACATATCACTAAAGTGATTATATTATGAAAGCACTTGTTTAGATGCGGAAATTTATCATCTCCATAATGACCCATTTCCCCAATAGTTGCCGTGTGTATACTTTTTTTAAAAAAATAGCAGTTATTCATATAGAATAGCAACTTCTTCTTTTCTTCCATTATTAAAATCCGTTCGCCTGAGACCTCTTTGTTTGTGATTATTTCATTTTTAAGTTTATCTAACTCATTGTAACAATCTACAAATTTTTTATTTTCAAAGTCCTTTCCATCATAAAAATCCTTTGCCTTTCTGTATAAATCTATATCAGAAAATACATAATCGCTAAATTGGTTAATACTCTGATTGAATCTTGTTATTAATTGTATAAAATATGTAAGCTGAACAGTTAGTTCGCGACTTACTAGATTACTGTTAATTATATTTGGGAGTATCGAAAAATCAACCTTAAAAACATACCTCTGTGGATCAAACCATTCACTCTTATCAATATCTTTTGGATAAGAAGATGCAAACCATTCTTTTGTAACATTTAAAATTGCTTCCAGCGAATTAATAATTTTCCCCCGTTCAGAAATCATATTCAAACGGAAAATTATCCACCCAGAAAATATTGCCAATGATGCTAAAAATATTTCCATAAATTTGCAAAAGAGCGGGAGAAAATCCCCCGCTCTTTTTGAAGTTATTCTTTTTTATCCTCCGGTTTTTCTGTATCGGCCTCTTTTGGCTGATCGCCCTCTTTCGGCGGGTTTTCGGCGCTTGGCGTGCCTTCTGGGCCTTGATTTGCCCCTTGGGCAGTAGAAGCGTCTTGGGCGGCCTTATAGAGCTTTTCGCCTATCTTTTGGGCTGCTTGGGACAGAGCTTCGGTCTTGGATTTGATATCTTCCAGATTGTCGCTATTTTTGACTTTGTTGAGTTCAGTAATCGCTTCCTCGACCGGCTTCTTTTCGTCAGCCGTAATTTTGTCGCCGGCGTCGCGCATGGCCTTTTCCGTCGTGTAGACCAGATTGTCAGCCAAGTTTCTCGCCTCGATCAATTCTTTTCTTTTTTTGTCTTCCTCCGCGTGCACTTCCGCATCTTTTTTCATGCGCTCCACTTCATCTTTAGAAAGTCCGGTCGAAGCTTCAATGCGGATCGATTGTTCCTTGCCCGTCGCTTTGTCTTTGGCTTTGACGGAAAGAATACCATTAGCATCAATGTCAAATGTTACTTCGATTTGCGGAATGCCTCTCGGAGATGGTGGAATGCCATCCAGAATAAATCGTCCGAGGGTTTTGTTGTCAGCCGCCATTTCCCGCTCGCCTTGCAGAACATGAATTTCAACGGACGGTTGATTGTCAGCCGCGGTGGAGAAAGTCTGCGCCTTGGAAACCGGCACCGTCGTATTGCGGTCAATAATCGGTGTTCGAATACTGCCCATCGTTTCAATGCCCAAAGTTAGCGGAGTAACATCCAGCAAAAGTACATCGCGCACATCGCCTTGGAGCACGCCACCTTGGATGGCCGCGCCAATCGCTACCACTTCATCCGGGTTCACTGTGATGTTTGGTTTCTTGCCAAAAAAATCTTCGACGACTTTGATGACCAACGGCATACGGGTCATCCCGCCCACCAAAATAACTTCGTTAATATCTTTTACCGTTAGTTTTGCATCCTCCAGAGCTTTCTTGGTCGGCTCCAACGTTTTCTTGACCAATTCACCTACCAATTCATCGAGCTTGGCGCGCGTAATTTTCATCACCAAATGTTTTGGGCCAGAAGAATCCGCGGTGATAAATGGCTGATTGATTTCGCTTTCCATCGCGGTTGAAAGTTCAATCTTGGCTTTTTCGGCTGATTCTTTGATTCTTTGCAGAGCCAATGGGTCTTTGGACAAATCGACACCTTCTTGTTTTTTATATTCATCAATGATCCAACGAATAATAACTTGATCAAAATCATCACCGCCCAAGTGCGTGTCGCCGTTGGTCGATTTCACTTCCACCGTGTCTTCGGAAACTTCCAAAATGGAAATATCAAAAGTCCCGCCGCCCAAATCGTAAACGGCAATTTTTTCATCTTTCTTTTTATTGAAACCATAGGCCAGCGCCGCCGCTGTCGGTTCGTTGATGATGCGGCGCACATTGAAACCTGCGATTTCTCCTGCCTCTTTGGTCGCCTTTCTTTGCGAGTCGTCAAAATAGGCCGGCACTGTGATCACGGCTTCGGTAATTTTTTCGCCTAATTTTTCTTCCGCATCTGCTTTGAGTTTGGAAAGAATCATGGCCGAAACTTCTTGCGGGGTATATTCTTTGCCGCCCATTTCCACTTTCACTCCGCCATTAGCTTTGATAATTTTATACGGTAGCAATTTCAAATCTCTTTGCACTTCCGCATCTTCAAAATGCCTTCCAATCAAACGCTTGATCGAAGACAGAGTGTTGGTCGGATTAGTAACTGCTTGGCGCTTCGCCAAAAGTCCGACTAGTCTTTCACCGGTTTTGGTGATCGCCACCATCGAAGGCGTGGTCCGGTTGCCTTCTTTGTTTTCAACGATGATCGGACTGCCCGCCTCGACGACTGACATCGCCGAATTGGTCGTGCCCAGATCGATTCCGAGTATTTTTGCCATATGATTGGTTTTTAGTTCACAGTCAACAGTTCACAGACTATTCGACTAGAAACTTAATTAATTTATAAATTATTTATTTCAATCACCTATGTGGATAAGTGGCTGAAAGAATAACTTGACATATTGGCCTGTTTGTGCTAATGTTTTTCTATCGGGCGTTCTTACAAACAAGTCAAAAAAATAAGAAGGAGAGACTCTGCATGAAGAGTTTAAGACCAGACGACGTAAAAAAGTTGATCAAAAAGATTTCCGAATACATCGAGGAGAAAACCAGTAAACTAAGCAGAAGCGCAATTAAGCTTCTGCGGGGTATAATCGGTGAACTCGAAAGATTACTGAAAGTTGCGAAGCGCAAGCTCAAAAAAGTGCCTTCGCTCGCCGCAACTTACAAAATCGACATACCCATGCACCACGAGTACCATCTCTCCAATCACAAAATCATGTAACTCAAGCGCGAATACAATTAATATTCTTTCACATAAGACTTAGAAATTTATCGCGCCCGATACCCCAGAAATGTCTGGGGTTTTTATTTTTCAAATAACTACTCGACTACTACCCGCGCCGGCCGGATTACCTTGCCATTAATTTTATAGCCATTTTGCGCAACTTTCATAATTTTATTTTTAAATTCCTGTCCGTCTTTTTCTGATTCTTGTTTGATAGCTTCGTGAATTTCCGGATTAAATTTATCGCCGGCTTTAACTTCAACCTCATCCACTCCGTTATTTTTCAAAATATCTTCCAATTGTTTTTTGATGTAGGTTATGCCCGTAACCCAGGCATTGTCTTTTTTGTCTTCCGGCACATGCGCAAGCGAAGCATTGAAATTGTCCAGCACCGGAATAATTTGCATAATTAAATTTTCGTTAGAATAGCGGATCAAATCCATCGAATCTTTCACTTGGCGTTTTTTGTAATTTTCGAAATTCGCTTGACAGCGTTTCCAATTGTCCAGATACTTATCGGCTGTTTTTATGAGTTCCTCGTGAACCTTTTTATCGATTTTTTCAATTTCTTCCTCGCTTTCAACCCGGCCGACCTCTTCTGCAGCCTCTTTTTCGATATCCTTTTGTTCGATGATGTCTTCTTCTTTTTCTTTTTTCTTGGTCATATTATTTTTAAATATCCAATTATAAATGACTGATTATTAATATTACCACAGACGACGCGCCCAAAAGCTTCTTCATGTAGTTGATCAATGATTTGTTCTTGGCATATTGCATGCGCTTTGGCCCGATGATGGCCAAGACGCCTTTTTCGCCCTTTTTGGTCCGGTAGGGAGAGATGACCATCGAGCAGTTGGAAATTTCTTTAATCGGGTTTTCCTTGCCGATGAAAATTCTGGTTTCCCCCGGCTTCACGCCCTTGAGAAGCGTGTCGATATTTTCATCGATATAATCCAGCGCTTCCGCCACTTTGCAAAATGCGTCGATTTCTTTGAATTCCGGCTGTTCCAAAAGTTCGCGGATGCCAAATTCGGAAAAATCTTTTTCAAGACCACTGATAGCCAGGTTGCCGGTAAAAGACGAAAGCAGTTTGGCAGTGGTACGCGACAAGCGATTGTGCTGGGCTTTCATTTTTAAAAGTTCCGCTTGCAATTTTTTCTGTTCGGCTAAAGTTAGTTCGGTGTCGCCCATCATTTCTTCCACGAAATATTTATAGCCTTTGTCCGTCGGAATCCTGCCCGCGCTGATATGCGGCTGATGCAGATAGCCCTCTTTTTCCAGTTGGACCATATCGTTTCTGATCGTAGCCGGGCTGATCTTGAAATTATATTTTTCCACCAAAACATTCGAGCCTACCGGGATGGCTGTATTTGTATAATCTTCAATCACAGCGGAAAGAATTTTTTGTTGCCGAGTATTCATATTTGTATTATAGCACCCCATTAGCACTCGTCAAGTCCGAGTGCTAATTGCTATTTTACTACTACAAATCATCCTGTCAACTATTTCACCAATGCCCTTAAATTTAGCCAAAATTAAAGGGATTGCTCTGTCTCGCGCACATCAGTGCTGCGATATACAAAGCAATCCCTTTCACCGTTCAGTCAGACGAACGCCCATCAAACATCGGGCATTTCCCGACTGTTAGTACGGTTTCTTTTCGTTTTTTCTTTTTCGCCACGACAACGGGATTCACAACCGAGAGATCTCCTCCCGAGCAAACGCTGGTAGGAAGCACGCTGAATCTTTTTATTTCTTCAATAAGACTATCCGAACCCAAACCAAGCCCTGATCCTCTACTCATTGCTTCACCTCCTTTCTTTTGTAAAAAAACAAATTTAGAAAATATTCAGCATGTTTTATGCTGTCTTTTATTATTTTTCCGGAACTGGGTCAACTCCGCCCTCGTGCCAAGGATGGCAACGAAGCACTCTTCTTGAGCCAAGCCAAATACCCTTGAAAACTCCAAAGCGCTCAACGGCTTGGCGGGTATATTCGCTACAAGTCGGATAATAACGGCAAGTTCCGGTGAGCACATATTTGCGCAAAGGGCCATGGTCAATAGAAAGCGTCTTTTGATAAATCCTTATTAAAAATAAAACGATTTGCTTCGCCATATGTCTTATCTTAACAGCGCCGCGTTTTTTTTGTCAAATTCAGCTTTTGTTGGTACAATTAGAATACGTCAATTCATAAAATAAACTTATGCAAGAAATCAAATCAAGCAAATTTAAATGGATAGATTTTGCCGAGCCTGATGCTGACGCAGTCATCGAGCTACAAAAAGAATATTCTTTGCATCCGATTGTCGTGGAAGAATTATCCACCCCAACATTGCGTCCTAAGGCAGTTGAATATGACACTTGCCTTTATCTAGCTATCCATATTCCTTTATTTGACACGACTTTGCGCACAACCTACCCTGGCGAGCTGGATATTGTAATTACTAAGGACGCTTTGATAACATCTCACGACAAAGAAATTTGGCAACTGACCGAATTTTTCAATAATTTACAAGACGACAAAAATCTATGCGAAGAAAAAATGGCTCATTCGCCAGCCGCCTTGCTGCACAGCATAATTGAGATGCTTTTGGAATCTTGTTTTCCTAAACTGGACCATATCTCCCAAAAATTGGATTATGTTGAACAAGAAATTTTCGCCGGACATGAAAAGGAAATGGTATTTGAAATTTCCGTCGTCAAACGGGATATCCTCAATTTTCGTCGCACCCTCAAGCCGCAGCGCTCCGTCATTGAATCATTGGCGCAAAGAGAGTTTCGTTTCATCGATCACACTTTGCGTCCATATTTTCAAGATTTGATCGGCACCAATATCCGCGTCTGGAACGGGCTGGAAAGTTCCAAGGAAACCGTGGAGTCTTTGGAGGAAACCAATAATTCCTTGCTTTCCAATAAACTGAACCTCACCATGAAAGTTTTGACGATTTTTTCCGCGATTTTCCTCCCCATTACCGTATATTCTAATATTCTGGCCATGAGCGCCGACATTCCTTTTGGCAGAAATCCACATGGATTTTGGATTCATGCTTTAATCATGCTTTTAATCGCCCTACTTACGATGGCTCTGTTTAAAATAAAAAAATGGCTCTAAATCTATGCTGGATGTTATAATGAGATTTAAATTTACAATAATTATAACTTTTTCTTTGGGTTTTTACATCGACTTTTTTTTAATTGATTCATTCAGAGGATACACAGTGATAATGCCTCTGTTTTTATTTTTCTATTTATATTTAATTAGTAGGAGAAAAAACAACAATCCTGTGTTTATAATAATAGAGTGCATGTCTCTTTTCGCCTTGATTGGGCTGAGTATTAACTCGTTTTGGCTATATATTGATTTGAAAAATAATGAATTTATCGGGGACATGTGGGGATTTGGATTACTTTATGTAACTTTTATAGGATTTATCATGGGCCTGTTTTTTGGCATATTTATCCAGAAAAAAATTAATTCATGAAGATTTATAACACCTTAACCAAATCCAAAGAAGAATTTAAACCGATCAATCCCGGCAAGGTCGGGATGTATGTTTGTGGGCCGACAGTTTATGATTTCATTCATATTGGAAATATCCGCTCCTATCTGATGTCTGACACCGCTCGACGTTACTTGGAATATCTTGGATATGAAGTGCGCATGATAAAAAACATTACTGATGTTGGACACTTGACTGAAGATACTATTGGCCAGGGGGATTCTGGCGAAGATAAATTTCTCAAAAAATCCCTGACCGAAAAAAAGACACCGGCGGAAATCGCAAAATTTTACGAGGAATACTTCCATAGCACAGAAGATGAAATGAATATCCTACCGGCGCATTTTTTTCCGCGCGCCACTGCTCACATCCCGCAAATGATAAAAATAATCAGTACGCTGATTCAAAAAGGCTGCGCTTATGAAAAAAATGGTAATGTTTTTTTTGATGTTACGTCTTTTCCTGATTACGGCAAACTTTCCGGCAATACTTTGGAAAATTTAAAAGTTGGCGCGCGTCTCGAAGAGCATCCAGATAAAAAGAACCCCTGGGATTTCGCGCTTTGGCTCAAAGCTCCTGAAAAGCACCTTCTCAAGTGGGAATCTCCCTGGTCTTTGGGTTATCCCGGCTGGCACATAGAATGTAGCGCCATGAGTACTGAATATCTGGGCGATACGATTGATATTCACACCGGTGGAGAGGATAATATTTTTCCCCATCATGAAGCAGAAATCGCTCAAACTGAATGCGCCACTGGAAAAAAATTTGTAAATTACTGGATTCACTGTCGGCATCTTTTGGTCGACGGCGAAAAAATGGCAAAATCCAAAGGCAATTTTTATACCTTGGAAAATATAAAAGAAAAAGGATATGCTCCGACAATTCTGCGTCTAGCTGTCTTATCTTCGCATTACCGAAGTCAGATGAATTTTACTTGGGAAATAATGGAACAAGCTCAATCTAATCTTATACGTATTTCGGATTTTGTTAATAGTCTCAAGACAATAAAAGTTGCTGCGGAAGTAGAAAAAATCGATATCAAAAAATATCAAGAGAGCTTTGAAAAAGCAATGGACGATGATCTTAACACGCCATTGGCCTTAAGTGTTTTGTACGAATTAATCACAGAAACCAATAAGTTTTTGGCAGAGAATAAGCTGGACGTGGCAGAAGTAAAAAATATCCTTGCGCTCTGGAAAAAAATAAATAAAGTTTTCGGGTTAATATTGCCCGAGACATCTGCGATTCCAGAAAATATAAAGGCTTTGGCTGAGGAAAGAAAGACGGCACGCGTTCAAAAAGATTTCAAGGCTTCCGATGATTTGCGTGACAAAATCGCCGAACTGGGATACACTATCGAGGACTTGAAGGATAATAATTATTTAATCAAACCTGCCCGCTAAGGCGGGAAGAAATAAAAATATGGGACATTCATGCGGATGCGGACATTGCGCTTGCGATGACAATAACCCGCCGGCTGACGGAGAAAAAACTCCTGAAGACAAGGTAAAAGACCTGGAAAAAGAAATAGAAGCGTTAGGATACAAAGTTGAAGAAACCCCGGAGGGAGACATCAAAATATCGGAGTAACCTTGAATATCAAATTTCAAAAAATTACTCGAGCATGTGAAATATGCGTCTTTTTTCAATAATAAAATATCTCCGCACATAGCGAAGTGCGTTTCTGAATTTCAAGCTGGCGAGCGTTAAGAAATTTATCATAGCTCGCCGCGAGCGTATAAATTTTAGCGAGCCAGATTATAAATTCAGCCAGCACGAGCCTGTGCCGGCAGTTTTCTTTCTCCACTTTCTTTTGCTGCCAAAAGAAAGTGGAAACAAAAACATGAAAAACTTTTGGAAAAAATTACCCAGACCGATTTTAGCTCTGGCACCCATGGCCGGCATCACCGACAGCGCTTTCCGGCAGATCTGCAAAGAACATGGAGCAGATGTTGTTTACAGCGAAATGGCCAGCGTCTCAGCGCTTTTTTTCAAGCCGCAAAAAACCTTGAGGTTAGTGAGATTTAAAAAAATAGAACGGCCCTACGTCATTCAGCTTTTCGGCAAAGAGCCAGCTCATTTCGCCAAAGCCACACAAATCATAACTCAAAAAATAAAACCGGACGGCATCGATATAAATTTCGGCTGTCCAGACAAAAAGGTTTTTGGCCACGGTTCCGGCTGCGCCCTGATGCCACAAAAAGAATTGGCCAGAAAAATTATCATGGCCGTTTGCGAAAATACCGATCTGCCAGTTTCCCTCAAAATCCGTGCCGGCATTAAAAAACACACTGCTCTTGATTTTATTGAAGATGTCAAAGATCTCCTCTTTTCCGCCGTGATGGTGCATGGCCGAACTTATGAAGGCAGTTTCCACGGCGAAGTTGATTTTAAAATAGTAGAAAAAATAAAAAAGATTATTCCGGATAAAATTGTTCTGGCTAATGGTGGAATCAACACGCCAGAAGAAGCAGTAAAAATATTAAAGGAGTATCCCCTGCTCGACGGCCTCGGCATCGCCCGCGGAGCTTGGGGTAGACCATATATATTTGCGCAAATTAAAGAACTTATAAAATCTGGAAAATATACCGAGTATGATTTTAAAAAAATTAAAAAAGTACTCATCAAACATGCTGAATTGATTTGGAAAGACAAGAAATATTTAGGAATGTTTGAAATCAGAAAGCATCTGGCCTGGGGCATCAAAGGCTTCCCCGGCGCTTCCGACCTCCGCCGCCAGCTGGTCCAAGCCAAAAGCGTTGCTGAAATAAAAAGTATTCTAAAAAATTACTAACTTCGTATTCTCGTATACTACCATTCAACCTTGAATGGTAGTATTTTGTTTTGTGCCCATGTATGTTTATATTTAAAAAAATAAAAGGACCCTTCCGCATTACGCGCAAAGGGTCTTATTTGGGAATTTTCATTGAATTCCTCCTTTCTTTGGGGGAGAGCAGGTTCGCGGCTGCGAACCTGCTATAAATTTCGCTAAATAAGAAATTCTTTTTCTCTGATATCTCCGATTTCTCCAAGCCTCTTTGTCCACCATGGCTTGTTTTTATGCGGATCGAGTAACCCATTGATGATCTCATCGAACTTGAGCCTGCTTGCCCGAAGTTTCTCGATCTTTTCAAGAGCTTCCTTAAGGCCCTTTTCTGTAGTTGAAACTAATTCTCCTCTCTTTAATAATTCACTCCACAGTTCCTCTTGTGACTTGTTTAATTTCTGAATCCGCTTTTCCGATTTTTCGACTTTCTTCCGCAGCTCCGCCGCTTCGGTAAGAGCATCGGATTCGCGGACTTCGTCACAGGCCACATCAATGATGGCTTGTGCAGGAACTTCCTTGTTAAGATAAGTCAGAAGAAGGTTTGCGTTATTGACAATCCTTTTATCTTTCTTTGTGTAATAAATATCTGACGTATAGAAAATACCATCAATATTTACCACAATTCCTGAATTTGCTGCTTGCCCAATCCTATCTAACGATGGTTTCCAGTGGTGACCGATGTCCACGCTCGTTTCCGCCCAATCGTTTTCAATAGAAACAATCATGTCTATGGAACTGCCTTTGTCCGGATTCGCTCGAAGAGCGATCAGTCCTCTTTTTCCCTCTTCCACAAAAAAACTTATTGAGGGCACATACACAAAACCATTTCCTGTTCTGTCAGCTGGAACGCTTGACCTTACATTGGGAGTAATGGCAATAAGAGCAATTAGAGCCGTACTTCTTGCCTCCAGAGTAACTTGATTTTTTCCTTTTACTTCCAATAAATAATCCTTTGGCAACATAATTAATTCCTCCTTCTCTGGCGACGCCAGATCTTAAGAACTGCGGAAGCTGCGAAGCAGGCATCCTAAACAAGTTTTACCCCCTTGTTCTAATGGGTTTTGCTACACGCCTAAGGGCGCATATGCAACGGCTGATAATAGCATATTTAAAGTTTTATGTCAATATGTTCACAAGCCCTGCATAAATTGGGTCTTACTCCATGTTGATTTTGATTTTGAAGCTGATATAATTAATAAACTAATATGGCCAAAAGCGAAGTCGACAATATAAAAGTCCCGCCGCAAAACATCGACGCTGAACGATCCGTCCTGGGCGCTTTGATGTTGGACAAAGACGCCATTATCAAAATCGCGAATTTGATCCGCATCGGCGATTTTTACAAAGACGACCATAATATGATCTACGAAGCGATGGTGGAATTGTACGAACAGCGCGAACCGATCGACGTTCTTTCACTTTCCAACCGATTGGAAGAAAAAAAACAATTGGAAAAAATCGGCGGATCAAGCTATTTGACTTCCTTGGTCAACACCATTCCTTCTTCTTCCAACATCGTCCATTACGCCAAGGTAGTCCAGAAAAAATCAACACTGCGTAAATTGATCGAAGCCGCCAGCGAGATCGTAGAGCTTGGCTACAATGAATCGGAAGATGTGGAAAAAATCCTGGATAAAGCTGAACAGCGATTGTTTGGAGTTTCACAAAAATATATCAAGCAGGATTTTGTACCGATAAAATCAATTTTGGAAGCTGCTTTTAACCGTATCGATGAACTGCATAAGGGCGACCATAAATTGCGCGGCATTCCGACCGGCTTTCCCGATCTGGATAATATTCTGGCCGGTTTTCAAAAATCGGATTTAGTAATTCTGGCGGCGCGCCCTTCCATCGGTAAAACCACGCTGGCCTTGGACCTCGCCCGTCAAATTGCCACTCAACAAAAAATTCCGGTAGGCATATTCTCGTTGGAAATGTCCTCCGACCAGTTGATCGACAGGATGCTCGCAGCCGAATCCGGCGTGGACTTGTGGCGCTTGCGCACCGGGAGACTCAAATCAGGCGACGGCGATGATGATTTTCAAAGGATCGGCGACGCGATGGGAGTCCTTTCAGAAGCTCCGATTTTCATCGATGACGCCGGCAGTGCTAATGTTATGGAAATGCGCACCATGGCGCGGCGCCTGCAAGCCGAACACAATGTCGGATTGATTATTGTCGATTATCTACAACTTATGGAGGGACGCGGTGGTAGTGGCGACAATCGCGTCAACGAAATTTCCGAAATTTCCCGGTCGTTGAAACAGCTGGCGCGCGAGTTAAATATTCCGATTATCGCCCTTTCCCAGTTGTCCCGCGCCGTTGAATCCAGGAGCCCGCAAATTCCAAAACTTTCCGATCTGCGCGAATCAGGATCAATCGAACAAGATGCAGACATCGTGATGTTCCTCTATCGTGAAGACCGCGAAAAACCCGATACTCCAAACAAAAATATCGTAGACATTATTATCGCCAAACACAGAAATGGACCGGTTGGTAAAATTTCGGTATACTTCAATGAGAACTCAACCACTTTCAAATCGCTCGAGCGAGCGCACACCGATTAAACTATGTACCCAAAATCTTTCAAAAAACTGATAGAAAACTTTTCATCCCTCCCTTCCGTCGGCCCCAAGATGGCCGAACGGTTGGTTTTGTTTTTATTCAAACAAGACAATGGCAAGCTAGAAGAATTTGCCAAAAACCTGGAGGAACTGAAAAATCTCAAAAGCTGCCGGAGATGTTTTAATATTTCTGAAGACGGTCTTTGCGAAATCTGCAAAAATTCAAATCGCGACCAAAAAACTATCTGCGTCGTCGAAGAGCCCCTGGATATAATCTCGATCGAAAAGACCGGGGTTTACAAAGGACTATACCATGTGCTGGGCGGAGTAATTTTTTCCGGAACCGACAGTCAGAATTTGAAAATTTCTGAACTGATGGATAGAATACAAAAGGAAAAAACCGAAGAAATAATTCTAGCTACCAATCCGACCACTGAAGGCGACGCGACTGCGCTCTATTTAAAGCGACAAATCAAAGATTTAAACGTACCAATCAAAATATCCCGCCTAGCCAAGGGCTTGGCCACCGGCGGCGACATCGAATACGCTGACGAAGCCACCCTTTCCGCGGCCTTGACAAATCGCCGAGAACTGGTATAATAGACAGTTCATTAAAAATACAATTCTGATCAAGGTTGAGTGTTTTAATTTTTAGAATATTTTGCCTTGTCCATAATAAATTCTTGAGGGAGGGCCAAAAATGGCAGATACTAAGAAAAAGAAAGTGAAAGAACCCACCGCGGAAGACTGCTTAAGGAGGATACACCCATGGGACGGTAATCCGGATCATATAGGATTCGGGGAATATGAAGAGGTGCATAATGCTGCAGAAAGACTTTATGATGATCTTTTCGGACCAGTACAGGATAGCCAGCCACAGTTAGCCAGAGCTTTAAAAAGAGGTGTGACTGGCCTGGATCCCATGCCAACAGGGAGAAAAGGGAAAGCGCTCCCTAAAGATTCCATCTTCACAAAAAAATATATCCTAGACAGTATCGGGATATAAGACAGTCACAAGTCCGGAGGGACATCCAACCTCCGGCTTTTTTATCCAAAAAAAGCACCTCCTGGGTGCTTTTCAAATAATTCTTTTTTCTAAATATTACGCGATCTTGGTAATCTCCACTTCTGTCATCGTCTGCCTGTGACCAAATTTGACCTTATATCTTTTTTTGGCCTTATACTTAATACCGGTCACTTTCTTTTGTTTTGAGGTTTTCAAGATTTTGCCTTCAACTTTGGCGCCCTTAACCACTGGAGTTCCGACCTTGACTTCTTTTTCATCACCCAAAAACAACACTTCATCAAAGGTGATTTTGCTTCCCTCCTCACCCTCAATTTTTTCTACTCTAATTTTGTCCCCTTCTTTTACTTTATACTGTTTTCCGCCAGTTTTGATAATCGCCAACATAATAAATCATCTAATAGTTACATAAAATAGTATATCTCATTATCATCTGAATGTCAACATTTAGACTGTGCATTTTGGACTGGACAAAAAGCCCCAAAAAAGCTAGAATACAAATTGATATTCGTATGTTCGCATTGGTTTATAATTACCAGAAAACTCATGGAAAAGCTTAAGAGAAAGATATTTTTTTGGAGTTTAGTGGCGATATTCTTAGTAGTAGCGCCCATTATCGTTATGAACGCATGGGGATACCGTTTTGATTTTCAGCACGGCGTTTTTGTGCATAGCGGAACCATCACACTGAAAACTAATCCGCAAAACTTTAATGTGTATATCGATGGAGAACCTGAGCCCTCAAAACAGACAGACAGGATCAACAGTTCCAATAATATCACAGGGTTGCTTCCTAAAAGTTATGATTTGACTGTTTCCGCCGACGGCTTTCAGACCTGGCGCAAAAACACCGAAGTCCACAGCGGCATATCCACCGAATTTTGGAACATACTTTTGGTCAAAAATAACTATAGTCATACGCCTTATGCCACCGGCGGAATTGATAAATTTTTTATTTCTCCCAAAAACGACTTTATAGCGTTTGTAAAATCAGATGATTCAGGTTCGACGATCAAGATTATCAGCATCAATGACAAGACTATTTCTAGCGCCTTTTCTTTTCCAGGCTGGCAATTTACGGATGATTCCCGTGAGGAAAATATAGAGTGGTCGCCCAATGGTGACTACATTTCAATTCCACTGAAAAGAACACTTGCCGCCACACCAGAAAAAGTAGCGTCTGAAAAAATTACAACAGCAAAAGATAGTGCCCCAGCAACGGAAACAAAAACTGAAAACGCTTATTTTATCGGCAATCCTGACAACAAGAATATTCTTAATCTCAACGATATCGTAAACAAAAACGACCTGAAAAATGTACGTTGGGATCCGCGGGATAAAAATTATCTCTTCTTTTTAAGCGAATATTCGCTCTATAGAGCCAATATTAACGACCAGACTGACCCAACAAGGATTGCTGACAATGTTTCGAGCTTTGACATATCTAAAACCGGCATTTATTACACCCAGATGCCGACTGAGCTAGTTTTTCGAACCAATTTAGACGGCAAGTCCGGCCTCACGCAAATTACTAATAATTTTCCAGAAGAGTTGAGCTCGCCCAACAACAAGCTAATTGTTTTTGACGACATGCGCATCGCGTTTCTAAATACCAATAAAAATCTCTATATTTTTAATCGCGGAGATCTGAACACTTATTTTAGGAAACTTGGCAGCAACGTTTCCGGCATGCAGTTTTCCAATGATGGAAAAAAACTGCTTTTCTGGACTGACAATGGAATCTCCACTTATTTCCTACGCCAGTGGAGCGTCCAACCGGAAAGATTTGAAAATGAAGTTCAGGACATTACTCGTTATTCAGATCAAATAAGAAACGTGCAATGGTTCAAGGATTATGAGCATGTTATTTTCAACACCGGTCAATACACAAAAATTATCGAGTTAGACGCGCGCGATCACAGGGTTTCCATGGATCTTCTAAAGACCAATACGGCATCACCCTCAATAGTTTATAACAATTATCTGGAACGCCTATTTTTCACTGACTCAGAAAAAAACGCCTCCGACATCTATTCCATCACCTTTCCGGAGCCAGGCGGTTTTCTGGGACTTTTCCCGCCGCCAGCCCAGCAATAAAAGCTCTTCCAATCTTCTTTTAACGGCAAAAAAGGTTGTAAAAAAACACCTCAAGAGGTGTTTTTTGATTATATCCGAGAATATTATATAGACAGTTACTATCGTTTTGCCCACTGCGGAGCCCGCCTGGCCTTTTTCAAGCCTGGCTTCTTACGTTCAACTATTCGAGAGTCTCTAGTCATAAATCCGAGATCGCGCAGAGTCTTTTTATAAGTATTGTCAAATTTGACCAAGGCTCTGGCGATTCCAAGTCTGGCTGCTTCTGCTTGCCCAGTAATTCCACCGCCAACCACCTTTACGATTACATCGGTCTTGCCCTCCTGGCCAACTGCTACCAATGGAGCGCTAACCGTGGCTTGCAGTCTTTCCAGAGTAAAATATTTATCGAGATTTCTGCCGTTCACCACAACGCCTTGTGGCGCCTTTGAAGCAAGATAAATTCTAACCTGCGCTATGGAAGTCTTTCTTTTCCCAACCGCATAAAAATACTCGCCGTCCGGCAATTTGGTTTCTTCTTTTTTTATTGTTTCTTCTTTAACTTTTTTAACAGCCATAATAATATTTAGTGTGTTATATCAATTTTGTGCTTATGTTCGGCGTTTTTATAAGTCAGCAATCTCTTCAGCATCTTGTCTCGCAATTTGTTTTTGCAAAGCATCCCGGTGACAGCCGCTTCAATCACTTTCCGTGAGTCTTTTTTTAGCTGGTCTTTCAGGTTGATCGAGGAAATGCCGCCAGGATAACCGCTGAAGTGATGATAAATTTTTCCTTCCATTTTATTCCCCGTAACTGTTATCCTATCAGTATTGATAACTACAGCGAAATCACCGGCATCAATATGCGGGGTAAAATCAATTTTATTTTTACCGCGGAGAACTACTGCTATTTGGGTCGCTAACCTGCCCAGCGTTTTGCCTTCTGCGTCAAATAGGTGGTATTTTCTTTGAACTGACTTCTTATTCATAATTTTATATAATAATTTTAGCGAGGCGCTACACGAATTCAATTATCGCGATTCGCGCGCTATCGCTCTGTCTTGGACTCAATTTGATGATTCGGGTGTACCCGCTAGTGCGCCCGGAAAACTTGCTTAAAAATTCTCCCGTCATCTTTTTCACCGCAGCTGCTGGTATCCTGTTGCCCAAATCACGAATGGCCGCAAGTTTTTTTCCGCCAGCTGGCGAATCAATCTGGGTCTGCTTGGCCTTATTTACAATCTTGTCGATCATCCCCTTGATTTCTTTGGCCTTGGCTTCAGAAGTTTCAATTTTTTCTTCCATTATTAAACTGCCTAAGAGAGTTTTTAACATCGCCTCTCTTTGGTTTTTCACCCGTCCAAATTTTCTTCCTTTTCTTAAGTGTTGCATAACATTAGTTTAAATTTCTCGAATATTTTATTTTTCTGCTTTCAAATTTAATCCGAAATCTCCGATTGCCTTTTTGATTTCCTTTACGCCCTTGGCACCCATACCTTCCAATTTGCCCAACTGCAATTCGGTCAGTTTGACAATTTCTCCTACCGTAGCCACCTTGTTCTTTTCCAAGACATTCAGAGTTCTAGTAGAAAGGCTCTTGAGCTGCGTGACTTCGATTTTTTTAGGATCTTCCTTTTCCACTGCCGTCACCGCCTCCTTTTTGACTTCTTTCTCCACTTTTTCTTCTTTCTCTCCTTCCTTTTCCGATTTCATCTTCTCAAGATCGCCCATAGCGGAAAATTGATCAACTAATATTTGGACGGCTTTAGAAAAAGCTTCTTGTGGAGTAACACTGCCATCAGTAACAATGTCGAAAGTAATTTTTTCAAAATCGGTTCGTTTGCCTACGCGCATGTTATCCACAGTATAATTCACTCTTCTGATGGGAGTATAAATCGCATCAACGGCGATAACGCCGATTTCTTTTCCGTTCTTTTCCTGTTGTTCAACCGGAACATAACCGATTCCATTATTTATTTCGAATTCAATTTCCAATTCACCCTTTGGATTAGTAATCGTCGCAATATGTGCCTCCTTGTTTATAACTTCTACGTCCGCCGAACATTCAATCATACTAGCGGTAACGACTTTTTCGCCTTTTACTTTTAAAGAAACTTTCACAGTTTCTTCTTTGAAGGATTTGAATCTCACCTGCTTCAAATTCAAAATAATTTGAATTACATCTTCAAGGACGTTCGGAATGGTTGAAAATTCATGGGTCACCCCCGTAATCTTAACCGCAGTTATGGCGGAGCCAGAAAGCGAGGATAAAAGCACTCTTCTTAATGCATTTCCCAAAGTTGTCCCATAGCCTGGATAGCATCCTTCGATTTCGAATTTACCGGTTTTTCCGTCAACACTGATGAATTTTGGCTTATGAGGAAGTGTTATTGATTGCATTTTTTTAATTGTTTTGCTCGCCTGCCGTCAGGCAGGCTTGCGCAAAAGACATTTATTAATTATTAAAATTAAAGATGTTTAACGAGAATAATATTCAACAACCACTTGGGCATCAACGTTGATCTCCACATCATTTTTTGTGGGATTGTTTATAATTTTCCCTTCGATTTTTTCCGCGTCAAAACTGATCCAACTTGGAAAATCCTTTTTGTTTTTGATTATCTGTTCCAAATTTTTAAAATAATTCTTGTTTTTCTTGTACGAATTTATTGAGATTAAATCGCCAATTTTTACTTCAGCAGAAGGAATACTCATTTTTCTGCCGTTTAGGCTGATGAGACCGTGGTTGACTAATTGTCTGGCCTGAGCCCTCGAAGCCGCAAGACCGATACGATACACGACATTGTCCAGTCTGCGTTCCAATCTCGCCAAGAGAAGATCTCCGACCACGCCCGGCTTGTTTCTAACCTCGTCAAAGTGCTTCCTAAATTGTTTCTCTAACACTCCATAGATCCGCTTAATTCTCTGTTTAACGGCAAGTTGCATCCCATATTCGCTCTTGTTGCCTTTTGTCATCTTCTTACCATGAGCCCCCGGAGCGTACGCGCGTCTAACCACGCCGCATTTTGGAGTAAAACAGCGATCACCCTTAAGAAAAAGCTTTTCCCCAGCCCTTCTACACTTTCTGCATTTTGCATTTATATCTCTTGCCATGTTTCTTTATGAAATTATTTAAGCGAGGATACTTTTTGTTTTTTGCATAGGGGTCTCTTCCTTGAGCGATTTACAGAATTGTCGGTGGGGCTCCCCGCAAAAAATAAAAATGTATCCGAGTGCTACACTCGTCTTGGTTTTTTCGGCCGGCAGCCGTTATGCGGGATCGGCGTTTCATCCTTGATCATCAGTAATTCAAAACCATTATTAGCCAATGCTCGAATTGAGGCCTCCCGTCCGGACCCGACACCTTTGACAAAAACTTCCAGCTCTCTCAGGCCGTACTTCCTGACTTTTTCGCTCACATTTCCAACCACTTGTGTTGCGGCATAAGGAGTGGCTTTTTTTGCTCCCTTAAAACCTAAAAGCCCCGAAGATGCCCAACCCAGGATGTTTCCATTGATGTCCGCGATACTGACGATCGTATTATTATAGGTGCATTTAACAACCGCTCTGCCTTTTAGAATTTGTTTCTTTATTTTTTTGACTTTTTTCTTTGCTTCCTCGACAGCTCCTTTTTCCAACTCAGAAGCCTCAGATTTCACCTCTGTTTCATTTTTTATCTCTTCAGTTTTTACATTTTCTTCAGCCATGCAATATTAGTTTAAAAAATAAAAATGTATCCGAGCGTCTTTTAAGTCTTTTCCGTCTTCACTCTTCCGCTGCCCATAGTCTTTCTTACATTGCCACGAATCGTCCGATTGTTTGTCTTGGTTCTTTGCCCCCTGACTGGAAGCCCTCTCTGATGGCGGATACCCCGATAAGCACTGATTTCTTTCAGGCGTTTTACATTTGATCTGATTTCATGTTTAAGCTCTCCTTCAACTCGGATTTTCTTCTCAACATACTCGCGAATTTTATTCTGTTCGGTATCCGATAGGTCCTTAGTTCTTTTGTCTCTGGATATTTCCAGTTCGTCCAAAATTTTTCCCGCAGTTGCAGGTCCTATGCCATAAACATAGGTTAAAGAAATTTCTACTCGTTTTTCATCTGGGACATTTACCCCGGCGATTCTTAACATAAAATGTTTGCGTTATGTGTTAGCCCTGTCTTTGTTTGTGCTTCGGATTGGAACAAACAACAAAAAGCTTGCCTTTTCTCTTAACAAGCTTGCATTTATCACAAATTTTTTTGACGGATGCTCTGACTTTCATTATTTTAATCGTTGAGTTATTCGTCCTTTAGTTAGATCATAGGGGCTCATTTCAACCAAAACTCGATCCCCCGGAAGAAGCCGGATATAGTTAACTCGCATCCTGCCGGATATATGAGCCAAGATTATATGCCCGTTATCCAAGCGCACTTTAAAAGTCGTGCTTGGCAGCGTTTCTTCGACTACTCCTTCTAATTTAACTAACTCTTTATTATTGGACATGCATTATTAAATTATTTAGCAAACAAAAAAATAGACGGAGATTTTCTGAGGAATCGACCTCAGAAGTATAAATCAATCCTAGTTCTTGAAGCTCGAGATTTCCCTCTATTTAAGCTAAAATATTCCTTTTTGTAATGTCTTTAACTATTTTAGCAGTTATTTAATTATTGTCAAGCTCGATACTTACTCGGCTTTCATAGGCCGGTATTTTGCCAGTCAAAAAGGCTGGCCAGTAATTTATTTCTGCTTTTTCCACCGCGGGATAAGTCTTCAGATAAGCCTTGAAATCATCCTCGCTTTTACCCAGTATTCCTTTTTTCAAATTTTCCAGATCGATATTTGGATTGATTTTTCCTGACGCATTTACGCGAATTAAAATTGTGCTATTTGTAAAATCAGCATCTGATTTGCCAAATTGCAAAGACAATGAATTTTCATCTATTCGATCGCTACCAGAACCGGTTTTCGCTATATCTTTACCAATAATATTTCGCAGATCTTTTTCATCAAATACCAGCGCACTGGCCTTCGCTTTAACTGTCACGCTGAAATTATCAACTATTTCGCCCTCTGAATTAGATACCGCATAAGTAGCGTCTCCTATATTAAAAGCGTCATCCAAAATTACTGCTCCTTCATCGGCAGAATTTTTTAATTTTTGCTTCAATGATTGGGTGAGGTCCATTAGCGCCTTATTTTTCGCGCTAATTATATCGCTGGCCACAATCGCCTTGGCTACGCCTCCGCTCTTACCTCCCCCAGTCATTGCTTTGAATGATTTGGCATAAATCTTTGTAAATTTATCATTTCCACTGTCTTTAAAACCTGGGATGGTAAAACTAGCAGGATCAATATTGTATGTATCACCAGCCTCATCTGCAACGACATCCGCCTCGATAGCTCCAGGCTTTGTCTCACCACCAATATTGGCGACTCCTGGAACTGTGACAGCCTTAATTAATCTGAATATTTTGCCATCCGAGGTTTGGAATCTAGTCGTTGCTACTAAAGGTTGAGGGCTGCTGCTGAATTCATTATAAATCGTAATTATTCCGCGAGCCTTTTGATTTGCAGCTGATTTATTCCCGGTCACTGGATAATTTTCTGTTTTTTGATCTTCAGCCAAAATGATTTTTACCGGAATCATTTGATTATCAAAATCAATTGTCGTTTGATTAACAGCCCCTTTTACCTGGGCGTCTATTGAGTGAGACTTAGTTTTAGCAAAAATTTTTATATCCGCCTTGGGCAAATACAGATACGCCGCGGAAAATATGATAATCAACGCCACGACTGAACCAAAAATAGCAAAGTATCTCCAGAATTTTCCAGACAAATTGAAATTTCCATAATCCATTCTGACTTCTTGCGATCTGCTTTTCACAGTTTTTTCTTTTTGAAAAAAGTTTCCTAACTTACCGCTGTTTTTCAACTCTGAATTTTCAGACTCATGGGGAATTCCTCTCTTTCTGACAATTGTTTCATTCGTTCTTTTAAGATCCGCGGCACTAAAATTATCTATTGTTTCCCCTACTGTGGAAAAATCAGAAACGCCGGCCTGTTGTATGTCAACATTTTTTACAATATCAAAGGTTGCGGATTTTTTCTTTCTGTTACTCTTTTTTATATCCGCGCTTATTTCGGTTACCAACTCCCTATTCACAATCTTTTCTTCAGATTTTGCCGGTTTTTCAAAATACTCTTCAGCATGTTCCGAGCCCACAGCAATTCTGGAATTCATTTTTTTCGGCACTTCTTCAAAATATTCAGATGATCCCATCGTTTCCAGCCTATTTTTAGCTTTAATTCTCGGCTCATCCAGAGAGTCATCTATTTCAACATTGATGCCATTGCCCATGTTGTCGGTACTCGGTGAAATCATTTCCTCCCCCTCGATCTCATCTAATTTCTGCTGAACATCAATGCCGGTTTTTTCTACCAGCAGTTTGCCAAGCTTGTCCTGAGTTACGATTATCAACTTCTTTTTGAAATTATCCGCTTCTTTCTTCAGCAGCTTTAGATTCACGATACTTTGAATGAGCAGGGCTCGCTTAGGAACGACAATGATAACCTCCCGCGCCTTAGCCTTGCGCAGACGATCAACTATCGAGGTTATCTCTTCGTCAATATCGATGTAAAATGTTTGGTGCATATTATTTTTGAATCATTTTTACCGCCCTCCTTAAAATTCCAGCCATGACTTTCTCTTCGCCGAAAATATCCAGTGCCAAATTGGCAAGCCCCATCGGAGTTACGTCCTGAGGATCTTTAAGCGCGCCTGTTTCATCAATTATATTCACAACGTCCCTGGGTTGCAAGAAGCTAACCTGTGGGGTTTTCGCTAGAGGCAAATTTTTGGTCCATTTTGTCGAGAGCAAGGCATTTTTTATACCAGGCAACCCAGAGCCGCCTCCGCATAAGAAAAATTTATTCGGCAGAAGATCTGAGTCGGCAAATTCGGATAGTGACAGTTCCACTCCCGACAGCCAAACCTCGCAATCATCCTCCAGAATGCTTTCAATTTTCAGGCTGACATCCTTGCCTAATTTGCCTTCGGCATATTTAATTTTTAATATCTCAGCTTCTTCAAACGCGACACCTAATTCTTGCGCCAATCTTTTCGTAAAAGCGCGACCGCCCAAAGCAAACATTTTTGTGCCTTCCAACCCGCCATTCCTGACTACGGCGATATCTGTCGTTCCGCCGCCGATATCGATGAAAACAGCATTAAAATCCAAAACATCTTCGATGCCCATAGAACGCGCAACCGCGTAGGGCTCGGCCGCGATGCTGATAAGCTCCAATTTTAATTCATCTGCGATTGTCTGTAGCGCGCCCAAATGAATCATTGGTGCGTAGGCATTGAAAACTGCGATAGAAACGTCTCGGCCTTGAAAACCGACCGGATTTGTGACTCGGTAACCGTCTATCCGAACATCAATTATGGCAGCATTGATAAGTTTGACTTCGATTTCACTATGCCCAGTTTCCCAGGCCAATTGCTGCCGAATGCGGTCAAACGCTTTCCATTGGACCTTTTGGATAATATTTTTTAGTTCTGGCAGATCAATCCTGACTTCCGGCCGAATTCTTTCATAATGCACCGTTGTCGTAGTGCCCTTCACCAATTCACCGGCAATACCAATGATAGTTTTCTCCACCTTTTTTATTCCTGCCATCGTCCTCGCTAGTTCAATTGCCTGTCGGGAACTTTCAATTACACCGGCAATATCAGAAACGGCTCCACTTTGCATGTTACCCATATTCTGCCTGACCTTGCCCACACCCTTGACCACCCCGCTGCCGGAACTTTTATCAATCTTAAAAACCAAGGCCTTAACAACTTCCGTTCCGATATCTAATGAAAGCATGTAATCTCCTGATCCCCCCGAACCTAAAATTTTGGAAAAAATTCCCATTTAAAATTTCTAGCGCCATCAGGCGCGTTTTTTTGTTTTATGCCTTTATTATAGAATAAATTGAGAAATATAACAACCTAAAATTGTATTGCTTTATTCTAACACCGCCTTGATTCTCCGCACACCAGCGGAAGAGGCTTCTTCTTTCATAATTTTAAAATGCCCAAGCTCGCCGGTGGATTTGGCGTGCGGGCCGCCGCAAATTTCCCGGCTGAAAGCCGACCCTGAGCTTGTCGAAGGGCCTATTGTATAAACTTTCACTTTGTCGCCGTATTTTGCCTCAAAAACTCCTACCGCGCCGGCTTTTTTAGCTTCGTCCACACTCATCTCATCGCAAGCGATCAGCACGTCCTCGCGGATCATATCATTGACCATATTTTGGGCTTTCTCAAGCTCTTCCGGTGTCATTTTCACATTGTGGGCGAAATCTAGGCGCAGTCTTTCGGCCGTAATATTTGACCCTTTTTGAAAAACATGGGATCCCAAAACCTCCCGTAAAGCCGCTAAAAGCAAGTGGGTGGCCGTATGCAGTTTCGCCGTCATTTCCCCCGCGTCCGCCAGCCCGCCCTTAAACATTCCTGATGACGCGGTACGTGAAAGTTCTTGGTGTTTTTTAAAGTCCTCGTTTAGATATTTATCTTCTAATATTTTACCCGAACATTTTTTTTCCTCCTCGCCTAAATCAAGCTTATTAAATAATTCATTAAAAAACAAATCATGAGGGTATCCATAGGAAGATTCTAATTTAAAAGCCGAGGCAGTAATTGGAGTACTTTCTGTTAAAATCTTCTCTGTTAATAATTTATCCGCTTTTTCTTTTGTCATCCCAGACATAAGCGCATTCGCTTTAAATAATATTTTATATCTTTCTTCAAGTTCCTCATTTTTAATTTTTGCAATTTTTTTATCAGTTAAAATATTCTTGAATTTATTTTCTTCTTTCTCTAATTCCTGAATTATATTTTCCTTATTGAATTCATAGACTCCGTCGTATATGCCAAAAACTTTTTCCGCAATTTTGGTAGAAAAATTTTCATTGATGCCTAACTGATGCGCTTTTACAATCGCCCGTCGGATCAACCGCCGAACAATATATCCCGCCAATTTATTGGATGGACTTGCGCCGTCATTAATTGCAAAAACTGACGCCTTAAGATGATCCGCAATAATTCTAAATTCTTTCAATTTTTTTTCATATTTACGGCCGGATATTTTTTCAATTTTTTCAATAATCGGTCGGAATAAATCTGTTTGATAAATATCATCCCCGCCATTGATTATCGCCAGAGTCCTTTCCAGCCCCATTCCTGTATCCACATTTTTTTGTTTTAAAGGTTCATATTTTCCTTCAGCAGTTTTATTGTATTGCATGAAAACATTATTCCAAATCTCAACCCAGTGCGGATGTTCAGCTAAATCTCCCTGATTAATTTTTTCCGGAACTTGACCATCGCCAACCCAATAAAATATTTCTGTGTCCGGACCGCATGGTCCTGTGATTCCAGCCGGACCCCACCAATTCTTTGCTTTTGGCAAATAATCAATTCTGCCCTCAAGCTCCGATTTGGAAACCTCAAGCCAAATTTTCGCTGCGTCTTCATCTTTGGGTGCGTCCTCATCACCGGCAAAAACAGAAACGGCTATTTTCTTTGGATTTAATCCTAATCCTTTTTTTGAAGTTAAAAATTCCCAACTCCATTCTATCGATTCTTTTTTAAAATAATCTCCCAATGACCAGTTGCCCAACATCTCAAAAAAAGTATTGTGCGTTGAATCCCCCACCTCTTCAATATCATCTGTCCGGATGCACTTTTGAACGCTGACTAATCGCTCACCCCCAGGATGGCTTTCTCCCATCAAATATGGCACTAAAGGATGCATACCCGCAGTAATAAATAAGGCGGAAGGATCAGTACCTTCTGGAATCAAAGAAGCCGAAGGAATAATCGTGTGTCCCTTCGACTCAAAGAATTTCAAATATTTTTCACGAAGTTCCTGCGCGATCATAAATTATTTTTCAAATCTTTCAGGTTTTTTTCTATTTTATCTTCTATTCCAGACCACTTGCTGTCCAAAAAACTGCTATGATAACCATCAAAGACTCTGTAAATAAGTTCTTTGGCTCGACGTAAAATTTTATCTAAATCCGCTTCCGGCTTCCCGGCCATATTATCAATTTCACTTTCAACCGCGTGAAAACGACCGCTCAATTTTTCCACTTTTTCATTGCCCCTCACAACTTCTTCCAAAATGTCTTCAATTTTTGATTGTGACATATTTTAAAAATTTAATAATTATAAAACCATTTATTTGGAATCGAAATTATAACAAGTTTAATTTCTTTTTTAGGCTTTTCAGATTCGTATCCAGTTGTAAGAGTTCGAACTCAACCTTGCCCAACCTCGCCTGTTTTTCTTGCAAGTTAATCTTAATGTGCGCCTCATCTTTTTTAAGCTGCCGGATTTCCATATCCAGACTGGCTTTTTCATTAGCCAGTTTTCGATAGTCAGATTCAATCATAATTGTTTCCCGCTGAATTTCGCTTTTTCGCCTGGCCTTGTCCTGCGCAGTTGCTTTTCCATCATCATCTTGGCTAGCATCATCATTTGAAAAATTTTGCATAAATTGGAAAATTATAAATTATTTTTTAATTTGTCACGAACTTCTTGCAAATTTTCCGCTTCCCTTATCCACTGCCTGACTATTTTAATCTTTTGCCGAATTATATTATTTCTGCCCTCCTCGTTAAAAAATTTTAAACCTAAATTAAACATAAACTCAGCAGATTTATCTTTACTTTCCGCAATTTTTTCAGTAAATTCACTGAATACTTCTCTCCAATTTTCAACACCACTCTTGAAAATTGGATTTTTGGAAAAAATATTTAAAATTTCATCCGCAGACATATTCGCTGTAATTTCAATAGCCACATCTTCCATCCCATGCTTTCCTCTTTTTTTGTTTTCAATAAATTCCTTTTCAATAATATTTTCAACCTCACTGATGTCTTCATTGGTTAATTTGCCGCTTTCCGCTAATTTATGTAAATCAGTCAGATCGTAATTTCTTTCCTGCCACAACTTGAAATAGGCAATTTCTGCGGGATGAGCCAAGTTGATTTTTTCAGATTTAAATTCCGTTGTCTGGGATTCGGACCATCTTTGCGGCAATCCTACGCCATTACCGTGCTTGCTTAGCTGAACCCCATCTTCATTCCGCTTGATAATATGCACGTCGATAAAATTCAATTCCCTATCTTGTTTTAATTTTCCATTTTCATCAATTGCCGCAATTTGTAATGCTTCGTCGGTCGTTACTTCGAAATTTTCCGCTCCGACTCTGCGCAAAATTTTATTTTCAGATCCTTTCGGAAGATAAGAAATAAATAGTCCGTAACCCCTTTGCCCCAAATGATCGTCTAGCTTTGAAAGCTCCGCCTTTTCAACGGAAATATCAACATCTTTATGGACACCGATAAACTCGCCTTTCATTAATGAAATATTGATAGCACCATCGAGATGCCATTTAAAATCAGCGTCCTTAAAAAGCTCTCCTAATTCAACGATTCTCTGCCTCATCTTTTTCTCATCTTCTGGTTTTGGCGGTTTTCTATAGCCTTTTTCATCAACATTATCACCAAAATCTTCCCACGGTGGCTGTTGCTGCTCCCAATTTTGCTCCCTGACTTCCGAGCTTTTCTTTTCTTTCTCTGTCATATTTTCTTTCGCATCTTCTACTTCCCCGAGAGTTGGCTGATAATTTTCTGGTGATTCCATAATTTTACTTCCCCAAATATAACCCTTAAAGGACGTCTTTTAGCGCATTCTCTGTCCGGGCACGCTTTTTTAGCTCTTCTTCTTCCAGATTCAGTTTTTCTGCGAAAGCATGATATTTCTCCCAAAGCATTTGGGCGTCCTCCATTGTTAATTCTTTTCCATCTATTAGACCTCTATAATTATAAAATCTGTCATTATCTTCATGATCAGCATCAGCTACTAATTCTATCTGATGACCCTCAATTTCTCCCGCTATTTTCCATTTACTCATTATCACATTAAAATCTCCAATTCGTGGCATCTCTTTATTCAGCAGGTTCAACATGCCACTTTTACCGGTATTTCTTTTAAAATTTTCCACACTTACATTTCTAATTTCAGATAACCTTTTTTCCGTTTCCGACATATTATCCTCTGCTTTTTCTATTTCTTCTGGCGATAGTTGATAATTTTCTCGTGATTTCATGCTTTTTTTCTTTTCTCTTGCATAAACCTCCAAATTTATTTCCAAGAGAATTAATTAAAAAATTATTTAAATATTCCTAAACTATCCTGCCCCCGCCCAATAATTCTCCTTTGGAATTATAAAACACTGCCGATTGGCCCGGCGAGATTGCCCGTTGCGGTTCAGCGAATTCAACTGGGTAAATTTCGCCTTTCCTTGGCTTTATTATAGCAGAAACGGCCGGATGACGATAGCGGTTTTTGACCCATACTTTAACCGGTAATTTTGGCTCTGAAATAATCCAATTCACCTTTTTTACCTCCATATCTTTGCGAAAAAGCGCCGGATCTTTTTCATCATTAGTGACAATCAGAATGTCCTTTTTTATATCTTTATCCACGACATAATACGGCCCGTCTCCGCCGATGTTGATGCCTCGCCTTTGGCCGATAGTATAGAGTGGCAAACCTTCGTGAGTCCCCACAATCTTTCCGGCAGTATTCAGTGTTTTGCCCTTTTTGAGTTTTAAATTTCGACGTAAAAAGTTTTCCGGATATTTTTCCGGAGTAAAGCAAAGCCCCTGTGAATCATCTTTATTAAAAACCGGCAATTTCATCTTCTTGGCCATTGCCCGGATTTGTGCTTTTTTATAACCGCCCACTGGAAATAAAATTCTCGCCAGTTGTTTTTGATTGAAGTTGTATAAAAAATAAGACTGATCTTTTTCTTCATCCTTGCCTTGAAATAATTTGTATACTATTTGCTGCTTGTTTTTTGTTTCTTGCTTCTTGATAGCATAATGTCCAGAAGCAACAAAATCCCCTTTCATTTCTAGCATTTTTTTAAAAAGCACGTTGAATTTTATGTGTTCATTACAAGCGACACACGGATTGGGTGTCCGGCCGGCCGCGTATTCAGACAAAAAATAGTCCACCACTTCTTTTTTGAATTCTTTCTCCGCGTTGGCAGTGTAAAGCGGAATACCTAAAATCTGGCAGACTTTGCGCGCGTCTTCAAACGATTCCAAAGAACAGCATTTATTTTCAATCAAACTGTCCTGCGTCGGCTCTTTCCAAAAATGCATAAAGACGCCCACGACATCATAGCCTTGTTTTTTGAGTAGCGCCGCCGCCACCGACGAATCTACCCCGCTCGACATCCCAACAATCACCCGTTTTTTGTTGTTTTTAACCATAAGTAAATATTATTATAAAAATCTCATAAAGTAAACAAAAAAACAGCCATCCAAATTCCGGCTGTTTTTGTGTTCTTATTTCGTATTTTCAATCATCTGCTGCAATTGCCTATTTTCGCTAAGCGCTTTTGAATTAGGCGCGCCTTGAATTATTTTATCTCCCATCCTGATTGTAATAAAAGCCACAATCAAACCAAAAACCAGCAAGAAGATAAAACCTACATGGGTGGGAATTTTACTATCGTATCTAATTTTGTTTGCTATCATCTTTTTTCGTCTTATTGATCAAATCCCTGACATCATTCAGATTGACCTGCGGCTTTTGTCTGACCGCTTTAAATTTTTTCGGCGCAATGTGTGACATTTGCGACAAACTCATGGGCTTATCTTGAGGAACATACACCTTGCGCACTTCTTCTCTTGCGCTTGACTTAACTGTCTCGGGTTTCTTTACCACTATTAGTTGTTGTCCGCCCGTAGCGCTATGCGCAACATTGCGGGCAGGTCGATTATTCACCGGCTGTTGTTGGTCATTCGCGACTTGCGGGTTGCGCGCTTTCGCCAGCGCTCGCTGATAATCTTTCAGACATTCCTTGCAAAAAGCCGGCCGATTTGGATCAGGCTTGAATGGAACATAAATCTTTTGTTCGCAAGTATCGCAAAGTGTTTCATATAATTCTTTTTTTTCTTTTTGTTCAATGTTGGATTTTTCTGTGATAATAATTGAATCTTTCGCAGTATCCACAACTTCGTTTTGGACTACCGCAGCCCGCTTAACCGGTTCAACCACAATGGCATCGCTCACCGGTTTGGGATTTTTCGGAACAACTTTGATGACTGGCGGCACAGTATTGATCAAATCAGAATCGCCCACAATTTTTTTAGTTTTTGGCACAACTACAATATTCGGTACAACATTGCGAACGGGTTCTACTTTATGAATTATCACGTCATCCGTGTCCTCCATTATCATACCGCTCCAGCGGGCAATACGATCTTCCACTTCTGCACGATTTTTTCCATAACGTTCGCGCGAAATGCGGATAACCTTTTCTTCGCTTTCCTTCGTATCCGACAAATCCAACGGCGGCAAAGAGGCGGCCGAAAAAGCATCGCCCGCCACCCCATCAATCATCAATTTCAAATAAATATTATACTTGGAAAGATTAACAATATCATTCATCAAAAAAACTGGATCAAATTCTTTTTCCAAATGCTCGGCATCTTCCGCACCGACCCGGAAGGAAATAATAGTACCCACATTTCCAAAAACCGCGTCGCGCACTGTCGTGTTGCTGTCAAAAATCAACTGGTTGATATATTGATGGGCTAAAATCAAATTTAATTTGTACTTTCTGGCTTCTGACAAAATATTGGCGAACGATTCCGTAGCAAAATTCTGGAATTCATCAACATACAGGTAAAAATCCTTTCTTTCTTCTTCAGGTATCTCTACGCGGCCCATGGCTGCCAGCTGGATTTTGGTAACAATCATGCCACCCAAAAGCCGCATTGAATCTTCCCCGATACGGCCTTTTGATAAATTGATAATCAAGATTTTCTGATTATCCATGATGTCGCGCATATCAATAGCTGATTTCGGCTGGCCGACGATATGGCGGATAACAGAGGATGACAAAAATTGTCCAACTTTGTTTTGGATGGCCGCCACGGCTTCCTTGCGGAATTTATCATCCCACTTGTCAAATTCATTGAGCCAGAAAGACTTAACCACCGGATCCTTGATTTTCGGATACACCCGCTTGCGATAGTCCTTGTCAGCCATCATACGATTCACTCCCAGCATCGTCGAACCGGGATAATCAAGCAGTGCTAAAATAGTATTATTTAAAATATATTCCATCCGCGCGCTCCAGACGTCCGGCCATATCTTTTTGAAAACGCCCATCATGCCGGAGGCAATAAGATTTTTCTTGTCCTCATCTACTGCTTCCAAAATATTGAAAGCGATAGGAAATTCCGAGTCTGACGGATTGAAATAAATAACGTCATTGATTCGATTTGAAGGTATGGCCCTGAGCATCTTTTCCGCGAATTCGCCATGCGGGTCGACAACACAAACACCCTCGCCATTGCGGATATCCTGGATAGCCATATTTTCTAGCATATTGGATTTACCCATGCCAGTCTTCCCGATCACATACATGTGCCGCCGCCGGTCATCACGCTTAATGCCAAAAATGCGCTCTTGGTTTCGAAAGTTTGTTTTTGCAAAAAAATTAATTTCAGCCATGGATTTTATTTATTCCCCGACGGGCAAATTAGCCGGAGCAGAACCGCGCTTAGCTTGCACCTGCGTAAGCGATGGCGCCTGAACTTCCATATTCGGGAAATGCCAAACAGTCGCCAGTTCCTTAGAAGACATGTAAATAGTTTTGCCTGTCATATCGCGGTCGCGATAGCGGCGGTAAATCTTTCTCTGCCGGTAAACCAACCGTTCTTTGTGCATCCAATAATAAGCATAAGTTTTGCTGGCATCTTCCGGCTTAAAACTGTTCAGATTCAAATCACTGAATTGTTTTATTGTTCCAAAAAAAGCGGTGATAAAGGTCTTGTCAAAAACCTCCCGCCGACCCAAAATTATAAGCCGCATCTTGACTCGAAAAAAATTGTGCATAAAATTCTCTTCTGTCGCTTTTAATGCTTCCTTTTCTCCAGGCGTCAATTTGAATTCCAGTGGCTGGTCTTCATTTTTTTCCGCCGACGCGAATTCCACCGGACCGGAAAGTGCCTTAAATAAATTCGAAAAAACATCAATCAGGTGGTCAAAAAAATTCATTTCCTTCTTTTCCGTTTTTTTCGCCAGCTGATCAATTATTTTTCTATGGGCTTCATCTTTCTTCCATAGTTCAGGCTGAGGGTCAAGTACGTATTGCAACCAGATATGCTGTCCTGGGCCCAGAGTGCCAATGACTTCCGCCATCGCCGCCAATGGGTCAATCATAGTGCCGGTGATATCCTCTTCAAATTTGTCATAGGTTTTTATCGGAAGTTCGTCTGGCTCCGCAAACATAATATCCGCCCCCCACAAATCCCAGTCCTTGTTGGGAACGGTTTTGGGGAATTTTTGAGTGTAATCTTCAACCTCAACAATTTCCGTGCCTGGGAATTGAGCGTAAAGCTGTGCTTCGATCAAATTTCTAAATTTCTTTTGGGTGCGCACATAAAAATGCATCACGCCCTCTTCGCCCACAATCTCAAAACTGAACCTGTCCATGAGGGTTCCATTTAAGTACTTATCCAGAGGAACGATTGTAACCACGACACCGGCAATGCCCTGATACAAAGACTCAAATCCCTTTGGGCCCTTCTCGATATCTTTGGGCGGGATAATTTCCAAATATGTCCATTGCAGCTTGGCAAAAAAGGCATCTTTGGAAAATTCTATAACAAAATCCATCCAAAGCTGTTCAAACATAAAATACAAAAGCACTGGTAAAATAATCCACCAGAATTGAGACAGCGCTTGAAAGATTGGTATAAATTGGCTAAATACGTCTAAAATATTGTTCATGTTTGTCTTTGACGTTGCAAAGTTTGAATTTTATTTGTGTTTTCAGTTACCTCCGGAAAGTATTACTTCTTTATCGTATAGGCATTATTGGCTTTTTCAAAAATTTTTGAATTATTCAAGTTGATCATGACTGTTGCTTTCTTCACTTTTCTAAGTTTCATGACCTCCGTTAAAATCTCTTCCTTGGTCAATGATTTTTGGCTCTTATCTAGGATGTCACGCAACACTTCTTGAATAGTCCCTCGCTTGTAACCCCACTCTTTTAGAGCATAAATGCCTCGGCCCACCAAAATAAATCGTTCGTCCTTGATCAATTCATTATGCACGGTCTGGGGATGGGCTTTTCTTTTGCTAAGACCGTATTGATCAATAAGTTTTGCAATTTCAGTAAAGTGCAGTGGTTCTCGTTTTTCTTTAAGAATCAAATATATTCTTTCACGGGTTCCTTTCGGATTAATCTCCTTCCAACCAGCTATCCCCCATTTGCCAAACTTATTTTTTTGGACATCTGCCAAAACAGCCAAATAATTCAAAATTTGCTCTCTGGAAAAGGCCGCTTTCTTTTCTGCCAGACGCTGGCCGATTTTTTCAACAATTTCGTCATCAGTCAGTAATTTCTTTTCTTTTCCAAATATCTCCTTAGCTATACTTTCGACATCTTGAACCTTACCCAAAACATCCTTTGAAACAGCCCAGGATTTTCTTATCTCGCCTTTTTTTTCAAAAATAACGATCTTCTCTGATAACGCCCCAAAAAGAGCAACTGCATTGGCTTCTTTATATTCGCCACTGCTTAATTTTTCTATCAGTTTACTTTCTTCCATTATACCATTATTGTTCCCGATTGTAAAAACAATCTTATCTTCGGCTACTTTAAAATCAGCTTCGTTCTTTTTTTGCTTCAGGCGCTTAAGCACATCGCCAATTATCTGCCGCACCCTTTCGCGCGTAATTTTATTTTCTCGGCCAATTTTTTCCAGTGTTTGCGGTTCAACCTGCGCCAGACCAAATCGCATCCTGACGATTTCTTGCGCTCTTCCGGATTCAGCAGACAACAAATTATTAGCCAAGTCAAAAAAACTGGTCTTCCCTTCCTGATTTTGGCTTGTTTTTGGCGTATTTTCCATATTTTTAAAAACGTTAAACAATTTAAATTTATGTCAAATTAGATTAGCACATATCATTGGTTTTTGTCAAGGGTTGGCGCTTTTAAATTAGTGTGCTAGAAAAAGTTAAGACAGTTTTGAAGATTCTTTTAAAAATAAAACCTCGATGAGGTTTTTATAGAATATCAGAAAGAAAAGGAGATTCTGGATGAAAAAAATTAAAAGACGTTTTCCAAAAGATCTTATCGACCTTCACTGTCACAAACGTGACCTCAAACAGAGAAGCAAAACAACTGTTCGACAAACGATGCTGGAAGCCAAGCGCGGGCTGATTTCAATTTCGGCCGCCATGCCTAATACTATCGAACCGCTTACTTCCGTTCCTGCCTGTACGGAATATCACGGGCTACAAACTGACGCGCAGATTGAATTTGATTTACCGCCACAGTACCTGTGGTTCGGTCTGACAGATTACAACCCGGGTGAATTTCAAAAAGCTCTTGAAATACCTTGGATTCTCGGCGGCAAAGTCTACCCCAAGAAAGACGACGGAACATCTGTAACCACGGGAACAATTGGCGTAATGTATGATCATACGATCCTCGGAGCCATGTATATGGCCAGAGCAGTAAACAAGGCGATAGCCTGCCACTGCGATGACCCATACATTATCGCACGCCTCAAGGGCAACCCCATTGAAGCCGAAGTGTCATATGTGAGAAAAATAATCTCTCTGGCACGCAAAGTTCCAGGCGTGAAAATCATTATCTGCCATGTCTCTTGCATTGAGAGCGCCATGATTATCTTGGAAGCCCAAAGACAAGGCATGCAAATAGTTTTGGAGCTATGTCCACATTATCTTTGGTTCGATGCCGACCGGACAAACTGGAACCCAAACATTGATCCGGTTTTCTACAAGTGCTTCAATAATCTGCGCCCATCCAAACATCGTCTGTTTTTGATCAGCCTTCTGGCCCTGGATAATCCTCTGATTATTATCAGTTCTGACAACGCTAACCACACAAAGGAAGAAAAGCTACTTCAAATGCTCGGGGGCTTACCCTCTAATCAGGAAATGGTCGCTGTCATCTGCACCCTCGCCCACCAACTCGGTCTTTCTGATGAACAGGTTGCAAATCTCTTATCATTCAACGCCAGCAGATTTCTTGAGATTCCCGTTTCGAATGAGTTAGTTGAATACGAGCTTGAAGAACGGGTCGATGACATCCAATATAACAATGAAATAGTTTTAAACCCATGGAACGGATCAAAATTGTTGTTCCCAAAAAACTGATAGGAGGCAAAATGAAGAAAAAAAGAAAGTTTTTTACTACAGAAGTAATATCAAATAGAGAAACTCAGATTGGCTCGAGAATTTACGAATTGGTAATTTGGGCCGAAAAGCAAAAACCGAAAGCTGGTCAGTTTTACAAGATCATCCCCGAATCATCCTCACAAATGCCCCGACCATTTACTGCGGCTGATTGCAAAGACAATGAAATAACTTTTTATATTAAGGTTGTTGGTGAAAATACTAAAAAGTTATCGGAACTGAGAGAGGGAGATAAGATCAAGCTCATCGGACCGCTAGGCAAACCATTTGCCGCGGAAAAATCATGGAAAAGGGTTATTCTTGTCGGCGGAGTAACTGGTATCGCAGCCCTAATGCCCATCGCCAAAAAACTTGACGAAATGGTCATAAAAACACTTGCGCTTTTCGGAGGCAAAGACGAAGGCCAGTTATTTTGCAAATGGCGTTTTAACGCCAAAACCTGTTCCACTCAGACTATCTGTGAAGATGCTCTCTGTGAAAGAAATCTGGTGACACATCTATTGGAAGATGCACTCAAAGAAGATGCTGGTCAGTCTGTGGTAATCGCCTGCGGTCCAAGGCCAATGCTCAAGAAAGTCGCCGAGATTTGTGAAGAATACAAAAATCAGTGTTATGTTTCTCTCGAAGAGATGATGGCCTGCGGAATTGGAAGCTGCATGGGATGCGATATTCCGACCACACAGAAAGACGAGGCTGGCAATAAGATTTATAAGAGCGTGTGCACCGAAGGACCATTCTTCAATGCTTCCGAAATAGACTGGAAAGCACTCATACCGCCCAAAATAACAATTGAATCATCAGAAGAGAGGATCGGAGCAAAAAAAATAGACCCGCTCAAAACAGAACTCTGGGGCCAGTCGCTTAATTTAGAACTCGATTTCCCTATAATGACAGCCTCCGGATGCTATGTGCTCGACAGTATCAACAACGGGCCTACTGATGAATACGGAATCGGCGCTCATGTATTTAAAGGACTGACAACACTTAGACGCCAAGGAAACAAGGGTCCAAGAATATGCGAAACTCCCTCAGGCATGCTCAACTCCATCGGACTCAAAAACATGGGGCTCGAGGAGTTCCTGTCAATTGCCCCTATGATTATTGACATGATCCAAAAAACTGGCCGAAAAGTCATACTCAACATCAGCGGCAATTCCGTAAAGGAGTTCGTAGATCTGGCAGCGGCCCTTGAAAAAGCCGGCTTCAAATTCATCGAGGTCAATATCTCATGCCCAAACAACAAAGAAGGAGGAAAGATTTTTTCTCTAAATACCAAATCAACACGTGAAGTTGTTCGCGAAGTACGAGACAGCGCGCCGGGACTATATCTTATTGTCAAACTTTCACCCAAAGCTCAGGATATAGCAGCTATTGCGCTTGGAGCATTAAACGGAGGGGCAGACGCGCTATCAATCGCTAATACCTACCCAGGGATGTTAATCGACCCGTATACTCTGCGGCCATGCCTCGGTGGCAATACTGGAGGTCTTTCCGGCCCAGCAATATTGCCGATTAATGTTCTCAAGGTCTTTGAGGTCGCCCAAGCCGAACTGGGACTGCCAATCATCGGAATTGGAGGAATAACCGATGCCCGAAGCGCCATGAATTATATTCTGGCTGGAGCCAGCGCTGTCCAGTGCGGAACTGGTTCTTTCAAGAATCCGAAGATCTTCAGAGAAATCTGCCAGGGACTCAAAGACTTTGTAAAATATCACAAAGTCTCAAACATCAAGGACCTGGTTGGAAAAGTTGTTCTTTATTAGCTATTTCTACAGAAACTAGAAACACACAGGGCTTGCGCCGCGACGCAAGCCCTGAATTTTTTTCCAAAAGTTAATATCCGATCAAAATCATCTTAAGTAGGGCCATGCGGACATAAACTCCGTTCCAGGCTTGCTGAAAATAACAAGCGCGCGGATCTTTGTCCACAGCATAAGCGATTTCATTGATACGCGGAAGCGGATGGAGAATTATCCCATCCTTGTCCATTTGTTCGACAAAATCCTCGCCAATCATAAACATTTCACTCGCCTTGGAAACTTCCTCAAAAAGACTGATATTTTCTTGAAATCTTTCTTTTTGAATGCGCGTCTGATAAATAACATTCATTTTCGCAATAATCTCCGGTGTAATTTCAAAAAGCTCTTGCCACTTCGCGCCGTGCTTGTCCAAATATTCCTTGATATCATCTTGCATTTTGACTGCCTCGGGCGAAATAAAATAAATTTCATTGTCCGGAAAATGTTTCGCCAAAAAATAGCACAGCGACCTTACCGTTCTCCCATTGGCTAAATCGCCCATCATGGCGATTTTTAGTCCGCTGATCTTTGGATATTTTTGTCGAATCGTATAGAGATCGAGAAGCGCCTGCGTCGGATGCTGCCCATTGCCATCGCCGGCATTGATCACGGGCACGCGAGAAAATTTTTCGGCTCGCTCCGCTCCGCCTTTTTTGTTGTAGCGAAGCGTCAACAAATCAATCGGATATCCGCTAAGAACGCGGATCGTATCTTCCAAACTTTCTCCCTTGGCAGCCGAAGAAAAAATTCCCGCACTTTCCGTGCTGATACACAGGCCTCCCAGCTTCAGCATGGCAATCTCAAAACTCCAGCGAGTACGCGTGCTGGGTTCATAAAAAAGACTGCCCATGATTTTACCTTTGAGCAGTTCCGGATCAGGATTTTTTTTCATTTCATCAGCAATCAAAAAAACCGCCTCGAGTGTTTCTCGGTCAAATTGCTGAGCACTGATTACCCCATTTAGTTTTTTCATAATCCATATTTCGCTTTGTTCACCAGATGTTCGTCGTATGTTTTGGAAAAAATTGTTTGACCAGTTTTTAGGTCGCTTAAAAAATAATTATAGGCCGAGTCTTGCGGATGGATGGCCGCGATGATCGAAGCCAACCCCGGATTGGAAATCGGCCCGGGCGGCAGACCCTTGTTTTGGTAGGAATTATACGGAGAATCAGTCGCCAACTGCGCTCCACTGTGAGCCGCGTCTTTGTCACCTAAAATATAGGTCAGAGTCGCGTCGCTCTGCAAAGCTTGCCCAATCTTGATTCGGTTCCAAAAAATTCCAGAGACTAGCACTCGGTCCGCATCAGTCTTCACTTCCTTTTCAATGATACTGGCCATAATCAAAATCTGAAAAAGCGATTTATTTTGTGCTTTGGCGATGCTAGAAATATCTGTGCTCAACTGTGTGTCTGTATTCTGAAGAATTTTTTTGAGAATTCCCTCTGGAGTCGCTTCTTTGGAAAAATAATAAGTGTCAGGGAAAAGATAACCTTCAAGTGCCGCGTCTTTCGGTTTGTCGGAAAAAACCTTAAATTGAGAAACAATTTCAGCCGGCGGATTTTTAACCAAAGCCAAGAAAGCATCGCCGCCAAAACCATAGCTGCTCAATTCTTCCGCAAATTGTTTGGCGGTCCAGCCCTCGATGAAAGTAACTCGCTCATAAACTTTTTGGGGGTTAGTAATGATAGCCGCAATTTCCGGAATAGTCATATTGCCACTCAAAAGATATTCACCCGGATAAAGCTTGCTTAAAAGGCCGTGTGAGCGGACATAATAATAAAAATACCAATCATTAGAAATTAATCCGTCTTTTTCCAAATTTTTTCCGACTGTAGTATTGCCATCACCCTTAACAATTTTAAAAATCTTATTCTGCGTATAACTTCCGTGCGAAAAACCAACCTGGTGATTAAAATAAAAAAGACTGCCGATCAAGGCAACCACCACCGCTGCTGCAATTATCATTCTTCTTAACATTTATTTAAAAAAAATATATTTAATTTATGACCAATGGCACAAAATAAAAGCCGGGAAATTCTTCCTTGTAAAAATCATTTTCTCCTTTCTTTTCAAGGTAAATTATGCTGTTGCGAATCGGCATGACTAATTTTCCGCCTACTTTTAATTGATTTTTCAAGACTTCCGGCACTTCATATGAAACTGCTGACACTAAAATTCGATCATAGGGCGCTTTTTCAGGAAAGCCCAAACTACCATCGCCGCCAACAAATTCCGCAATGCCTTTCTTAACAAAGCCAAATTTGTCCGCGTTTTTTTCTCCAAAATCCTTAAGTTCTTTTATTCTCTCAATGCCGATTACATTGCCTTCTGTCCCCACTACATAAGCCAATAGCGAAGTTGTCCAACCTGATCCACTGCCAATATCCAATATTTTTTGTCCTTTTTGCGGCTCCAGAAGTTCAAACATAAAGGCCACCACCAACGGTTGTGATATAGTCTGCCCATACCCAATTGGCAAAGCGATATCCTCCTCGGCTTCCAACTCTAATTCCTTCGGGACAAATTCCATCCGGCTGATTTCGGAAAATGCGTCGATAATCGAATCGCTTTTGAGATAACCTTTTTGTATCAGATCATTGACTAATTTGCTCATAATCCAATAACTTGAACGATAATATTCCTGGTTCGAGCTCCATCCATTTCTACCATGAAGATATTTTGCTTCTCTGTTAGCAACAGTTTGCCCTTTTCAACTGGCACTGTTTCGCTCACTCCCAAAAGCATCGCTTTGCAGTGCGAGTGGCCATTGCTCCGTCCGTCAGATGTTTTTGACCGTCCGATTTCAAATAAGTCGTGGGAATAACGGTCGCTCACCGGCACCAGTCTGTACAAAATCCGCATAAAATCCTGGATCAGCATCGGCTCATTGTGATTCACGACAATGCTGGCCGAAGTGTGAGGGGAGTAAACCAGAGTCTGGCCTTCTCTGATGCCAGAGCTGGAAACCACTTCATCAACCTGATTAGTGATATCAACAAACTCCATCTGACTGGTGCTTTTTATTTCTATGTTTTGTTTATAAATTTTCATATTTGTTTTTTAAACACACTGGCAACTTTTTTTGCCACTTGTTTATTTAATGCTTCTGGTATTATCTTATCACAAGTTGGCGTTTTGACCAGAGCGGCAATAGCCTTGGCCGCCTTTAATTTGTGCTCGTCGGTTATCCTTTTCGTTCGTGTGTCCAGCGCCCCGCGAAAAATTCCCGGAAACACCAGGACATTATTGATTTGGTTGGGATATTTTGAACTGCCAGTAGCAACAATAAAAGCTCCGCCCTTCTTGGCTTCTTCGGGGCTGATTTCCGGAACTGGATTACTCATAGTGAAAACAATGGGCTTTTTATTCATTTTCCGCACATCGTCTTTGGTCAAAATATTCGGCGCCGAAACGCCGATAAAAACATCTGCTCCAGCCAAAGCGTCGCGAAGCGTGCCGCCTTGTCCTTTGTGATTGGTAAGATGCGCAATTTCCACCTTCGCCATATTCATGCCGATTTTTCGCTCTTTGTGGATTATCCCCTGGCTATCGACTAAAATAATATTTTTGGCGCCGTATTTTATCAAAAGTTTAGTAATCGCGATGCCCGCCGCGCCAGCGCCGGAAATCACTATTTTTATTTTTTTAATATCTTTCTTGACAACTTTCAAAGCATTAATAAGCCCCGCCAAGACCACAATCGCCGTCCCATGCTGGTCATCATGAAAAACCGGGATGTCCAATTCTTTTTTTAATCTCTCCTCAATTTCAAAACATCTCGGCGCTGAAATATCTTCCAAATTTATTCCGCCAAATGTCGGCGCGATGGCTTTTATAATTTTGATTATTTCTTCCGTGTCCTGCGTCGCAAGCACAATCGGAAATGCATCCACGCCTGCCAGTTCTTTGAATAGTAAACACTTTCCCTCCATTACCGGCAAAGCCGCTTCCGGCCCGATGTTGCCCAAACCCAAAACCGCGCTGCCATCCGAAATCACCGCCACCGTATTTTTTTTAATTGTATACTCAAAAGCCAATTTTTTATTTTTCGCGATGGCCATGGAAACATCCGCCACCCCCGGCGTATACAAAACCGGCAGATTCTGCTTAGTCAGTTTCTGCTTACTTCTAACTTCAATTTTCCCTCCTAATTTTTTGGATAATTCTATCGAATTCATAATCTTTTTTTCTTTTGTGCTATTTTTAAGCTTATTTAAAGCAAAATTTATCTATTACACACCAGTTATTGACTTTTGGGTTGTTTTGGAGTATAATAACAGATCATGGAGTACAGCGTTATTCTATGCAAAAATTTCCTTACAAGGAGAATAATATGCCATACAAAAGACCGACAGATGTTGGGATGGTAATCGAAAACGAAGCAAAAGGAATCATCATTGGCTTTGTCTTAACAGCAATATTTTCCGGCTTTGCGATGAACTCCGTTTGTGGAGGATTAGCAGTTCTTTGCGGACTTATCTCTCTCACAGCAGCAATCAATTATCTCAAAAAATAGCTGCGAATCCAGTATCCGCCACCACTCGCTCGTATAATCAGCGTTTGGTGGTCTTTTTATTTTTCAAAAAAACTAACTTTATAAATAAATCGAGCATGCGAAATATTCTACTTCTTGGTAATCAAACCAGATTCCCGCACATTGCGAAGTGCATTTCTGAATTTCAAGCTGGCGAACGTTAAGAAATTTATCATAGCTCGCCGCGAGCGTATAAATTTTAGCGAGCCAGATTAGAAATTCAGCCAGCACGAGCCTGTGCCGGCAGTTTTTTTTCTCCACTTTCTTTTGCTGCCAAAAGAAAGTGGAAATATTATTTTTTCGTAAGTTTTAACTTCCGATACAAACTTCCGGCCGCCACCGCCCCTTCGGCCACAGCGGTAATAATTTGGCGGAATTTGTTGGAGCCGGTGGTGACGTCGCCCGCCGCGTAAACATTTTCAATGTTTGTCGCTTGCGTCTGGTCAACAATAATATAACTTTGTTCATCCAGAGCCACGCCTAAACTTTGTGCCACCGCCACGCCCGGCGTTGTACCAACTTCAATAAATACTCCTTGAACAGAAAGTTCTTTTTCTCCATCGGCAATTTCATAAACAATCCCCGTCACTTTCTGATCTCCTTTTATTTCTTTGATATTCGTGCAAGAAATTTTTTCTACATTTAATTTGTCCAGTTGCTCTTCCCAAGAAGGTTCCCAATTGGAGGCATCACGATAAAGAAGAGAAACTTTCCTCGCGAATTCACTGAGATGAATCGCCGCCGTCGCCGCCGCGTCTCCCCCGCCGACTACCACCACGTCTTTCCCGCGAAAAAACATCGCATCGCAAGTCGCGCAGTACGATACGCCTTTACCCACAAACTTATCTTCGCCCGGCACATTCATTTTGCGCGCTTTCATGCCTAAAGCTAGAATAATAGTTTTGGCCAAATATTTTTCATTTCCCGCCACTACTTCAAATCCTGCATCGGTTTTAGAAACGGATGAGACATCAGATTGAATAATTTTAGCCCCCAAATGATGCGCGTGATGCTGGAATTTTTCCATCAGCGTTTTTCCGGGAATCGAAACTTCTCCTGCCCAATTTTCAATTTCTGAAGCCTCCACTACTTGTCCCCCGATTTCATCACCCAGCACAACGTGATCCAATTTATAGCGCGATGCATAAATAGACGCTCCCAAACCAGCCGGACCGGCACCGATTATGAGCAAATCATATATCTTTTCCATAGTATATAAAAAATAATTAAGCTTTTTCCAGTGCTTCTTTCAAAACATCCTTATTTTGTACCCCTACAAATTCTTTAACAACCCGTCCATCTTTAAAGATTTTAAGTGCCGGAATGGACATTATACCGAATTTTTGCGCCGTTTCAGAATGTTCATCGACATTAAGCTTACCGACTTTCGCTTTACCTTCCATATCTTTGGATAATTCCTCGATAATCGGCCCCATCATCTGGCAAGGTCCGCACCATGGCGCCCAAAAATCCACCAGCACCGGCTTATCGCTTTTAATAACTTCTTGATCAAAATTTTGATCGGTAAATATTATTTCCATAACTTTATATAAAAATTAATTACTAGTTAATTATTTAAGCCATTCATACAGAAGATACACCCCAATAAAAAGCATCACTGCGCCAGCGATTAAATGCAAAACTTTGATATTTTTTTGGCGAAATTCCTCCAGCTTCTTCGCCCTTACCCCCAAATACATAGCGAGGGTTATGATAATCATGGGCATGATAAAGATAATGTTGTATAAGAGCAGAAGGGAAACGGCTTTCGCCATTTCCGTCTTTTTCGCCATAAGTCCTAAAATAACCAGATACGGTCCGCTTGTGCAAGGAAGCAAAAATAGGCTTACCAAAAATCCTGTTCCAAAAGCTCCAATCGGGCTAGTCACTCCTTTTATCAAAGACTGGAGTCTCGGCCTCCAGCTAAAGGGAACCTCCATAACAAAACCTTTTCCGTACCAGAAAAAATCTTTCAAATTGGCCAGCCCCAAAATAATCGCGACGATTCCTACGATAATTGAAATTATTTTAGGCAGATTAAACGCCCCAATAGCGCTGTAAAGACCAAGCCCCATTAAAAAATAGGAGATAAAAACTGAAAAAGAAAAAAGAAGTCCGGCCAACAGGGCTTTTTTTCTGCTTTGAGATGCGATAATTGTAGCAACAAGCAAAATAAGAACCGCAAAAGCACACGGGTTTATTGCATCAACAAGCGCTGCTCCCAAAAGAACGGGGATGGCCACTGATGTTTCTTTGTCCTCCTTTATCGCGCTATTGACATCATTGTTATTCTGCTCCGAAAAACTTTTTTTTAAAGAAACCGGATCTGGAAAGTCTGCGGCAGCAACCGTTTCAATTTCACTGACAAAACTATCAATGATCGGCTGGTCTCCGATAATTATTTTGTCATCAAAAAAAACAACTGGATATCCCCGTTTGTCCGCGACTATGCCGAAAGCATCAAAAAACTCATTGAGATAATCGAACTCTTTCGCAGAACTTGTTTCGATTTTTTTAATGTCATATTTTTCAAAAATTCCATTGTCTTCAAAATATTTTTCAACGCGCAGGCAATGCGGGCAGGTATTGCTATAAAAATAAATGGCCTTCTTCTTTTCCGTCTGAGCAAAAACTAAAGCTGGAAAAATTAGAACCAGCAGTGTCAAAAGCAGGTATTTTTTCATAATATTACAAAATTTATTTTACGATTTATACTCCGAACCTTCTTTGTCTCCTCGCGTATTCTTCCAATGCTTCTTGAAATTCCGAAGTTCCGAAATCGGGATACATCTTCTCAGAAAAATACAACTGGGCGTCTGCCGTGTCCCACATCATAAATCCGGCGCTTAAATGCGGTTCTCCGCCAGTCCTGATCAAATAATCCACTGCGGGGATATCCTTGGTCATCAGATTTTCCTTGACGACTTCCGCGGTTATCTCCATTCCCTTTTCGCAATTATCTATGATATTTTGGATGGCCCGAATCATTTCATCGTCGCCATCATAAGCCAGCATGAAATTCAAAATTTTCTTTTTATAATTTTTGGTCTTTTCTATGCCCTCTTTTAAAATTTTTTTTAATGATTCCGGAAGTTGTTCTTCCCACCGGCCAATAATATTTATCCGCGCTTCCTGCTCGTGTATTTCCTTACCCCCTATCAATTTTTCGAAATATCGCGAATAAATATCCAAAAGCGCCTGCCTTTCTCTCAGGGGCCTTTTAGTTAGATTATCCAGCGAGGAACCCCAGAACGTAATGCAATCGATTCCATTTTCCAGAGCAAATCTGACCAATTTTTCTGTGTTTTTGGCGCCCTCTTCATGGCCCTCCCAAGGCTTCAATCCATTATTTTTTGCCCAACGCCGATTGCCGTCAGGAATTATGGCAACATGTTTAGGAATACTTGTGATTTGATTTGACATAAACAAATTTTAACTTGAAAACGATAAAAAAGCAACTACAAAATTGACTCCAAATTACTAATATTTTTTCACTTCTTTCAAAAATTCCGCTAGTAATTTATTTTCATCGACCTTCTTTAGTATTTCGCCATTCTTCATGATTAATCCGGCTTTTTTTCCCCCAATGATAGCCAGATTAGCTTCTCGAGCTTCACCTGGTCCATTTACCACACAACCCATCACGGCCACATGTATATCTTTGTTAAAATTAGCCATTTCTGCTTCCACCTGTTTAGCTAAGCTTATCAGATCAATTTCAGTTCGGCCGCAAGTCGGGCAACTTGTCACCGTAACCCCTCTTTTCCGCAAGCCAAGCGATTTCAAAATTTCCCAAGCCACCCGCACTTCTTCCACTGGATCTGCCGTCAAGGAAACCCGGATCGTATCCCCAATACCATTGTATAAAAGATGGCCCAGGCCGATTGACGACACGATCGTACCGCGAAAAATAGTTCCGGCTTCGGTGATGCCGATATGCAGCGGATATTTTGTTTTTTTGGATAATAATTTATAAGCTTCGACTGTCCGTTCGATATCTGAAGCCTTAAGCGAAACCGCGATATCGTAAAATTTTAATTTTTCCAGAATCTTGATGTGCCGCATCGCTGACTCCACCATGCCTTCCGCCGTCACTTTGCCCCTGTATTTTTTCAAAATTTCTTTTCCGAGCGAACCGCTATTGATACCGATGCGGATTGGAATTTTCCTTTTTTTTGCTTCCCAGACAACCATTTTTATCTTATCGATTGAACCGATATTGCCCGGATTTATTCGTAACTTATCAATTCCCTGCCGCATTACCTCCAGTGCTAAATCAGCTGAAAAATGAATGTCAGCGACCAAAGGAATTTTTATTTGTTTTTTTATTTTTCCTATGGCCTTAGCCGCAACCATGTCCGGAATAGCCAGCCGCACAATTTCACAGCCGGCTTTTTCCAACTGTTTGATCTGCACCACGGTTTTTTTGACATCGCGCGTATCGGTATTGCACATGGATTGCACAGCAATCGGGTTATCCCCGCCGATAAAAATGTCTCCGACTTTAATTTTCTTGGTTTTTCTCCTCTTAATCATAATTAATCTAAAAACTACAAACTGCCTATAGTTCCCTTTCAATCATATAGTCGGCAATGTCATTCAAAAAATTTTTAGCTTCTGGATTTATTTTAATTTTTTGAAGTTCGCGCTTGGCCCTTAGAACAAGCTCGTAGGATAAATTTTTCGCATAATCGAGCGAGCCGGTTTCTTTCAAGACATCTTGAAAATCTTTTATATCATTTCCGGTTAAATTTTTCTTGCCCAAAAGTTCATTTAAAATTTTTTGTTGTTTGGCGTTAGCCTTGTTTTTGGCTCTGGCCACTAGCAGCGTTTGCTTGCCTTCAATAATATCCGCTCCAATTTTTTTCCCCAATTTTTCTTCATGCCCAAAAACTCCCAGGATATCATCCTGGATCTGAAAGGCAATACCGAGCGGAATAGCATAACGGCTCAGGCCAGCAGTTACCGCTTCCGGAGCTCCGCCCAAAATCGCGCCCAGATGTAATGGACCCTCCACTGTATATTTGGCAGTTTTGTTTTCATACATAGACAGAATTTCTTTCTCACTGGCCCGACCTCTGTATTCAATGTACAAATCTTGCGACTGACCAATGACCGTCATCGAAACAATAGATTGTAGCTTAGCAAGCGCCCGTATAACCAGTTCCGCCTTGAACTGCGATTCAAAAATTATCTGATTGCCCAATGCTCCTACCATATCGCCAATAATGATGGCCATCGAATTGCCAAAATGATCTAGGCCCCTATTTTTGAAAATTCTCTTGCCTAATTTTTTATATTTAATATGCAAGGTATCTAGGCCATGTCGCTTATCATCCTGATCCATAATGTCATCATGAATCAGTAAAAACATATGAATGAGCTCGATACTCACCGCGGCTTTGATCATTTTCTCTTTTTCTTTGCCATTGGCTGCAAGATAACCATAATACATAAGAGTTGGGCGGAGCCTTTTGCCTCCAGCCAATGTCATTTTCTTTACATATTTAACCGCTTCCGCCATTAAGGCATCACGCTTTTTTGTTTCATGAATAATCCGATTTAAATACTTCTCAATTTCAATATCAATTTTCTTCTTGAAATCTTCGAGCTCAACCAACTTTCCCATAACAAAAACTTATAAATTACATAGGCTTATTTTAGCTGAAATATCAAAAACCCGCAAAGCGCGGGCATAAAAACAAAACAAGAAAATATTATACCTCCTTGAATGGAATATTTCTCCATTCCTCATTCTGCCGGCACAGCAGTTCGTCGGCTTTCTGCGGCTGAGCCATGACTTCTTCCACCACTTTTTCCATACGCATGCCTTGTGAACCTTTGATTAGAATCAGATCTTCAGGCTGGACGATTTCCTGTAATTTTTTACCGGCTTCCATCGGATTACAAAATGAAAATATATTGTCTTTGGGAAAATTATGTTTGGAAATTTCTTCAATCGCAAACTGCATCCTCTGCCCGACCCCCAAGAAAATATTACCCTTAACTTCCAGAAATTTTTTCGCGATATTTCTGTGTCCCCTTTCAGTTTCCGCGCCCAATTCCAACATGTCTCCCATAACCACAATTTTTCTTTTGTCCTTTATTTCTTTCAGAACATCCAAGGCGGCAATTGCGGAAGTGGGCGAAGAATTATACGTATCGTCAATAATCAAAGAATTTTTTATCCCCGAAATCAGATTCAGTCGTCCGCATGGCGACGCAAAATTTTCCAGCGCCGCTGCGATTTCCACCAGATTGAGCTGGAACCAAATACCCGTAGCGGCGGCGGCCAGAGCCGGGTAAATCTGATGCTTGGCTAAAACATTATTCAAACGCACCGGTATGGTCGTGCCTTTATAATTAAGCTTAAAACTCAGGCCCTTGATATCATGATTATTTTCATCCGCGTATACAAAAGCCGGATCAGTCGCGCGCATTTCAGCTTCCTCCAAAAAACCGATTGTTAATAGATTGGCCCTTATTTGTTCTTTAAGTTTGGCGACGTTAGAATTATCTATATTGATGACTGCTAAACTTTTTTCATCCAACTTTTTGACTAACGTCCCTTTTTCTTTGCTGATTTCTTCTAAGCTTTTAAAAAATTCAATATGGCTGGGAGACACATCCGTTATGATACCGACATCCGATTTGATAAAGCCGGTCAAATATTCGATATCGCCGGGACGGTCTGCGCCCATTTCCAAGATTAATATTTCCGGATATTCCAAGGGTGAAATCATAACCCCGATCCATTTCAAAAAAACTCCCAGCCATCCGAGAAATGAGCTCTGCCCGCTGCTGGCGCCGATGATGGTCAACGGAATCCCAATCTCATTGTTATAATTTTTTTCATTTCTCCTGACCCTGAACTGGCTGGCTAGCACTGTAAAAATAGCCTCCTTGGTGGAAGTTTTTCCGACCGAACCGGTCACGCTGACAATCTTGGGATCATACTTTTTTAACACCAAGATTGCCATGATTCGTAGCATTTTTTGCAACAACTTCAATTTTGACATAATTTATTTCTTCTTTTTTTTCTTAGGATCTTCGGCTTTGGCAGAAGTCGGATTGGTTATCGCGTTCACAGTCAGATTTTCATCATCGTCCGGATTCTTGATAAAATAATCACTTAGATTATGCGTCATATTGAATTTATCCAAATCCGCCTGCGTATATTGTTCTGTTGGTTCTATATTGTAATAATCCAATAAAAATTTCATAAGTTCCCCGCAAGCCGGCGCCGCGCTTGATTCTGCCCAATCAACGCTTTTTGGATTATTGACTCTGACTAAAATAGTAAAGCGCGGATTGTTCATTGGCGCAAACCCGGCAAACGATCCGATGTTTATGCCTTCCACATAGCCCCGAACCTCAGAACTAGCCACCTGGGCGGTTCCAGTTTTCCCAGCCACCAGATATCCAGGCACATCCGCCCTTTTCCCATGTCCAATAGTCACCACACTTCGGAGCATTTGTACTAATAAAGTTGCTGATTTTTCAGAGATAACCCGTCTGACTTCCTGTGGCTGAAAATTCTCTTCGCTTCCATTGGGATTCACTATTCTATCAACTATTTGCGGTTTCATCAAAACTCCTCCATTGGCTATGGCGCTATAGGCAGTCGCCAGCTGAATTGGCGTAACAGTGATGCCCTGGCCAAAGGCGGAAGTGAAGAATTGAATATTGCTTTTTAAATTTTTTAAATTGTTTAAATTACCACTCGCTTCCCCTACAAGATCAACGTCGGTTGATTCTCCAAAACCGAAGCGTTTCACATAGTCTGCAAAATTTTTATTGCCCACCAATTTCTCCACGTGAATAACCCCCGTATTCAGTGATTTTTCTAAAACTTGGGTCATTGTCTGGATACCGTTGGCTTTTCTGTCAGAATTTTGGATTGTGTATCCTGCCTCTTTAACGACTCCGGTATCTTTGTAAGTCGCGTCCGGGTTGACAGATCCGTTATCCAGCCCAGCCGCCATAGTTATCGCCTTGAAAACACTGCCGCTCTCATATGCGTCGCTTATCGCCGTGTTCCTGTAAACCGAGATGTCTTCTACCTGGGTGTAATTATTTGGATCAAATGTGGGATAATTGGCCATCGCTAGGATACGCCCGGTCTGAGGTTCCATAACAATTATAGAGCCGCTATCCGCATTGTTTTTTTCAATTGCGGCTTTCAAGAGCTTTTCTGTTTCGTATTGCACGCTATGATCAATCGTGAGTATGACATTATCGCCATCCCTGGCTTGCACTAAATTTTTGCCCCTTATCAACACACCGCCGCCGGAGGCATCTCGGCTTTGCGTTATCTCCCCCTCTTCCCCCTTCAACCGCGAATCAAAATATGCTTCTGCCCCATATCTGCCGCCGAAATCATTATCTTTCCAGCCTACAAAACCCAGAACGTTCGCTGCCAATTCCCCGGAAGGATAATATCGGTAGCTTTCATCCGCTAAATGGATTCCCTTCAATTTTAAATTGTTTATCTTTTCAATCTCTTCATCACCCAGCTTGTGCTTTATGACTTCATACATATCTTCCGATTTACTGAATCTAGCCATCATCTCACTTTGGTCAACTTGCAAGGCAGCAGCCACCGAGCGCGCCGTTTCCGGAATATTTTCGATTTCTTTGGGCACAGCGTAAGCCATCTTAGTCTCGCGATTCACGGCCACTGGATATAAATTGTCTTTATCTTTCAAAAATATTTCTCCGCGCTTAGGCACCAATTCCTGAAATAAGGTGTGCTGGCCATCCGCCAAGGCCTTGTATGAATCATAAGAAAGTACTTGCAAAGAATATAATTTGAAAATAACAGCCACTATTATTATTAAAATAAAAAATAGCAACACCGATATCCGGCGATTGTTGCAAACTTCAACGCCGTCTTTTTTCATCGCGCACCTGCTCCCTATTTTATAGTTTCTGTTTTTGGTCAAGTTCGCCATTTAAATTCATAAAGGTTCGGGCCTTACAGTCTGCAAAGGCTGAGGGAAACCGAACCTCCTTCTGATAAATTAAAGCATCCGAAAATTAAAGCCTGCTATTTCATGGCCATCGGGCCCTTCATTTCAACGTAAGAAACGTTAGCGGAATTTACCAGATTAAGATCTTCCGTGGCTTTTTCAATATTGTACATCGACCTGGATTCCACTTCCCTGATTTTGAGCTTTTGACTTTCCTTCTCTAGATCTTTAATTTTATTTTCAACTTCCTTGATCTCATAACCCTTGATCGTAATATTATTTACCTGATACAGATAAACAGCTCCGGCAAAAATTACGCACCCGATCATCACGAAAATAATCGCATTGAGGCTGGTCTGCCCATCCATAACAGCAAGCCTCGTTGATTTTTTCAACACAAAAACCTTGCCTTCTGCCGCGGCTCTACGTTTAACAGCAATGCTGTTTCCCCAATTTCTGGCTAAAACTACTGACATTTATTTTCAGTTCCCCCTGAAAATTAATTTGTTTGTTTGTTTTTATAATTGCTAGCGAGCCCACAAGCGAAAGTTTACTTTCATTTGGGGCGAGTGAAGCAATTCCAAGCGCAAAGCGTTTATATTTTTTCGCAGATCCGGAGCTTGGCGCTCCTTGCTCTTGGATTCTCTGCGATTTCTTCTGCGCCCGGAACAATCGGTTTTCTTGTTATTATTTTTACTTTCGCCTGATGCCCGCAAAGGCAACTTGGAAAGTCTGGCGGGCAAATGCATCCCCTAGCATTCTCCCTGAATATATTTTTAACAATTCTGTCCTCTAATGAATGAAATGAGATTATGGCTAACCTGCCTCCCGGACTCAAAACATTGATCGCCACCGGAATAAATTTCTCGAGATTTTCCAATTCCTTGTTCACTTCGATACGGAGCGCCTGAAATGTTCGTGTAGCCGGATGAATTTTCTGATGCCTGTATCTTTCCGGAATTGCTTGATTGATAATCTCAGCTAATTCAATTGTCTTTTCTATCGAAACTGATTTTCTTCGTTCAATTATTTTTTTGGCAATGTTTTTTGCAAATTTCTCTTCCCCATAGTCCCTGATTATTCTTTCCAAATCCGCTTGGCTATATTCATTGATGATTTTTTTAGCCGTCAATGCATTTTCTTTGTCTAATCGCATATCAAGTTCAGCGTCTTTCAAAAAACTCATTCCATAACTTTCATCTTCCAGTTGCGCCGAGGAATATCCGAGGTCAGCTAAAATCCCATCCACCGATTTTATTCCCTGGCCCCCCAAAATATTTTCTAGTTTCGAAAAATTGTCTTTAACTAAAACTACGTTACCAACTTCTGACGGCAATTGTCCCGAGTACTCGGGATTGAAATTTTCTATCGCCGCCCTATCTTGATCAATCGCGATCAGTCTGCCCCCTCTTCCAATTATTTTTAAAATTTCCCGACTGTGTCCGCCTCCCCCCAGAGTGGCGTCCACAATAGTTGCTCCTTTTCTTAAATTAAGTCCCGCTATGCTTTCTAAAAGTAAAACCGGCTTATGAGTAATCATTCGTCTGCAAATTTAAATTTTTAGTATACCCCCAATTTTCCAAGTTGCTCCGCGATTTCATCCGTATTTTTTTCAGCATTCTTTTTATAAACCGCCCACCTTTTTTCATCCCAAATTTCTAAACGATTATACACTCCGGCCACAATTACATTTTTGTTAAGCCCGGCATAAATTTTGAGATAATCTGGGATTAAAATTCTTCCTTGTTTGTCAACTTCAACATCAGTCGCGCCCGCCAGCATCAAACGAATAAAACTGCGCGTCGCTGCTTCTCCCACCGGAAGCGTACCCAATTTTCCAGCCAACTCTTCCCACACTTTCATTGGATAAACAAATAAACATTTATCCAGACCGCGCGTCACTACAACTTTGTTCTTAAGCTCATTTCTAAATTTACTTGGTACCGCCAATCTTTTTTTTGGATCAATAGAATGTTGGTATTCTCCGATGAGCATAAAACCAAAGGCGGGAAGTGTTTTATTTTTAATTTACCACTTTCCCCCACTTTTTTATCACTTGTCTCTATTCTACTCCACCGCAATACATCGGTCAACACAAACCTCAAGCTTTTTGAAAACAAAAAAAATGGCTTGCTTAAGCCATTATCCTTTCTACTTATCCACAGCTTATTCTCTTTTTGGCAAAAAAAGAGCCGTGTAGTGTTTTTTGAAAAATTGTCACTAACGGCTACAAAAAATTCAGGCGCTATTATTGTTGTTTCTTTTTATCGGCTATATACGCGATAGCACCCCCCACTGTAACTATTTTCTCTGCGTCTTCATCCGGAATCTCAATCCCGAATTCTTCTTCAAACGCCATGACGAGTTCCACTGTGTCCAGTGAATCAGCGCCAAGAGCTTCAACGAATGATGCTTCAGGCACAACATCGGACGCATTAACGCCGAGTTGTTTTGCGATGATTTCTTTCACCTTCTCTTCAATCGTTTCAACCACCTTTTCTTCACCTCCTCAAGAACAAGTTTTATTTTTTGTTTACATGGCATTGCATGCTGACTGGAATGTAATTTAGCAGATTTAGACCATTAGTCAAATTTTATTTTATCCTTTTATGCGGCGTGGAACCCCACACTAAAATCGAGGCTTTTTTACCGCCTCTTTTTGTCATGAACCTGGCGAACTCGCCCGGCGCGTCAAAATTAAATTTTGTTTTAATGATGAATTTATCTTTACCAGCTGGAACAAGATATGTTTCTTCTTCAAGAGGAGAACTAGTTTTTGAATCAAAAACGGTTAAGGCTTTACCCGTACCGACAACAACTGCATCGTCCCACCTCGAACGATAAACACCTTCATATTTTTTTGCATTTTTCAATTCACTTCCAGTCAAGTAATTTTTACTATCTAGAAATTTATATATAGATTCAAAAATTCCAGTATGTATGAGACCTGCGGCGCTGTCATTCGTATTTGCAAGAACAATTACCCCGATATCATTTTTTACGTCCAGTCCTATTTTTGTGACAAAACCAGGAAATCCCCCGCCATGCCCCGCAATTTTTCTTTTCTTTATCCTATTGACATAAAATCCAAAACCATAAAATTCGTCCTTGCCCCTTGCTCTGCTATATTCTCTCGTCATTTCTTTTTTTGATCTCCCGCTTACTAACCCGTTTTTATGAGAAGACCAGGCTGAGATATATTTAGCCAGATCTTCAACATTGGAAAGAACACCCGCGGCAGAAGCATAGGCATTGGTTCTAGTGTTTTTAAATATTTTTTTTCTCTCACCCGGAACATCACGGGAATAACCTTTCGCTAATTTTTTTTCAAATTTTACATCAAAATCAGAAGCTGTGTTTTTCATTCCTAATTTGTCCAATATATTCACCCGCATATATTGCTCATACGGCATACCGCTGGCAGCTTCGATAACTTTACCTAAAATCGCAAAGCCAAAATTTGAATATTTGAATTTAGCTGGATTTTTAAATACTAACATTTCCTCGACTATTGATTTTTTCATTTTTTCCAGATCTGGGAATTTGTCATTTTCCCAATGCGGCGAATTGCCGTCTCTAAAAACTCCAGCCGTATGGGATAAGAGCTGACGGATCGTTATGCCGTCCGTATTTTTATTATTACGCTCGACTTTAAACCATGGAAGGTATTTTACCACCTTATCGTCAAGCCTAAGTTTGCTTTTCTCAGCAAGCTGAAAAATGGAAATCGAAGTAAATGTCTTTGAAATAGAGGCGATGCGATAACATGTCTTCGAAGTTGCAGAAATTTTTGCTTCTTGATCGGCATAGCCGAAACCTCGCTTATAAACGAGCTTGCCCTTGTAAGTTATACCCACGGACAAACCCGGAGTGTTGTCATATTTGATTTTGAGCGGAAGCCAGGCATCAATTATTTTTGAAGTTTTTTTAATGGCTTCTGTAGTATTTTTATTCATAAAATTTAAAATTTTATTTATTTTGTGGACCTAGGCGGAATCGAACCGCCGCCTGTACAATGCGAATGTACCGTTCTACCACTATACTATAGGCCCTTGTTTTTTTTAGTGCGCTTGGCAGGAATCGGACCTGCGGCCTTCTGGACCGGAACCAGACGCTCTATCCACTGAGCTACAAGCGCAAAATTACCTTTGTCGGGCTGCCGGGAATCGAACCCGGTCTACATCCACCCCATGGACGCGTACTACCGGTATACTACAGCCCGATATAATTATTCCATCACATAAATATATATTTTGCCAGGGGGAACGGAATCCAGAATCTGATATTCCTCCCAACCATTTATTCTGAAAGCATAAGAAATTACACGAGTTCCGATCTTCAATTCCTTTTCAAATTTCGGTCTTAATCTTTCCATCGCCTTCGGAGTCAAAAAACAAAAAACTATATCCGCTTGAGACAAATCCTGACTGTAAAAATTACGCAGACATAGATTAGCTTTTTTTACTCCTCTAAAAAACAAATTGCATTTTGCAAGCCAATATATAACAGGAGACAATTCGAAACCTGTAACATTCAGATTTAATTTATCGGCAGCAATCAGAGACCTGCCGCTGCCCATGCCCAAATCATAAAAATTTTCTCCCCTCCTGAATTCGACAACCCTTGAAACTTCTTTGATAACTTTTTTCGGCGAAAAAAGAATCGGCGCTCCAATCATAAAACCATACAGTGTAGGAATTGTAATCGCGAGGACAACCATGATGATCAAAGTGGTCAATAATATTTCTGTCATGCTTTTTCTTCAGTCTGCATATTTTAACCAGCAGACTGTCTTTTTACTTTATAGCATAATACAAATAAAACAAGAAAACCCAGATGAAAATGCCTTTTGATATTGCAAATTAAAGCTTGCCAAGAGACTTATCCACAGCTTTGCAAGTTCTTGGTTTCTATTGTATAATTTAGATGTTGAGTTTCCCCGTATGGGGAGCAAACAAAAACAAATTCAAAAAACAAAAATGACCGAAGAAAAAAACGAAAATAGTCCTGAAAAAATTCAGGCTTTGCGTGAAATGATCCAAAGCGCTGAGAAAACCATCCAAGGCGCGAAAGCCATGCTTCTTCAATTGGAAGGAAAGAAAAAAGTCGGAAGGAAAAGAAAAACGATGGAAGATGGAGAGGATGGGAAAATCATTGAAGGAACTTTTGACGGACAAATCATGATTGGGAACGATGGAAAGCAATATCCTGTTCCCGCTAATTACGCTTCTAAATCAAAGCTTATCGAAGGAGATATGTTGAAACTGACGATTACGTCAGAAGGTTCTTTCATTTACAAGCAAATCGGACCGGTTGAAAGAAGAAGGCTGCTTGGAATAGTTAATCAGGATACCGATGGAAACTATTTTATTATTGCTGATGGCAAGCCCTATCGGGTTTTATTGGCATCAATCACCTACTTCAAAGTAGAGCCAGGAGATGAAGTAACGCTAGTGACCCCGCGCGATATTGATTCTGATTGGGGTTCTATTGAGAATGTCATTCAAAAAGCTAGAGAAAATGACACCTTCCGCCAAAACCTATCCCACGACAAAGGTTTGCGCGATGACACAGAAAATATCGCCCACTCCATAACCAGCAAACCGGATACTTCCATTTTTGACGAATGGGCGCCTGATTTGGAAGAGTTAAAAAAAGAACTTAATAAAACTGATCTATAAAGAAATATGGAGGCAAATGCAACCGTAGTCACAAAAAAGGATTACGCCCTCAGCGTGCTCGCCGGCCTCTTAATCGGACTCTTGTTTCTGCCTGTTTTGAAAGCAGCCAAGCCTGAACTTTTTGATCGTTTTGCCCTTATAACTGTGCCTTTTTTTATTATCGCTACACCCTTCGGGCTGGTAATTGCTTATTATATCTCTAAAAAAATTGCAGTTATCTGGCAAATAGCTAAGTTTGCAATCATTGGAGTGCTTAATACGCTGGTTGATCTGGGAATTCTAGCTTTATTGATCTTTATTTTTAGAGCGCTCTTTCAGATTGAATCTTCTGTCGTCGTCTTCGTTGGCCTTACAGCCTATTCATTCTATAAAAGCGTTTCATTCATACTTGCCAATGTCAACAGTTATTATTGGAACAAATATTGGACATTTTCAGCTGATTCAGAAAAAAAAGCCAGCACCGAGTTTCTACAATTTTTCGTGGTTAGTATTATTGGATTCCTTATCAATGTTATTGTGGCCTCTTATGTATTCCGTGCAATCCATCCGTTCGGAGGATTAGGGATAGACCAATGGGCACTAATAGGAGCCATGGCCGGCAGCATAATCGGACTAGCTTGGAATTTCCTGGGCTATAAGTTTATAGTTTTCAAAAAATAACCAGCTTTTACGTAGCAAAAACCACTCTTCTCGAGCGGTTTTTTGTATGCTACAATGAGTGAAGAAATACAACTTATTAGGGGTACCCAAAGGGTGCTCTTAATTATTTGAAATCTAAGACTATGGAATCAACAACCCTTTACCGTAAATATCGCCCCCGAAATTTCTCCGAAATAATTGGACAGCGCCATATTGTTCAAACACTTACCAATGCCATAAAAAATAATCGTGTCGGTCAAGCCTATCTTTTCACAGGACCGCGCGGAACCGGTAAAACTTCCATCGCCCGGATTTTTGCCAAAACCGTAAACTGCGAGCATACCAAAGACGCAATCACTTGTGAAACTTGCCCAGTCTGCAAAATGATAAATGATGGCAGGTCCTTAGACATAATCGAGATCGACGCCGCTTCCAACACTGGCGTGGACAATATACGCGAATTGCGCGAGACAATCGCCATGCCGCCGACATCGTTGAAATACAAAGTCTATATCATCGATGAAGTACATATGCTTTCGGCCGGAGCCTTTAACGCACTTCTAAAAACCTTGGAAGAACCGCCTTCTCACGTTATTTTTATCCTAGCCACCACTGAAATCCACAAAGTTCCGGAAACCATCCTGAGTCGCTGCCAGCGCTTTGATTTCGCACGCCTGCCTATACAAAATATTATCGAAAAACTGATCCTCATCACTAAAAACGAAAAAATTAAAATTGATGTGGCTTCATTGGAAATGATTGCGCTCAGTGCCGAAGGCGGAATGCGCGACGCGGAGTCCTTGCTCGGACAAGTTATTGCCCTGGAAGATAAAAACATCACCATCAAAGAAGTTGAGGAAATTTTGGGCACCACCGACCGCACACAAGCCTTTGAAATTGCTGAGATGATTGTCAATCAAGATTCGACCGGTGCTATTCAAAAAATAAATAATCTTTTGAATGATGGCTATGATCTGGAGGTGTTCAATAAATCCCTCGTCAATTATCTGCGCCAACTGATGCTCCTCAAGATCAGCCCGGAACTCAGGTCTTCTTTCGCGTATGAAATTACCAGTGAGCAGATTGAAAAAATGATTGAACAATCAAAAAAGACCGAGCTACAAAAAATAATCATCGCTATTAATCTTTTTATGGACGCGCAAAGAAAAATTTCTTCATCTATGCTGCCGCAACTGCCATTGGAAATTGCCATTATCAAAGCAACGCATACCTTTCCTATCATGAAACATGAAGCATATAACATGCAACAATCCAATAAAAGCGTTGCAAATAATGATATCAACATACAAAATCCTAAATCCGATCCCGAGTACTCGGGGCTAAATCCTAAACAAATTCAATCCGCCGCGGCGAACAATGACCAAGATTCAAAAGACTCGGCCAAACAAGAAACAATGGAGCAGCCAGAAAATAAAACGACAGACAAAAATCATAAGCAAATTTTGACTTATGATGTTCAGAGCAATTGGAATAAAATTTTGGAAGCCGTTAAGCCACTTAACCATTCTTTGCAAGCCCTACTTTTTGGCTGCCAGGTTGTTTCCGCTGAAAATAATGTCATAACCCTAGCCACACCATATGATTTTTACAAACAAAAACTTAACGACCCAGCTAATCGATTGACGGTTGAAGATGTTTTTGGTAAAATTCTTGGGTCGAAAATAACACTCAAAACTGTCACCAATAAAGAAGCTGGCATCAAAACAGAAGTGAAAAAGGAAGAAAAACCAGGAGAACAAAATTCCCTCCTTGCTTCAGCCATGGAAATTATGGGTGGCAAGGTCGTGAAAGAATAATACTTTGGGGAGTAGCCAAGCGGTAAGGCACTAGGTTTTGGTCCTAGCATGCGGGGGTTCGAATCCCTCCTCCCCAACAGGAAAATAAAAAAAGTGCTCGCAAGAGTGCTTTTTTATTTTTCTTATGAGAGGGATTCGAATGGGCAGCAGTGAGACCAGCCGCCGCGGCGCGGTCGAACGCCGACAAACGCGAACGAGCATTTGGCGCTGCCCAGGACAACGAGTCCGCCGTGGCGGACAAGGCGAAAATCCCTCCTCCCCAACTTTGTGCAGAATTTTAAAGGCACCACCACGGTGTCTCTTTGTATTTTTCAAGAAACATGCTAAAACAAAAATTGTATTGTATACTTGAAACAATGAAATATAGACTTTATAAAACTTCTTGGAAGGCCTGGGACGCGATGTTGGAGGCCATTGACCAGGCTAAAAAATCCATCTACATCGAGATGTATATTTTTCTGGATGACACGTCTGGAAGCCATGATTTTATCGGCAAGCTTAAACAAAAAGCTCGAGAAGGCGTTCAGATTATCATTGTCGCCGACGCTTTTGGCAGTTCCGATCTTAAAAAAGAATCCGTCAAAGCCCTGCACGAAGCGGGGGTGGAATTCATTTTTTTTAGCCATTGGTTGCGCCATATCCATCGTAAGATTTTGATTGTTGATGAGAGGCTGGCCTTTTTAGGAGGGGTAAATATCGGTAAAAGTTTTTCCCAATGGAAAGATTTGCAGCTGCGCCTTCATGGGCGAGTTGTCAAAAGAATTATCAAATCTTTCGCCTACACCTATGCCATGGCTGGCGGAAAAGATAAGAGAATATTAAAATACCGAGAAAAATTATTTTCCGCTAAATTCCGCTTTTGGCTTGTTGAATACTCGCCCTTTCGAAATATCCACTCCCTCAAAGACCAATACCGCCAAAAAATTTATCAAGCCAAAAAAAGCATTTGTATCGTCACTCCCTACTTCGCTCCCCCGCGCTGGCTGATTGCCCTACTGGATAATGCAGTGAAAAAAAATATCAAAGTGGAAATTATTATTCCCAAAAAAACCGACTTGCCTTTCGTGGACAGAATCAACCATCGCTATATGTACAACCTTTCACCCACCGGCATCAATTTTTTCCTGACGCCCGTTATGAACCACGCCAAAATCATGCTCATTGATGAAGAAATCGGCCTGGTCGGTTCTCAGAATATCGACTACCTGTCTTTCAACTTAAATGCCGAGGCTGGCATATTTTTTGAAGAAAATGACCTTATCACAGAACTGCGAAAAACGGTTGACGAGTGGAAAAGCGAAGCAGAGCTGTTTCGCCCGCAAAAATATAAAATGAAAGCTATCGATTATCTGATATTGGCTGTGATAAAACTGTTCCGTCCAATTTTATAAGTATCCGTTAACAATAGATTTTCATGAAAAAGAAAAGTCTTTACGGCTTGTAATAAAAATATGGAAAACTTCTCTCTTTTGGCCAGCCCTTGGTGGGTAAATTTATTTATACTATCCCCTTTTATTGCTTATTTTACGTGGAAAAATGGATTGAGCATCTCCTGGAAGATGCTTTTTGTCACAGGCGTTTTTGGGATTGCTTTTGGTTTCGTGGAAGCAGCCGTGGTTGTTTATTTGCGCAGTGCTACCGGTTTTTTAACTCTCAAAAATGGAATGCTTCTCGACTCAGTAAATTTTCAGAGTTTTTACCAAAAACCCGAACTTATAGACCGGATCCCAGCCCTCCTTTTTTCCATTGAACTTTACCGAGAAGCAGCCACAGTGGTCATGCTGGTAGCCATTGCCATCATTGTAGCGTCTGCTTTACGTGAACGTATTGCGATTTTTCTGTGGGTTTTTGCTTTTTGGGATATTTTCTACTATGTCTTTCTCTGGCTGACTATCCGCTGGCCATCATCTCTCGCCGATCAAGATATCCTTTTTCTCATTCCTTCGCCCTGGCTGGCCCAAATCTGGTTTCCCATTTTGATAAGCGGTCTATTCATAATAGCTGTAATTTTAAGAAGAAAGGATAGTTGATATTATTATTGCCAATAAAAAAATTATTCAGCCTACAAAATTTCTCCAAAATTCAAGAGAGCGAGCGTTTGAAAAGTTCCTTGATTCCGTCCCTGGCGGAAGCAGCCGTGAACTTTTAGCTTGCGAGCGCAGAATTTGTTTGGAAATTTTGTCCGGCTGAGAGTTCTTTTTGTTACTTTTTCTTGCGGAAAGAAAAAGTAAGAGAGAAATAAAAAGAAAACTCTGCTTTGAGCAGAGTTTTCTAAGTATCTGGAATATTATTTCAAAGTCACAGTTGCGCCAGCTTCTTCCAATTTCTTTTTCATCGCTTCAGCGTCAGCCTTGGAAACTTTTTCCTTGATTACCTTTGGAGCGGCATCAACCAAATCTTTGGCATCTTTGAGTCCCAGTCCGGTCACTTCACGCACCACCTTGATAACATTGATCTTAGAAGCGCCACAATTGACAACTTCAACATCAAACTCGCTCTTTTCCTCAACAGCAGCAGCTTCGCCGGCAGCAGCTGGCATTGCTCCCATCATCATCGGAGCGGCCGCGCTTACGCCGAATTTTTCTTCCAGAACTTTCACTAGCTCAGAAAGTTCCAAAACGCTCATTTTCTCAATTTCAGAAACAAGCTTCTGGAATTTTTCCGGAACTACAACTTCCTTTTTTTCTTCTGTCATATTTTTTGATTAATTTATTAAAAAATTACTAATTAAGCTTATTTAGCATCCACAACTGCCTTGAGAACATTGACCAATCCTCTCAAATTTCCAGCCATAACATTGACGAATCCGGAAACTGGCGCATTCAATGTTCCTACCAATTTTGCCAGCAATTCCTCTTTCGAAGGAAGTTTGGCTAACACATTTACTTCTTCCGCAGACAATTCCTTCACTCCCAAAATTCCACCAACAATCTTCAGATTTTCATTCGCCTTTGCGGCTTTCGCGATTATTTTAGCTGCCGCCACCTCATCCCCGCTCGAAATTGCAATTGCAATTTGACCCTCAAGTTTTTTTATGTCCACTTCGATGCCGGCATCTTTCAGTGCCAAGTCAATCAGGGTTTTCTTCAGCACCTTGATATCGATGCCAGCCTCTCGCAATTCCCTACGAAGCACGGTCATGTCTTTCACCCGAAGACCCTTATAGTCGGAAAAAACAACCGCCTTGGAAGCTTTAAGTTTTTTGGTTAAATCTTTTACGATTTCTTCTTTTTGTAGTTTAGTCTGCATATATTTTTATTAAATAAAAAACTGCGTATCACCGCAGAACACAATTTAAAACGAAACGACAGATCGCAACGATTTATTTCCTAGATAGGACTTAAATGCCTATTGTCTGCGGATATTTACTTGTAATGCTTAGTTTATATCTAAATCCTAAGATTGTCAATTATTCAGCCTTTGGTTCTTCCACAGGAGCAACCTCTTCTCCGCCAGCTGGCGGATTCACTTCTTCTTTGGATACTTCTACAGCTTCAACCGCAGACGCTTCTTCTGTCTTAGCTTCAACTGGTACAACTGCTTCGGCGGGCGCCTCTGCGACTTTCTTTGCCGGCATTTTTACTTTTCTTTTTTCGCCAGTTACAAGACCCTTGGCCAGCAAAAGATTAAAAGCAGAATCAGAGGGCTGCGCACCTTGCCCTAGCCAGTATTTTATTTTTTCTTCTTTGAGTACTGTTTTTTTGGAATGTGGATCATAACTGCCCAAAACCTCCACGTGACGGCCTCCCGGAGCGATAGCCTGCTCTTGAAGCACTATTTGAAATTGAGCTCTGTTTCTTTTTCCAGTTCTAGCAAATCTTATAGTTAGCATAAAATTAAAAAGGATAAATTCCTTAGTCTTTACGGTTTATTGTTACTAATATAGTTTATACTACACGCCAAAATCTGTCAATATGCGACTTTGGCCAATTTGCAATATTTTGGAATATCCAGTGTAGTATAATGTTCATGAAAATTGTAAGTATTTATAAATCGCATTTTTGGCTTATATTAAGCATTTATTTTCGAGTTATCCACAGCCCGTTTACAAAGAACCAAAAAAGGAGTGTAATAAAAACATAAGGTGAATGGAATATTTTTGTTGATTGGGAGGGGGCGAAAACAAAAATAAAACCGAATAGAAAAAGAAGTTAAAGTTAGTTGCTTTGACAAACGAAGACAGTTTCTTAATGGAGATTGTCTTCGTTTATTTAAGAAGTTCTTTAGCAAAATCTAGGCGATATAATTATCGCTTAAAAAAGGAGGCTAACCGCCATGTTTACAAATCCCAGAGAAGCAATACGCTTTTTACATTCTGTCGAAAATAAAAATGGTGGCATGTTAGCTACCACCCAGGCTATCGTATCTTGTACGATAGACAGCGATACTGCCCAAAAATACATGGATGCTGAATTATTTTTAAGACAGTATTTTTCGGGCCCGACATGCGCTATGCCAAATTAAACTTATCAGTTGAATCCAATTTATCGGGTTCTATTTCCAAATCATATGCTCATATGAAATCGGAATCTCACACTGGTAGGTTTTTCTTTTTGGCTTGAAAAAATATAACAACCCTGTTAAAGTTATATTTATTGAGCCGCCATCGTCTAGTGGTCCAGGACATCAGATTCTCATTCTGAAGATCACGGGTTCGACTCCCGTTGGCGGTACTAGAATTTTAAAATCTACCTTTATGAAAAATCAAGCACAATACATCTGGCTCAATGGAAAATTCATTCCCTTTGCCAAAGCCAAAATCCATCTTTTGAACCACAGCCTGCACTATGGAAGCGCTGTTTTTGAAGGTGTCCGCTGCTACGACACCCCCAAAGGACCGGCCGTGTTTCGCTTAAAAGAACATGTGGACCGGCTGTTTCATTCAGCCAAAGTGATGGGAATGAAAATTCCGTACTCCCAAAAAACTATCATCAAGACAGTTGGAGATTTAATTAAAAAAAATAAGCTGAAAGAATGCTACGTCCGGCCAATTATTTTTTACGGTGAAAAAATGGGGCTCTCCCCGATTGGCGCTCCCCTTTATTTTGCTATCGCGGCTTGGCCTTGGGGAAAATATCTTGGCCACGATAGTGTGCGCGTTCATATTTCCAAATACATCCGCATTCATCCGAAATCTTCCGAAATGACAGCTAAGATTTCCGGACACTACGCCAACTCAATTATCGCTTCTCTTGAGGCGAGCAAGTCTGCTGCCGATGAAGCTCTCCTCCTTGATTATGAAGGTAGCATCGCCGAAGGGCCGGGAGAAAATATTTTTTTCGTAAAAGGCAATGATATCTTTACCCCCGGAAAAGGAACGATCCTCCCCGGCATCACCCGGGATAGCGTTATAAAAATCGCAAGGGATTTGGGATATAAAATTATCGAAAAGAAAATCAAGGCTGGTGAAATTAAAAATTTCGACGAAGCTTTTTTCGTCGGAACGGCAGCAGAAATTTCAACGATAGGACGAATCGACAAATGTATTTTCAAAAAGAAACCGGAAGTGGCCTCTGTGATTCAGAGCATATACGATGACGCTGTCCGCGGAAAAATAGGAAAATATGACAAATGGCTCGCTTATGTCAAATAATGCATCAAAAAATCCAGTAATCGGAATTATCGGCGGCACCGGCAGATTTGGCGGCTGGTTTCGAAATTTCTTCGAAGGACAGGGGCTAGAGGTTTTGGTCGCCGGCAGGAAAACAAAACTCACCCCTAATGAACTGGCGAAAAGGGCCGATATTGTTGTGGTAAGTGTTCCGATAACAGCAACCGCCCAAATCATCAAAGAAATCAGGGACCAAGTAAAAAACGACGCCCTGCTTTGCGACCTGACTTCGGTCAAAGCAATGCCTATGAAAGAAATGATGAAAACAAAAAGCAAGTGCGGAGTAACAGGAATCCATCCCCTCTTTGGACCACTCGTGCCAAGTATTAACAAGCAAAGCGTAGTCTTCTGCTCGGGACGCGACAACCACTGGACAAAATATCTCCAAGATTTATTTGAAAAAAACGGAGCTGAAATCATAAACACGGATCACAAAAATCATGATCGACAGATGGCTGTGACTCAAGCACTCACTCATTTCATTAATATTATTTATGCCCGCGTCATCCAGAAACAGAACTTCGAAATACAAAACGCTTATACCACTCCAGTATTTAGGCTGCAAAGTATCTTGGCGGGGCGTGTCTTGGGCGGAAGCGCTGATCTTTATTCCGATATCGAGCTGGAAAATGAAAATTTTTCCAAAGTCGTCAAAGATTTTGAAAAAGAAGTTTCTAAGTTTGCCTCATACGTTTTAAAAAAAGACAAGCGGTCTTTTATACGAGATTTCGAAGAATCGTCAAACTTTATGAAACACTTCATCCCGATCGCGCAAGCCAAGGCAGTGGAAATAATTTCTCTTATGGACCGCCAGCCGGTTGAAATGAAAAGAAGTCTTGGCACGATTAAATTGAAGAATCTTGCCGGCAAAGTAGCCTTCCTCGGCCCAGAAGGCACATTTTCCCACGAAGCCACCCGTAATATTTTCCCTGAAAAATTTTTCCTCGCGCCCGCCCCGACAATTTCTCGCGTTTTTGAGGAGGTAATCAATGAAAAAGCAATTTTTGGCGTAGTGCCAGCGGAAAATTCGACCGAAGGCATAGTCCAGGAAACTTTGGATAATTTGATCCGCTTTCCCCTGCGAGTGGTCGGTTCCTATAAGTTGCCCATCCACCTTTTTCTTTTAGCCAGGACTGGCAATCTCCAAGATATTAAAATTATCAAGTCTCATCCCCAACCAATCGCCCAATCGCGAAACTGGCTCAGCCAGCATTTCCCTGGGATAAAAATTGAAATGGAGCAAAGTTCAACCGGAGCCATTCTTTCAACCAAAGATCCGCAAGTGGCTTTTGTAACCAGCCGACAAGCGGCCAAGCAATACGGCCTCAGAATCATCGCCGAAAATATCGAGGATAAAAAAACCAACACCACTCAATTTTATGTTATTGCCAAAAAGGAATCTCCGGAAATGAACAAGGCATTAAAAGCCTCGAGAACTCTCGTGATTCTGGCGGTTTATGACCGTCCCGGCGTGCTCCGCGATATTTTGAATGAATTTTCCAGCCGAAAGCTGAATCTCACTAAACTTCATTCCAAGACCTCTGAGGCTGAAGGTTGGGATTACTATTTTTTCATTGAGCTGGAAGGATTGCCGAAAGATAAAAAAATAAAAGAGGCTCTGAAGGGAGCCAAGCAATTTTGTTCAATCGTGAGAGTTTTTGGGGCGGCATAAAAAAACAGCCCTTCAATCATCCGGAAAGAAGGGTGCCCACGTTGGGAGAAAAATCTACTACTCATAAAGGGCCAAGTTGTCGACAAAAAGCTTTCTTTTTTCAGAAGTATCGAGCTCAGGACAGCTTCCACAGAAATCCTCAACTTCCTTCTTTGAAATATGCTCTCTGCCTTCAAATTTGCTGTCGAGCTTCTCTTTCAGCTTAAAAAAAGTCTTTCTGCTCATACTATACACCTCCTTAGGCCTTTTAATAATTATTATAATGAACAACACAAATATGTCAACAAAAAAAACAGATCTGTTAAAATACCGCGATGAAATCGATAGTCTCGATAAGAAATTGCTGGATATCTTGTCAAAACGTTTTTCAGTCACGAAAAAAGTAGGGCAATACAAAGCAAAAAATAATCTTCCCATAAAAGATTTAAAAAGAGAGAAAGAAATGTTTGTACGAAGAGTCGCGCTAGCGAAAAAATATTCTCTGGAAAAAGAAATGATCAGCAAAATTTTTCGCGCGATAATTGACAGTGTTTACAAGGAGCACAAAAAGTTAAGAAAAAAATAATTGTATCTTGCCGATATTTGCACTAAAGCTTTACTGCGAAATCTTTCCTCCCTGCCCAACTTGGTCCAGACGGACTGACAGCAGTTTGGAAATTCCGTCTTCTCCCATCGTTACGCCATACATCGTTGACGCTTGACGCATTGTTTCACGGTTGTGCGTAATGATAATAAATTGCGTATTGTCGGAAAGCTCTTGAATAATCCTGCCGAATCTTTTTGAGTTAGCTTCATCTAGGGCCGCTTCCACTTCATCCAAAACCGCAAAAGGCGGCGGATTATGAGAAATGATCGCGAATAAAAGCGCCAAAGAAGTAAGCGACCTTTCGCCGCCGGAAAGCATCGACAGATGGCTGATTTTTTTGCCTGGAGGCGAAGCAAAAATATCAATGCCCGTTTCTGTTTTTTCTTTCTCTCCTTCAATATTATTTTCAATCTCCATTTCCCCCGGTTCGCCGATCGCTTCCAATTCTTCTTCTTTGCTTTTATAGCTTCGTTTTTTCACTTCAACTTTTTTAAGGCTGGCATTGCCGCCGCCAAAAATAATCCGGAAATATTTGGTAAATTCTTTGTCAATTTCAGAAAATGTCGTCGCAAAAACTTCATTTATCTTCTGATCCATTTCCTTAATAACTTCTTTCAAGGAAACAATGGCGTTTTCCAAGTCTTCAGATTCTTTTGACAGAAAATCGAAACGCTTGTTTGTTTCCTCATACTCGGAAACCACCATTGGATCAATGCCGCCAATCTGCTCCATCTGCACTTTGAGACGCGCAATTTCTTTTTCCAGCGATTCCTTGTTAACTTCTTCTGTTTGTAATTTCAATTCTTCCGGATTGATTTTTAAATCCTGTGAAACTTCGGCCCGCAAATCCTCTTCGCGTACCTCCACTCTGGCCAGAGCAATTTTTGATTCATTAAAATTATCCTTGAGCTTGCCCAGCTCATCCTGCTTGGCGCGCAAATTCCTTTCGATTTCAAAAAATCTCTGACGTCTCTGGCGGTCAAAATTCACTTCTTCCAAAATTTCCGCTTCAATTCTTTTCAGATCATTCTCTAGTTTCCCAGTTTCTTCTCGAATCTCTTTTGTTTTTTTCACCAGATCCAGCACGGCTTCATTATTGATTATTTCTCCCTTTTTGGTCCCTTGTTCAATTTTTTCCTCTTTTTTTCCTTTTTCGATGTCCGATTTTAGATCATACAAGCGCTGTTGGATGGATCGCGCTAACTCTTTGATGTCCTGCAGTTCTTTCAAGCTCTCAACATTTTCTATTTTCTTAATCAAGATTTCCTGGTCGCGCCTGATTTCATCAATCGCAGATCTCACATATTTCAAATCCACCAGTCCGCCAGCCGGCGGATTGGCTGTTTTGATTTCCTCGATCATTCTTATATTCTGCTGCTTTTCTTTTTCTATTTCAATTCTGCCTTCGGTGACAATCAAATCTCGCTCCAATTGGTTTAGCTTACCGCGGCTTTCATTTCTTTTTGCTTCCAATTCAGACAGCTTATTGTTAGCTGCGCCTTGTTTTGATTCCTTGTTGATTTCATCCGTTAACTTATCCACCTCTCGCTGCACGTTCATCATTGTTCTGCCCATTTCTTCCTTGGCTTCGTTTAATTTTATTTTTTCCTGCTGAAAATTATTCCAGAGATATGTAAACAGCCTAGTTTGTTTTTCCTTCAATTCTTTTTGCACTCCCTCACCCTGGACTGCCTTTTCTGCCTGCCGCTTCAGCATCCTCAAGTGCGGTTTTATTTCCTCCGTTAAGCTTTTCACCTTGTCCAAATTTTCCCGAGTCGATTCGAGCTTGCGGAGCGACCTATCCTTTTTGATTTGATATTGCTTCACGCCTGCCGCTTCTTCAATAATTGATCTGCGTTCCAGCGGAGCGGCGTTCAAGACGGCGTCCGCCATACCCTGATTGATTATAGAATAGGACTCACGTCCGATGCCGGCTTTGGCCAAAATATCCACAATATCCTGCAAGCGCACGCGCGAACCATTGACTAGATAATCACTTTCTCCGCTACGGAATATTTTTCGGGTGATGGTTACTTCAGAAAAATCCAAAGGAATTTTTTTGTCGGAGTTATCGAAAAATAAAGTCGCCTGAGCGCTGCCAAGCCTGGCTTTTTTCCCTGAACCGGCAAAAATAATATCTTCGGATTTTTTACCACGCAAATTTTTCATCGACTGCTCACCCATGATCCAGCGCATCGAATCAGCGATATTGGATTTGCCGGAACCATTCGGCCCGACAATGGCCGTCACTCCGCGATGACCGTCTTGCGAATCAGAAAAATCCAACGTAGTCTTGTTGGCAAAAGATTTAAAACCGGAAATTTCAAGTTTTTTCAGATACATTTTTTTGTTTTACCAGCCCTTAACTTCCAATGCGGCAGCCGCCGCGTTTCGCTGGGCTTCCTGCTTGGAAGAACCGTCGCCTTTAGCGATTAACTCGTCATTTAGATAGATCCCGACTGTAAATTTTCGGTCGTGATCCGGACCGCTTTCATCCATTACTCGATACGCCGGCGTTACACCGATCTTATCCTGTGCTACTTCTTGAAAACGGCTCTTGGGATCCATATATAACTTTTTTTCGATTATTTCCGGAAGCTCAACTATTACATTTTTCATTATAAATTCCTTGGCGGCATTATAACCGCTTTCTTTTTGATCCAGATAGATGGCGCCTGTGATAGATTCAAAAGCATTCGCCAAAAGATATTGCCTGGCTTTACCCGTATCTTTAGCTTCACCCCGGCTCATCAGTAAAAATTCCTCCACGCCTATTCGTTTGGAAATTTTGGCCAGCATTTCGCCATTGACCAGGGCTGCCCGCCAATTTGTCAGCTCACCCTCAGGATTCGGAAAATTCTCATACAAATATTCGGTAACCACCAATTCCAAAACAGCATCCCCCAAAAATTCGAGACGCTCATTGTGATCAAGCCCATAGTCGCGGTGTTCGTTTAAATATGAACGATGGGTAACGGCCTGCCGCAAAAAATTTATATCATTAAATTCAACTCCGATTTTTTTTGCAAGATTTTCTATCATTCAATTCATAATTCCTAATTACCAATTTCCAATAAAATTTCGTATGTCTAATTTTAAAACTTTGACATTTTATCAGGAATTAGATATTGGTAGTTAGAAATTTAAAAAAAACTTATTATTTTTTCTTTCCTTCTTTTTTTGCCTCTGTCTTTTTAATAGATTTTTTATCCTTCTTGGAAGTATCGTCTTTGAGCGGCTCGCCGAGTTCGCGATAGATCGTTCCCAGAACTCCATTTACAAACCGGCCAGAAGATTCCCCTCCGAATGACTTAGCCAGCTCAATTGATTCATTAATTGCTACTTTCGGCGGAACTTCCTCATAATTTCCAAATAATAGTTCGTAAATCCCCAAGCGCAAGATATTTCGATCAACAATTGTAACCTGCTCCAATGGCCATTCTGGGGCGCACTTTTCGATAATCGGATCGACTTTTTTCTGATTCGCAATCACACCTTTCACCAAAGAAAAAACAAAGGAATCATCATCCATTCCTGGACCAAATTCCTTTATATTTTTTTCAATTAGTTCGTCGACATTGCTTTTCTTTCTTCCATTAAAATCCCATTCATACAGCGTTTGCATCGCAATTGAACGTGAAAGATGACGATTAGCCATTTATTTTTTCTTTGCTTTTTTGTTAATTTTTTTCATCGTATCCACCACCTCTTTGCCCTTGTAGTACCCGCATTTTGAGCAAGCAGTATGCGCGACAATCATGGCGCCGCAGTGGGTGCACTTGACCAGGCTTTTCTTTTTGAGCCGCAGATTGACTCTGGCCCGATCGCGCCTGCCTTTGGTGTGTCTTTGCTTTTGTACTGACATAAAATTATATTGCTAAATTGTTATATTATTACATTGTTAAATCTATCATCAAACAGGCTTTTTGGCAAGACTATAAATTAAAAACAATAAAAGCTCCTGACCTTTTAAAAGCAACAAAAAAACAGGAGTCCTATTTAACTGTATATGTAATTTTATTACTTTTTGACCCGGTTTTCCCATCTACCGCATACCAAGTATATTTTCCGGACGGCTTATACCAAGGAATCTTGTAGGAAATTGCAAATGTTCCCGTAATAGACGTTTTTACTATTTGCGGCGCGTAATAACCCCCCAGTGGTCTTGAAAAATAAAGCTTTACAAAACTATTTTTGGAGAATTTTTTCCCGGATTGGATGGCGATTTGGCCGCGGCCAAGATTTTTGGGCGTATTGCTGATTTTATATTTAGTTGATTTCTTGCTTTTTAAAGAACTACTGGAACCGGAAGATTTTTTATTGACTGAAAAAGATATCACATAATCGTCGAGGTTGGAATTTAAAGATTCATCCTGACAACGCACAAAGTAATTATAAGAATGATTGTTGCTAAGACCCGAAATGCTCTCAGAATGAGATGTTCCGCCAGTAGTTGTAAAAGTTGAAGTCATTGATGAATAATCAACCCCTGACAAAGTCGCATATTTGCAAGTCGCGTTTTCATTGGTCGTAAGCGATATTGTTTTGCTTTTTGTCCCTGAAGAAAGTTTGCCCGTGGGAGATCCGTTCGATCTGTCGGGCGGAATAGTATCTGGGCTGACGCCATTGATAATTAAATTTTTATTCGTGGACAGGTTTGTTGTAGGCGCAAAATTGGTCATTTCGTTCAACCCCTGGTCTTTAATCGTGCCGGAAACACTATTGACATTTAAATCGCTCGAGCTGTCGCCAGCTTGAACAGTGTAATTACAGGTTCCAGTTGTTGAATTCGTTATAGTAAAAGTGCAAGTCCTGTCGGTCGCGCCGGTTTCCAAAGTGACTATAACAACTCCTGTAGAAGTTACCGCTTCGGAAAAAGTAACATCGATGTCAATGACTGCATTAGTATCATAAGTTCCATCGGTTTTGTCTGAAGTAACATTCGTGATTGTTGGAGCATTTATTAACTTGCTTACTTCACTGGAACAGTCGCTTTCATTAGCCGGAGAAGCATCGTCATAAGCCGTTATGGAAAAATAGTAAGTCTGGCCATAGACCAGGTCTGGGTCTCCAGGATGAGTTCCAATAGTATAAGTCGTGACATTCCCGACATCCACAACATTTGCTCCATACCCTTCGGGGCAGCTTCCGGAATGAGAAGAAGTGTCATAATAAATTTTATATCCGGCCAGATCCGGTTCGCTGTTGGCATCCCAGACGAGAACTGCCGAACCGTAGGTTGAGGCATTCGTTCGCAATTTTAAATCACTGCGGAAAATAAACCCCAACACACCAAAAACTATCAGCAAGAAAGCCGCCATCAAAAATCCCCTGAAAAGTTTTAATTTTATTTTTTTCTCTTTGAATTTATCACTGTCCAAAAAAAATTTATTTATCACTTTTTTTGAATATAGCTTTAAGATTTGATACAATAGATATCGTTTTTTTCATCTCCTCGGAAAAACAGCTTTCTTTTTTGGAATTGTCGTAGGATGTCACAGAAAAATAGTAGGTCTGATTATTTTTTAAATTTTCAATTTTATAATTTGTCGCCTTTTTAACATCAATATTGTCAGTATAGCCGCCTGGCGGACAGTCCGCGTTTCTGGGAGCCGTGCCATAATAAATCCTGTAGCCGACTACATCCGCTTCAGTATTCGGATTCCACGACAAATTAGCTTGCCCACTTGCCTCTATTTTACCAGAAAGGGCCTGGAACAACAACAAACCTACGAATAGAATTATCAACAATATTATGATTGATTTTTTCATATTTTACCAAAAATCAGAGTATCTTTTCTGACTTTATTACAGCATAAATATACTAATTTTCTAGCTAACGCTTAATCCTGTCGGGCTGGCCGGCGGCGTCACATCCGCCGGAGTTGTCCAGTCAACGCCGATGGTTTCATTGCCGGTTTCATAGGCGCCGGCATGATTGCCGTAACTTGAGCCGATAAAATTTTCAGTGTAAGAATTTCGCTTGAAATCTGTCGGTATATTAAAATTGCCGGAAGCGTTGACGAAGTTTGGATCGCTGCTATTTATGGAATTTGCGTCATAGCCTGCTCCCTGCCAGGCAGAAAAACTGGTGGTGGATGTAGCCCCATTTTTCCACTTATTTCCAGTGCCAGTCTGGTAAAATAAATTATAATCTGAAATTAGCACTGTAGTGGGGCTCTGGTTTTCGTGGTATATATAATATTTGCTGCTGTTGGAGTGGTAGTGGAGATTGTTATAAGATGATAAAGTCAGTCCGGCCGCCCAAGAGTATAAATCATAATCATTATCAATGAATGTATTATTATAATACATAATATTGCTTGTATCATGCCCGCCGGCAATGTTCTTGCCAAAAAATATATTGTTATGAACATAGACCATATATAGCTGGTCCCACTGCCCTACGCCGCTTACTCCTGAATTTCCCGGACTGATGGTGGATGGCTTGAAAAAGTTGTTTCTGATTGTAACCGATTTTGTTCCGCCCTGATAATTCCCGTCCTTAATTCTCACATCCGGACCGTAGCCATCAGAAAATTCGTTGTTTTCTATAATTAAATCACCAGTTGCATACGTCATCAGCGTGCTGCTGTTTAAAATTGCCTCGCCCCAAGCGCTGTGGTGGATTTTATTATTCTGAACAGTTATATTATATGCTCCAGGTGAAGAATCATAACCGTCTATGGCTAAAGCCTGCCCCTGGTTGAGAAACGGGCCCGCTCCTCCAATATCACATTGTTCTATGGTGATGTCATGCTTGCCATTAATATAGGGCAATACAACCTGCCCGTAGGTTTTGATATTTATTAATTTCACATAACTGTTCTGGATAGATACGGCCGGGTTGGGATAATAACAAGCCGCGCCTCCGGCAGACGTTCCGGGGGTGCACGGAGTAACGCTATTATCAGCCGGGTTGGGATTGTAGTTGCAATGCCCCTGATAAGCGCAGATGACCGGCTGTTCTCCGGGATAACCGCTTACAATCGTTGGATTTCCAGCAGAACCGGCTTTTGTAATGTCTAAAATTCCCGCCGTATTACTATTAGTTGTCGCGTGCGAATAAGTGCCCGATCGGATATACAGAGTGTCGCTTCCCTGCAGAGCGGTTTCAGCATCAGCCAAGGACACATACGCATCTCCGTCACTCCCCGAACAATTTTTATTTGCAATCGAATAATTTCCAGAACAATTGAAACTTAAATCCCCGTCCAGATAAAAAGTCTTGGCGGAAGCGGAGTGGACCAAGCCGAAAAAACCACAGAATAAAATTGTTGTAAGAATGATTTTTAATTTCATGTTCTCTTTTTTCATTCTACTTTATAAACTTTTAATTCACGCTCAATCCAGTAGGGCTGGCCGGCGGGGTAGTGTCCGGCATCGCGCCCAAAGTCACTGGATAGCCTGTCGCGTTGTGATTATTATCCGCGTCAAAAACAAAAAGGTAAGCCGTGCCGGTGCTTGGAAGATCTCCAATGTTTACCGCTGTTGTAATTGAAGTTGCTCCCCACCCCGAAGGAATTTGTGGCTCGCAGATCGTCGCTGACGAAAAGTTGCTATTGTTACACAACATTACTCTCGCGGGAGTTTTATCCACATAAACATTCGACCAATAATTGTCAGAACCTGAATCGCCCACTGTATCCTGATACCATTCCTTGCCGAGCCCTAATGTTTTCCACGCATCAGTATTATCTGCTTCCCGAATGCAATAATTGGCTACATCTTTATAATTCACGCCGTTTACCCACATTTGCATAGTTCCGTCGGCAGTACCGGGAGTATTCAGCCTGTTTAAAATCTGCACGTGAATCCAATTATTCGAAGTATCTGCTATATACGGCAAATTTTTAACAACCCCATTCCCGCCTGAAGAAGTGCTGCACGCGCCGGGATTATTGGCTGAAGTATTATCCGTAGTAAGTTCTGCACTAGTTCTGTAAGAAACATAATAACTATCAAAATAAGGAGCCAGGTGGGCGTCATATCTTTCAGAAAGCAATCTGAAAAATTTCATATTCCGTGCATATGGAGAGTCGGTGTCTGCGTATAAATAATAATCAATATAAACATCTGAAAATGGCTCATCGGACGTTATCCAAAACTGGCTGTCATACGGTCCTTGATAGACAGTGGGAAATCTCGACAACAAGCTCATCGTCGTGTTTGGCCTTATTATCGAATTAGAATAAACGGGTATGCAATTATGGTCAGGCCAAGGATCACCACAAAGCGGAGATGTAATTGACGTGCTCCAGCCGTTTGTGTATTCATTTAGTGTCTGTCCGTTTGCTCCGCCGCTAAAATCATCGAATTTCCAAGGCGCCGCGGTTGATTTCGTTCCAAACTCCGTGCCCGTTATCGTAATATTTTGTCCATGTTCAACTGTGCCTGAAACGCCCGTGACGGCCGGAGCTGCCAGAGAATTTTCTGCTAACTTAAAAGTTCCGCAGAATATTATTGCGAAAAAAAGTATTTTTAGTCTGGAATATTTATTCATTTTTCTACTCTAATTTTAGCATTTTTTAGGGCAAGAAACAAAGAGGTTTTTATCTCTGGCGAGACTTTTTCACCGGGGCGAAACTGCGGCGATGGATTTCGCATGGTCCGTTTTTTTCCAGCATTGCGAAATGCATTTTCGTTCCGTAACCTTTATGCTGGGCAAAATTATATTCTGGATATTTTGCGTGCATTTCCAGCATGATCCGGTCGCGCGTAACTTTGGCTATGATCGAAGCGGCAGAAATGGACTTCACTAGTCTATCTCCATTCACTATCGCTTTTTGCTCCAGGCTCAAATTGGGTATTTTTTTGTTTCCATCCACCACTATTATATGTCGCCAATCCTTATAGTTAATTTTGCCGCGCAAATCTGAAAGAGCGGTTTTCATAGCCAAATAAGTAGCCTCTAAAATATTTACCCGGTCAATCGTTTCGTGATCGCAAATCCCTACCCCGACATAAAAATGCTCGTGGACAAAATCAAACATTTTTTCCCGTTGTTTTTCAGACAATGTCTTTGAATCACGCACAAAATCCCAATTTTTATCATTGGAAATTTGGTTATTGGAATTTGTTTGGAAATTGGTCCGCCGGCTGGCGGATGGAAATTGGAAATTGCGCAGCGCGACAGCGCTGGCGATTACCGGTCCTGCCAATGGTCCTCTCCCAGCCTCATCAATACCGATAATAAATTTATATCCATCTGCTGATAATGCGTTTTCTAGATCAAATGTGGATTTTATCATGTTTGTATTATAGCATTTTTATGTTATACTAGCCTTATGTAAAACCTATCTTGCAAAACCCAGCGGGCAACCCGGGATATGAAGATAGAATAATCATATGACAAAGATTTTATTTATTTTCAAAGACTGGGATATCACTTAGATTAGCCGGTTTTTTATTTCGCTCAAATTCTTAATTTCCAATTTTTAATTTTTAAATAATTTCTGATGTTTAAATGTTTAAAAATTAGAGAATTGTGATTTATTTAAAAATTACAAAATTAAAAATTCAAAAATTATAACTAGCACAATATGCCCGAAACCACCAAGCCAAAATTTACCCACCTCCACGTTCACACTCATTATTCCCTTTTAGACGGTCTCGCTAAGATCGATGATATTCTTGACCGCGCCAAAGAACTTGGTATGGATTCTTTGGCCATCACCGACCACGGTGTTTTGTATGGCGCCATTGAGTTTTTCATCAAAGCCAAAGAGCGCGGAATCAAACCGATCATTGGCTGCGAAATGTACATTACGCCCCACGACCTCCACAGTAAAAATCCGTCCAGTGAAGACAGAAAAAGACATCATCTTATTCTGCTTGCCAAAAACGAAAAGGGCTACAAAAATCTAATGAAATTGATCTCTGTCGCCCACTTGGAAGGCTTCTATTATAAGCCCCGCATCGATCGCGAGGTTTTACGAAAATACGCGGAAGGACTCATCGGCCTCTCCGCTTGCGCGGAAGGTGAGGTGCCAGCTGCGGCTATTTCCGGCGATATGGAAAAAGCCGAAAAGCTGTCGTTGGAATATCAAGATATTTTTGGCCAGGGCAATTTTTATCTCGAAATTCAACACCATCCTAAATTTTCCAACCAAAAAATCGCCAATGACGCGCTGATTAAAATTGCCAGAAAACACAATATCCCGCTGGTTGCCACCAATGACATCCATTACGTGAACAAGGAAGACGCCGAAATTCAAGATATTCTACTTTGCATCCAAACAAACAAAAAGGTCGCCGAAATAGACCGCATGAACTTGATGGACTTTGAATTGTATCTTAAAAGTCCGGAGGAAATGGGAGAACATTTCAAGGATACGCCAGACGCTCTAACCAACACCCAAGAAATTGTCGATAAGTGCAACTTGAAGATAAAACTAGGCGAGACTCAGTTGCCATATTTTGATGTGCCGGAAGGTTTTACCGCCGAAACTTATTTGCGGCATTTGTGTGAAAAAGGACTTAAAAAAAGATTTGGAGAAAATGCTGAAAATATTTCAGATGAACATAAGGAGCGCATGGCCTACGAACTGGGTGTCATTGAAAAAACCGGCTATGCATCATACTTTTTGATCGTCCAGGATTTTGTTAATTGGGCCAAAGATCAGGGCATTGTCGTCGGCCCGGGACGCGGCAGCGCCGCCGGCAGTTTTGTTTCCTACCTGGTTGGCATCACCAACATCGATCCGATCAAATATGATCTACTTTTCGAAAGATTTTTGAATCCAGAAAGAGTTTCCATGCCCGATGTGGATATGGATTTTGCCGACGACCGGCGCGATGAAGTCTTGGAATATGTGCGAAAAAAATACGGCAACGACCACGTGGCGCAAATCATAACCTTTGGAACCATGGCCGCGCGTGCCGCTGTGCGCGATGCCGGCCGAGCCCTGGGTCTCCCTTACGATTTTTGTGATAAAACTGCTAAATTAATCCCCCAGTTTTCCGATATCAAAGAAGCTCTGGAAGAAGCCAAGGAATTCAAAGATCTCTACGCGAGTGGTGGCGACGCAAAAAAACTCATCGACAGTGCCAAGCGCCTGGAGGGTGTGGCTCGCCATGCCTCGATGCACGCTTGTGGAGTAGTGATTACCAAAGAACCAGTGACCGAATACACGCCACTTCAAAACATCACCGGCAAAAACAAGGGCGAGGGAACGGTTACACAATATTCTTCCTCAACCAAATATAGTTTTGTAGAAAAAATTGGACTCCTCAAGATGGATTTTTTGGGACTCAAAAATCTCACCATCATCCAAAACACCTTGCGCATTGTGCGCAAAATCAAAAATTTGGATATCAATATCGACGATATCCCCCTGGACGATAAAAAGGCTTTTCGCCTCCTGCAAAAAGCGGAAACAACCGGAGTATTCCAACTTGAAAGTTCCGGTATGAAACGCTATCTCAAATTGCTAAAACCAAATGTACTAGAAGATATCATTGCTATGGTGGCACTTTATCGTCCGGGACCGATGGATTGGATCCCTGATTTCATTGCCCGAAAACACGGCGAGAAACAAATAAAATACCTGCATCCAAAACTAGAGTCAATTCTAGATAAAACATACGGAGTAGCCGTGTACCAAGAGCAAGTAATGCAGATTGCTCGAGACTTGGCCGGATTTTCCCTGGGTGAAGCGGATGTTTTGCGCAAAGCTATGGGCAAGAAAATTTTTACTCTGATTCAAGAACAAAAACAAAAATTTATCAGCGGTTGTATTGATCAAGGGATCCCTGGTGCTATCGGTGAAAAAGTTTTTGAATATATCGAGCCGTTTGCCGGCTATGGCTTCAATCGCTCACACGCGGCTTGCTACGCCCTCATCGGCTACCAAACCGCCTATCTTAAAGCGCGCTTTCCGGCTGAATTTATGGCTGCCCTTTTGACCTCCGATGCGGATGTCATTGATCGTGTCGCCATTGAAGTTTCCGAATGCCGTGATATGGGTGTCGAGGTCATGGCGCCGCATATCAATGAAAGCTTCGAGGAATTCGCAGTTATCGTTGACCCAGAAACAAAAACGGAAAGAATCCGCTTTGGACTCAATGCCATCAAAAATGTCGGCCACACCGTCGCTCACGAAATCGTTGAGGAAAGAAAGAGAAACGGAAAATTTAAAAACCTCACTGATTTTATTGAAAGAGTGACCACCAAGGATCTCAATAAAAAATCTATCGAGGCGTTAGCCAAGGTTGGTGCACTGGAGGGCTTTGGCGAAAGAAACCAGATTATCGTCTCCATCGAAAATATCCTGGCGCATTCCAAAAATTTCCAAAATATAAAAAATTCTCATCAAGTCAGTCTCTTTGGCACCGAAGATTTGTCTATGCCGGAAATCAAAATTTTGGAAACCGAACCGGCTTCTCCGAAGCAGCGGCTGAATTGGGAAAAAGAATTATTAGGTTTATACATCAGCGATCATCCAGTCAAAGAATACAAGGAATATTTCCGCAAGATGTCGACGCCTATCAAAGAAATAGACCAGCAGCTGGTCGGTCAAAACATCAACGTGGGCGGCGTTATTTCCAAGATCGATAAAATATATCTGAAAAACCAAAAGACCATGCTCTTCGTCACTGTCGAAGATATGGAAAGTAAGATTGAAATTTTGGTTTTCCCCAAAACCCTGGAAGCAACCGGATCAGTCTGGGAAGAAGAAAAAATTATTCTGGCCAGCGGAAAACTTTCTGACAAGGACGGCCAGTTCAAACTGCTTTGCGACACCGTCACGGCTGTCACCCAAGAAGAGCTAGAAAAATTTCAAAGGATTTTAGACACGCAAAAAATTAACGGCAGCCGAACAGAAAATAATACCTCGTTGAAACTCACCATCACTCTGCCAAATAATTCCACTCAGGAGACACTAAAAAAAATCTCCAGTTTTTTTGACACATGCAACCGCGGATCGACAAAAGTTTTTTTATCCATCAGTAATTCCAAATTGGAGACTCCCTATTGCGTAGAACATACTGAAGATCTTTTCGTTTCACTTAAAAATGCTATTCCGGAAATAACCTTTGAATTAGGCTAAAACGGCCTAGCTATTGACAATTGAAGAAAAATGTAATATAATTGCGTATTACATTAAAAAAGGAGGTGTCTAAATGGACGGAACCATTGAAAGACATCATAAGATAGACCTGCTGAAAGAGCTTGCAGAAATATGCAAGGAAAAAAAAGTCGAGATCGCCACAAAAGCGATAATCGACAAATACCATGCTCTGGGTAAATGTGTCTCATACGGGCGCTATATTCAAGCATTCGATGGCAAAGAAAATCTCGACCAAAAACTAAGAGAATATCGCAAGCTCCCAGCTGTTCAGCCCGAACCCTGCCTCTTTTAACAAAAGAGGCCACAAAGAAAAAAGTCCCCGGATCTCACTGGGGACTTCATTTTTTTTATTCTTAATCTTCAAAAACCATTCGCTTGAAAACCGCGCGGGTTGTTTCCACATCCCGTTTGCAATAATCCAAAATTTCCTGCACTTTACCGTGTTTGTAAAAATCCCAAACCTGCGAGCCATCGATGCCTCCGTCTTTCGGCGTCGGAATGCCCAGCGCCAGCGCCAGATGTTCGAGGCCGATGGAATTCATAGACCATTTCGCCCACTCGCGCATCGTGTCGTAAATCGGATAATTCCGGTAGCGCGCGAAACTCAGATCAACCGATGGCACGACATTGTTCACGATCGAGCGTTGATAGATAAACCGCAGATCAAAATCCATGACATTATGCCCAACAAAAACATCCGTATTTTTGGCTAATTCCCAAAATTGGCGCAGTGTTTCTTTTTCATTTTCTTCATTGTACAAAACATCTGTTTCGTCATCATCGACCGCGTAACCGATACAGAGGATTCTGCCAAAAGCGCCGTCAAAAGAAGTCTTGGCCATATATTCTTCAAAGTCCTCAGTACCTCTGTTCTTTTTGGCATGCAATTTTTCCAAAGTTTCGCGCGCTTCTTCCGAAGCCGGAATTGTTTCGATGTCTAAAAATAATCTTTGTGACATAATTTATTCTTTGTTACATAGTTATCTGATTTTTATTATAGCATTATTTAGGGGCTACTGAAAATTGGCAATCAAGCTGTTATACTCATTGATCTTCTGATTATATGTGTTCACCCGCGCATTATAATCCTTGATTTCTTTTTTCAACTTGGAAACGAGGTCATTATATTTCGGTACTAAATTATTGTAGTCCTTATAATTGTCCGCGTCGGAAAATTTTTCCAACTTTTTTTCCATCTCTTTGAGGTCCGCCTTGTCAGCATTAATCTGCGAGTTAATAGCAGTCAAAGATTTTTTTTCACTTATTATCAATCTGCTTAAAGTATCGATCCTTTGCGAAATCTTTAGAGTGCTTATTATCCCCGCGTATGTATTTCCCGATATTTTTTCATATATTTCCACGGGTCCTAAATTCTTCACATCGAACTGCTCCTGTTGGCCATAATAATTTAATTTTTTGATTGTCTGCGCTTGATTATTTTGCGCGTTCAAACTCGGGATCATGCCTATCTTTCCACCAACTGTTGTTGTTTCCGCGTAACAATATCCCGATTCATAGCTTGAATACTGGATTGAACATTGGACACCGACCGCCATATGATTTTCTGATTCATAAACAAAAAGCGACGCGCCATATCCCAGATCCTTAAGCAACAGATACGCCAAGAAGCTTTTATCCGAACAAACCCCCTTGCCCTCATAGAGAGTTTCATAGGGATAATTAGTCAGGCCGCTCCCCTGTCCACTCAGGATTTTTTTTGCCCTAGCGTCATCGTACGGCATGGCCTGCACAAAGGACACGACGAGTTCTGCCAGTTGATCATTACTCAGCCCGTTTTTTAGGCCGGCCTGCTTAATATCATCCGCAATCGTTTGGACAGCATCATCTCCGTCAGCAACTTGTAAAAACATGCTGAAATACTTTTCCTTCCAATCATCGGGCAGCATCCCCTGATATTCAAATTCCTTGGGTTTTGTTCGATAAAAATCATAAATCGAACCATAAAGCGTTTCGGTTATCGCGTAATTTTTTTTATTATAAGCCCATTTGAAATTGATGACCTTGGGATTTATTTTTTGCGGGAGTTGCTCTACCTGGCTGGAGACTTCCTGGGCACTTTGCATCGGTTGACTAGGATTTATTCCAATCTTACGTCCGGTTTTGATCCAAATAAGCAAAAAGGCTATTGCCGCGACAATAACTATTTTACCCAATAAGCTAAGTATTTTTCTCGCCATTTGTATTTATTTACCCCCACACCAATTGCAATCTTTCAAAACGCATTCGATCAGCTATTTATATTCTAACATAAATACCTCAATTGGTGTGGGGGTAAACCATCAAAAACAAAAAACGGCTCAAGAAAAATCTTGGCCATTTTTTGATAAAAGATCTTTGATTATAAAACAGCCTCTTTTGCAGCTTTAGCTAAACGGAACTTAACTACGGTTTTAGCAGCAATTTGAATCTTTTCGCCAGTTGCTGGGTTTACGCCCATTCTAGCTTTTCTTCTTGCTTTTACCATCTTTCCGAATCCAGGAAGAACAAATTCCCCGTTCTTCTTCACTTCGGAATACGCCAGCTCTGTCAGCGTGTCCATAAAGCTCACAACATCTTTTTTCGCCATTCCTGACTTTTCAGCCAGGGCGGCAACGATTTGTGACTTGGTCATTTTTGCCATGTTGTTTTTTAATTATTACTTATGCTGTTATTATAGCACGTTTTTGAGAGGGCCAAAGTCGGTTTGTCAATACCCGCCTGCGCAAAAGAAGGAATGAGCCTTTTTGCCCAAACAAAACACACTAACGTTTCTATTAGAAATACCGAGTTACGCGTAGTTCATTATTACTGCTTGCCCCAAGAAGAAACAGAGAAAACCAAATATAGTGATGCCAGGCCAACAACAACATAAACGACGCGGGAGATAGCTCCCATCACCCCGAAGATAGTATCAACCAAGTTGAAACCAAAAAGCCCGACCAAGCCCCAATTAAGCCCGCCGATAACCACCAAAACCACTGCGACCCAATCAAGTGCATTTAACTTTTGCATACATGCCACCTCCTCTCTATTCTATTTTTTTTACTCACTTACAAGCAAATACAAGGGGGTTCTTGCTTTTATTCCACTTTTTGCTACAATAAAATTACAATTTAATGAAATTTTGAAATGGCTACCAACCATGGAGTTTCTGTTACAAGTTGGCAAGACAACTTAGAGCCCTTTCGGAAGGCTCATGAGCGCCCAAAAATTATGGGAATTCAGGTGGAACCGCCCCGACACAAATCAGGGTCCTGAAGTCTAATAATTTTTAGGTGTTTTTTTATAGGACTTGCGCGTTTGGTGAAAAAATTGCGTAAGTCCGCATATTAATTAATTTTAAACTTATGAAAAAATCAGAACAAAATAATTTAGAAATTATCCGCCACTCTACCGCCCATGTTTTGGCGGCGGCGGTTTTGGAAATGTTTCCGGATGCTAAATTCGGCATCGGCCCAGCCATTGAAAACGGGTTCTATTATGACTTCGATTTGCCTCGCACGCTCATCCCCGAAGATCTTCAGATTCTGGAAGGAAAAATGAGAGAAATCATCAAAGCGGATTATCCGTTTGAAAAAGAGGAGATTTCTATCGAAAACGCGCTCGAACATTTCATCAAAGCCCAGGAGCCATATAAAGTCGAGTTGATCAACGGCCTAGCCGAAGAAGGCAATAAAAAAGTTTCGGTTTATAAGACGAACGGCTTTGTAGATTTATGTTCTGGCCCGCATATCAAATCAACCGGCAAAATTAACGCAGAATCTTTTAAGCTTACCAAAATTTCCGGCGCCTATTGGAAGGGTGATGAAAAAAACAAACAACTGCAAAGAATTTATGGCGTAGCTTTCGAAAGCAAAAAAGAATTGGATGAATATTTAAAGATGCTGGAAGAAGCCAAGACGCGAGATCATCGTAAATTAGGAAAAGAGTTGGATTTATTTTGCTTTTCTGATTTAGTAGGTCCTGGACTTCCGCTCTACACTCCGAAAGGGACGATAATTATCGATGAGCTTCAAAAACATATTGAAATGGTTTGCCGAAAATATGGATTTCAAAAAGTGAAAACTCCCCACTTAGCAAAAAGAGAATTGTTTGAAATTTCCGGCCACGCGACAAAATTTGGCGAGGAACTTTTTTCTGTTACTTCGCCCAAAAATCATGAGTTTTCTCTGAAGCCTGTTCAGTGTCCTCATCAAACCCAGATCTATGCTTCAAAAATGAGATCTTACAAAGAATTACCAATAAGATATATGGAATCCGACAGACAATATCGCGCTGAAAAAACCGGCGAAGTTGGCGGGTTAAATCGTGTTTACGCCATTACCGTTGAAGATGGACATTCTTTCTGCCGGGTTGATCAGGTAAAAGATGAAGTGATTAATATGGTAAAGATAATAAAAGATTTTTACAGCGCTCTTGGACTTTGGGGAAATCACTGGATCTCTTTATCAGTAAGGGATTATGAACACCCAGAAAAATATATTGGCACAGAAGAGGATTGGGATTTGTGTGAAAAAATGCTCCAGGAAGTTTCTGATGAGATGGGACTCAAGGCAAAAAGACGCGAAGGCGAAGCAGCACTTTACGGACCAAAATTGGATTTCATGTTCAAGGATGCCATAGGCAAAGAAATTCAAATACCTACAGTTCAACTGGATTTTGCCACTCCAAAAAGATTTGAGTTAGTTTACATAAATGAAAAAGGAGAAAAAGTAAGCCCAGTCATGGTACACAGAGCAGTGCTTGGATCCTATGAAAGATTTTTAGTATTACTCATTGAACACTTCGCTGGCGCCTTTCCAGTTTGGCTCTCCCCTGTCCAAGCGGTTGTCATCCCCGTTTCTGAAGAAAAATTTGGAGCTTATGCCAAAACTGTAAAAGATAAATTAATAGAGGCTGGTATCCGAGCCGAACTTGATGATTCCAAAGAAAGTTTAGGGAAACGTATTTCCGAAGCCGAAAAACAAAAAATTCCATACATGCTGGTAGTTGGTGAAAAAGAAATGAACGCGGATTCCGTCGCTGTACGCAGCCGCGGAGATAAGAAGCAAGAAGTAATGAAAGTTGATGAATTTACAGAAAAGATTGTCAAAGAAATAAATGATAAGAAATAAGTATTTCATAAAGACTTTTGGGTGTCAAATGAACACAAGTGATTCGGAACGCATCGCTGGGTTTTTGGAATTGCATAAATTTAAACCGGCTAAAGATATAAATTCAGCCGACTTGGTTGTTTTTAACACTTGCGGCGTGCGCCAGATGGCGGAAGACCGGGCTTATGGTCAGATCCATAACCTCAGAAAAAAATACCCCCAAATCAAAATAATTCTAACTGGATGCTTAGCAAATAGAGAAGACGTACAAAAAAGATTGAAAGATAAAGTGGATTTGTTTTTTCCAATTAATCAATTTGAGCTGTTTGAAAATTTTATCATTAAGAATTATTTAAAAATTACAAAATTAAAAATTAAAAATTCGGTACAAAAAGATATCTCTCCAACTCAAGAAAACATTGCCTATCTTTCAATAGATCCCAAGCGCACTAATAAGCATCAGACCTTTGTGCCCATCATGACCGGTTGCAATAATTTCTGCTCATATTGTGTCGTGCCATATGCCCGCGGCAGAGAAGCTTCGAGACCGGCTAACGAAATCATTAAGGAAGTTAAAGGATTGGCTAAAAACGGATTTAAAGAAATTGTGCTGTTAGGACAAAATGTGAATAGTTACAAAGATGGCAAAACAAATTTTTCCCAGCTACTCAAAAAAATCGACGCTATTCCTGGAAATTTTTGGATTCAATTTTTAAGCAATCACCCAAAAGACGTCACTGATGAAATGATTGAAACAGTCGCCAAATGTGAAAAGGTTTGCGAATGTTTTCACTTGCCCATCCAATCCGGTTCGAATGAAATTTTGCGAAGAATGAATCGCAAATATACAGCCGAGCAATATTTAAAGCTGGTAGAGAAAATTAAAAGGGCTTACCAAAAATACAGACCTGAAGCACCTTATGCTATAACCTCAGACATTATCGTCGGCTTTCCCAGAGAAACCAAAAAACAATTTTTGGATTCAGCCGAGATTATGCGCGAAGCCAAATATGATATGGTCTTTTTCGGGCAGTATTCTCCACGCCCCGGCACAGCCGCCTGGAATATGCATGATAACATTTCCAAGCTCGAAAAAGTCAATCGCGAAAAATATCTCAATGAAATTTTAAAAAAGACGAGTTTTGAAAATAACAAAAAATATGTAGGGAAAGCTTTGGATGTCCTGATTGAAAGTTATAAAAACGGTTTTTACTTCGGTAGAACCAGAACAATGAAAAATGTAAAATTGAAAAGCAAGCGAAAAAATTTGATCGGAAAAATAGTTAAAGTTAAAGTAACCAAAGCTAATATATGGAATCTCGAGGCCCGTCTCGAATCGTGAAGACACTCGTCGACACAAGGCGGAGAAAAATTATTGTAATCCTTGGTCCTACTTCAAGTGGCAAATCAGAGGTAGCTGTTAAGCTTGCCAAAAAATTCAACGGCGAAGTGATTTCGGCCGACAGCCGGCAGATTTATCGTGGGATGGATGTCGGTACTGGAAAAATTACTAAGAAAGAAATGGCTGGCATCAAACATTGGATGCTGGATATCGTGGATCCAAAAACTGATTACAATGTTTTAAAATTTAAAAAACAAGCCGAAAAAATTATTGCGGATATTTTGCAGCGCGGGAAGTTACCTATCATCTGTGGTGGTACTGGATTTTGGATCAAGGCGATTGTGGACAATGTCAATTTCCCAGAAGTCGCACCCAACAAAGAATTACGTAACAAGCTACGTAACAAATCCGCGGAAACACTTTTCAAAATGCTCAAAAAACTTGATCCAGAAAGAGCCAAAAATATCGACCAAAAAAATCCGGTGCGACTGATTCGGGCAATCGAAATAGCAAAATTTTTGGGATACGTCCCAAAAATTAGTTCACAGTTAACGATCGACGACTCACAGTTTACTTTTCTTCAAATAGGCATAAATGTTTCTAAAGAAAAATTACAAAAAAATATAAAAAAACGTCTTGAAAAACGCTTCGCGCAAGGCATGATCAAGGAAGTTAAAAATTTGCGTGAAAAATATAAATTAAGCTGGAAAAAAATTCAAAGCTTCGGTTTGGGCTATTTTTGGATTCCTCTGTTTTTACAAGGCAAAATATCCAGAAAGGAACTTTTTGAAAAAGTCTACCAGGCTGAAAAAGATTACGCTAAACGGCAAATGACTTGGTTTCAAAAAGATAAAAGGATAAAATGGCTTGCAAGCTACAAAAAAATTGAAAGAAAATCAAAATTTTTTATTCAATAAAAAAGCCCGGCAAGAATTAACTTGCCGGTTTAATATAGTTTGCTATTTTCCATGTTTCTCGACTACCACTTAAGGACTTTCAGGGCAAAGACACTTGCCGTTGTTCATTGATATTTTTCAATAATATCATTTCAAATTTTTCCTTATCCAGCAATGAGATTACCCCTTCCCCGAGACAGTAGCATGGTCCGATGAACGCGTCCCCGCAGAAAGGGCATATGATTTTGACGCGAGATGTTACGATATCAGCAATATTTTTTTGCGAATAACCAAGTTCGATTGGATCCAACATCGCCCCCGTCCGTTCAAACAGGACTTCAGCTCTATGCTGGAAGTCTGTACCTGCCGTTTCAGCAAAAACCACAGAAAGAATATTCGGAATCCCATCCAGATCGCTTTGATCAAAAACAACTTTTTTTGAGGCTACATCCTTCGAGGTTGTTAACATGACCTTCCTCCTTTTTAACTTTGATAAATTTTTTGCTAGCCATTATTTTAATAATTCTAATGATCTTCGTTTTGTTAAAGAGCCAAAAAAAATCCGCCCTATTGGCGGAATACCCTTTTCAGAAAATATGAAACAACCATTGGCCTCTTTCTGAATTTTGTTGCTGGCATTTTCATATTTTACCAATCATAGCAAACCTTAAAAACTTCGTCAAGCAGCAAGCTTTTCTTCATTTTTTCTCCTTTCTTCTTCTGTCTCTAACCTCATCCTTTCTAAGGTTTTTTCATCCAAATCTTTAAACGGATTCACCAAATCCAGCTCCTCTTCTTCAATCGGTTCACCTTGATCATCCAGCTGTTCGGAGTAATTTTTATCCCAAGGCCCGCCAATACTTTCTTCCATAAGCCGCTCTTCTTCCTTGCTTTCCGACCCTTTTTCGATGTTTCTAAATAACATATTTTTTAACTTAATTTTTTCTTTAACATTTCAATCACTATCTGCGGATTCGCTCTACCTTTTGAGTCTTTCATCACCTGCCCCATCAAAAACTGCAGGGCGTTCTGCTTGCCAGCTTTATAATCCTCGGATGATTTTTGGTTTTTACTAATCACCTTATCCACAATCGCTTCAAGAACACCTTCATCGCTCATTTGGATCAACCCCTTAGCTTCGATGATTTGTGAGGGATCACCGCCAGTGTGATACATTTCTTCCAACACTGCCTGGGCCGCGCTGGAATTTATTTTTCCTTCTGCTATGAAACCGATCAGTTCGGCATAATTTTCGGGAGTTATTTTTATCTCCTCAATTTTGTGACTATTTTTGATCAAATGTTTCTGTAATTCGCTAACCATATAATTAGCTGAGAGTTTCAAACACTTTACCTCATCACCAATGACTTCGCCGCATTTCATTTTTTCTTTGATCTCAGAAACCACTTCCTCAAAGTATTCAGCTAAACTTTTGTCACTTGTTATGACATCCATATTTTCGCGAGACAAACCATATTCAGCCATAAATCTCTTTTCTTTTTGGTCAGGCAATTCCGGCAAGCTGCGGCGTAATTTTTCGATGTAGTCATCCGTAAATCGCAACGGCGGGATGTCAGGTTCGGGGAAATATCGATAATCGTGAGCGGATTCCTTGACGCGTTGTGGAACAGTTTCGCCCTTGGTTTCATCCCAACCGCGAGTCTCTTGGATCACCTTTCCGTCCTTCCCTAAAAGCGCTGTCTGACGCTTTATTTCGGCATCAATCGCCTTTTCAACAAACTTGAAAGAATTTATATTCTTCACTTCTACCTTCGTGCCACTTAGTTTTTCCTCGCCTTTCTTGTAAAGCGAAATATTGGCCTCACAGCGCATGTTGCCCTTTTCCATGTCTGCGTCCGAAATGCCTAGATATCGGCAAATCTGCTGCAATTTTTGGCAAAATAGACGGGCTTCTGCTCCCGTTTCGATGTCTGGTTCTGTCACCAGCTCCATTAGCGGCACCCCGGCTCGGTTAAAGTCCACCAGCGAATAATCGACATTTTTCGGATGCACCAATTTGCCGGTGTCCTCTTCTAGGTGAATCCGAGTGATGCCTATTGTTTTGCCATCGATATCCAGCGAGCCCTTTCCACATAATGGTTGGTCATATTGTGAAATTTGATAGCCTTTGGGCAAATCAGGATAAAAATAGTTTTTACGGTCAAATTTGGAAACTTTGGCAATTTCACAATTAAGGGCCAATCCGGCCATCTGCACAAATTCAATCGCTTGCCGATTGGCCACCGGCAAAGTTCCTGGTTGGCCGGTGCAAACCGGACAAATGTTCACATTTGGTTCCGACTCCTGTCCTAGTCCATTTTTAGAATCACAAAACATCTTGCTCTTAGTCTTGAGCTCAACGTGAATTTCCATCCCGATTACTGGTATGTATTTAGACATAAATTTATTATCTATTATCCCCACTGCCTTGCAGCACTCCTCTTTCGAGCCGGCTAGCTAATTTTATAATATTATTTTCCGCAATTTCATCCAGCGACAAACCCAGTTCAGACGCCAGTTGCGCCACATACCAAAGCACGTCGCCTAATTCTTTCTTTATCATTTCTTTGGTTTCCTCGTCAACAATTCCGGCTTTATCCCGAAGTACTTTTTTTATTTTCTCTGCTACTTCTCCAGATTCTCCAGCCAATCCCAAAGTCGGATAAATGAAGTTTTTTCCTATATCAGGATACAGCGCCGTTCGCCTGGATTTTGTTTGATACTCTTCAAAATTCATAAATTTATTTTTATCTGGTTAATTCCAAGAAGGTAAATTTATATTGTCCATTATCCATCGACTCTTCTTTCACAACATTTTTAAATTCCGAATAATCAGGGAAAAATGTGTCCGCATCTTCCGGCGCGTCATCCACGACCGTCAAATATAGTTTATCGGCAAACGGCAACGATAGTTTATAAATTATCCCGCCGCCAATCACAAAAACTTCTTCTTCGCTATTTTTATATTCGTTCAAAACTTCTTCCAGAGAACTACGCACCTCGCAACCGGGAGCCTCGTAATTTTCCTTCAGAGTCACTACGATATTTTTCCTTTTTGGCAAAGGATGGCCGATTGATTCGAATGTCCTGTCGCCCATGATGACAGTACGGCCGGATGTGGTTTTCCGAAAATGGTCCATGTCCTCCGGGATATCCCACAGCAACTGATTTTTGCGTCCGATGGCTCTGTTTTTGCCGATTGCCACAATAATTGAAATCATATTTTGTCTTAATTTATCGTTATTTTATTATATCAAAAGGACAAAAATAATCCAAATGAGCCAATTTGGCAGACTAACCGTCATGGGATATAATACAAGGACTTATGCGTTTGGCGAAAAAATTACTTACGGCTGATGTTTTTCGCGGGGCACAGCCTTAAGTAAAAAGCGAGCATCTAGTTTAGCTTTTACGGGGTCGCTATAGGAATTTTTGAGACAAATGCGTAAGTCCTAAGGGTAATAACCATTAAACTTTTAGCAAAAACTATGTTTGAAGACATTGTCAAAATGAAGCCCCTCGGCGAAAGAAGTCCGGACAACCAATACAAGGAACTCCTAAAAGAAATTCTTGAAAAAGGTATCCGGTCCGATTTCACTTCTGGCAAGGTGGGTCCTAGCACAGACGCTATTACTCTCGTTGGGGCACGTCCCATGCGTTTCAGACTGGATAACGGCTTCCCGATGATTACTGAAAGAAATATGGCTCCAAAAATGTCAGCTTTGCCGGTCACGATCTGGCAACAAGCTATCGCGGAAATTTGCGCTTTCATAAATGGAGCTCGCACCGTCGAAGAACTTGAAAAATTTGGCGTCTATTGGTGGAAAGATTGGTGCACAGAAAAAAAATGTTCCAAAAGAGGACTTACTACCGGAGATCTCGGGCCTGGTTCGTATGGAGCCGCTTTTCATGATTTTCCGACTGCTGAAGGAAAGACATTCAACCAGTTTCAACACATCGTTGAACAAATCAAGGAAGAGCCGCAACTGCGCACGCATTTCATTTCTCCCTGGATTCCACAATACAACGGCCGAGGTAAAGGCAAGGTTCAGAAAGTGGTTGTTTGCCCTTGCCATGGGTGGCTTCACATTAGAATCATAGATAATAAGCTTATTCTCAATATGATTCAAAGATCTGGCGATGTACCGATAGGTGTTCCTTCTAACATGGTTCAATATGCCGCCCTGACCATGATGCTGGCGCACGCAACCGGAACTATACCTTACGAATATGTCCACACAATATCCGATGCTCATATTTATATTGACCAGATTCCGGCTGTAGAAAAGATGCTAGAACGAGAATCACGTCTATTTCCAACGATGAAAATGAACACTGGAAAGAAAGACTTGTTCGCTTTCAGAAAAGAAGATTTCGAACTTAGCGATTATGACCCGCATCCGGGAATAAAAGGTATACCGGTAATGATATAAACTATATGGACAAAGCAAAAAAATACACAAAAAAAGAAAAAATTGGATTTTTGGATTTTAATCATGCGCGCACTCCCAAGCAAATTGAGCTGATGCGCAAAATCGCGGAAGATGGCGTGTGCCCTTTCTGCCCGGAATATTTCACTAAATATCATCCAAATCCGATCTTGAAAGAAACCAAATGGTGGTATGCTACGGAAAATATGAACCCCTACGAAGGAACAAGGGTAAGCTTGCTTTTCGTTTATAAAAAACATACTACCCTTCCTTCAGAAATTAGCTCAGATGGAGCTAAGGAATTGTTTGAATTAATTGGGTGGGCAGAAAAGGAGTTTGAAATTGAAGGTGGTTCGTTTTTCATACGCTTTGGCAAAACAGAATATACCGGCGGCAGTGTCGAACATTTCCACGCACAACTTATTGTCGGCAACGCCAAAGGCACAGATGCGGAATATGAAAAGTTAAAAGTAAAACTGGGCTATAAAAATTTAAATAAACCATACTTGAAGTAGAAATCATTGACAAAATCCTTATTGCGAGGTATATTTTTGCTATGGTTTTTATTTGAAATTCAATAAATTTAAGACGCCAAAGGCGCAAAGGAGGAGGAGTAATGAAAAAACCTTTTAAAGTCGACCCAAGCACAGTTCGTTCAAAAGAACAGATGAGGGCAACAGAAAAAGCAGCAAAGCATGGATGCGCCTGGTGTCTGCCGGATGCAATACAAGGAAGCGCTATTATCGCTGAATTTTCGCTGGTCGTTGTACGCAAAAACGCATACCCAAAACCCGGACGTGACATGTATCTGATAATACCTAAGCGTCATATCAGAATGCAAGAACTGGCACCGAAAGAAATGGAAGAGATTTTCAAAGCCAGGTACTGGTTGATCAAAGAACTCAGCCTCCGCGGTGGAGGTATCATTCATCGTTTCGGTGACAGAGCGCTGAACGCCAGTTCTTTGCCCGACGACCACTACTTCGAAAGTATAGTGGTTCCACATGGTACAGAGCCGGTAGCCGAGACACTCTTCAAGGACCGCAGCCCCGAAAAAGAAAATGCACGAAAGGAAAGACTGAAATAAACCGAGCTGCCTTGCTGGAAACAGCAAAAACCCCCAAATCACTCGGGGGTTTATTTTTTATCCAAAGTATTTTTATTTTTTATACTCAATATCCCCCAGTCCTTTTTTCTGCGGAATGTCCACGTCTACAAAAATAATTTCCACTCCCTTGTCCCTCAGAATGCTTTCACCGTCCAAAACTCCATAGCCGATGTTGTAATAAATTTTCTTGATACCAGAATAAGCAATCAACTTGGCACATGGCGGACATGGGAAAGTTGTGACATAAATACTAGCGCCCTCCAAACTGATCCCAAGTCTCGCCGCTTCCGCAATGGCCGCCGCTTCCGAATGGATGGCTGAAGAAAGCTCTAGATGGTCGCCTTTATGAAAATTACTGCGCGGATCGCCATTGACATATGGCATATGCTCAGACGGAACATGCTTGTTGTGAGCTGAGATTATTGTTTTTCCATCTTTCACAACCACCGAACCAATTCTTCGCCACCAATCTGAACTCTTTTGCCCTTCCGCATCTGCCGTCAAGATCATTTCTTTGTCAAATTCATCAACCGAAATTTTACGATCGAAACTCACCTCTTTTTCTTTTGTAGTGCTGTGTTTATCCCAGCGCAAAAAGATTGCGTCAAAAATAATTTTTTTATCCGAAAAATATTTTTCCGCCAGCTCATGCATAATGTCCTCGTCCGGCATGACAATTTCCTCCGCCTCATCTCTAATTTTCTGAATTTCTTTTTTGTTGGAGATAAAAATATTTTTGTGAATCCCCCAGCTTTCTATCGATTTTTTCACGATCTCCGGATCAAGTTGCCGTATTTCTTTTGAGAGTTGCGAAAATTCTGAAATTATATCAGGTCCTAAAATATAAAGATTGGCATTCTGATATTTTTCCAGAAAACGCCGGTAGCCTTCATGCAAAACCGGAACATATGCTAAGGTAACTTTTTTCATTTTTTTAGTTTTTCTTCTTTAATTTCCGATAACACGTCTTCTATTGTTTGCATCAGTCTCGGGGTCAGCTTATCCTGAAGTTTTTTGGCAGTAGAAATTTGCAGTCTTCTGATTTTAGCACTGGTTGAGGTCGTAGCTTGCGGTTTCAAAACCACTATTTCACCGCAATACTTTTTCAGTTCTTTCTGGGTTTTTTTATTGTATGTTTCATCGGTCAGTATCAAAACATCCGGTCTTATGAGTTTAATCAGGTGCCACTTGGGATCATGCGCCTGTTTCAAAAAAACCAGGTCGACATATCTCAGATGAGTGACCATTTCCATACGCTCGTCTTCCGGAACAATAGGACGATCGGGACCCTTGCGATTGCGCACTTTTTCATCACTGTCAACTCCGACCACCAGCAAATCACCGTGTCTTTTCGCCTCCTGAAAATAGCGGGCGTGACCAATATGCACCAAGTCCCAGGTTCCGGATGTCAGGACAATTCCAAGCCCTAATCCCTTGCAATGTTCAACTGCTTTTTTCAATTTTTTGTAATCAGATACAACCCGATTCCCAAAAACCAACTCGGAATCAAAAACATTCGAAGCAACAGAAGCGCGTTTCTTTTTCATGTTTCTTTTCTTAATTTGCGGCATAATTTTATTTCTTTAGTTTTTTAACTATATTATCCACATTTTTTCTCAATTCTTCTTTAGTGCTTTCATTTACAATCATATAATCCGTCACAGCAATCGGACCACCCTGTTTCAAATTTTCTATCTGGGCATAATCGCGCCCCTGCGCCTCTTTCTTAGTAAGCGGACGCTCTTTGCGGTCCTTAAGTCTTTTGTATCTAATCTTCGGAGAAGCGTGGACAGCGAGAGTGATAAAATCAGTTTTGAATTTTTCCATGAATAAAATATATTCATCCCAAGTATAAAAACTCTCCAGTATGATATTTTTATTGCCTCCTATTTTCTTAATCTTTTTTATTACCTGCTCGCCGTAATAACGAGAGCCAAATTTTTTCCGCAATCCCTCCCTAACCATTCTTTCGTTTTTCTCGGTGAATGGCAACTTGAGCCGTCGGAGTTCATCAAAAGTTGGCTCTCCGCAATAAATTTTCGGCCATCCATATTTTTCAATGATAAAATCTATCACTTCCGATTTTCCTGAACCAGGCAGACCAAGAATAGCGATTATTTTCCTACTTTGCATGACGGTAAAAAGTTACCATTTTAAATCTTTATACAGGGGGAATTTTTTGCACAAATTTTTGATATCCGCGCGAATTTGTTTGAGTTTTTTGCTTGAAGCTATGTATTTCCTGAATTTTTTCAGAGCTTCTTTTCTTTTTTCTTTATCTTCCGGAAACTGAAACTCCTTAACATCCGCCATCACTTCAGCGATCCATCCGGCAATAATTTTCATTTCTTTTTCCTTCATGCCTCGAACCGTGATAAAAGGGGTGCCTAGCCTGACTCCGCTCGGATAGAACGGCGAAGAAGGATCAGCAGGAATAGTGTTTTTGTTTACAGTCATGCCTGCCTCTTCCAGAGCATTTTGTAGCAATACTCCCCGCCCCTTCCCGCAATCAATGAGCATCATGTGATTATCCGTTCCGTTACTCACTAATCTTACTCCATTTTTCATCAATTCGCTTGCCAGCGCCTTGGCATTTTTTACAACTTGCTTGCCCCAAACTTTAAACGATGGCTTCATGGCTTCTCCCAAAGTAACGGCAACAGCCGCCGTTTGATGGTTATGCGGACCTCCTTGCAAATTCGGAAATATCGCCCGATCGATTTTTTGCGCCAGCTCCGGATCTTTTTTGAGTCCCTTTTGCGTAACCATAATCATCCCTCCCCTTGGCCCGCGCAAAGTTTTATGCGTTGTAGTCGTCACAATATGTGCGTATTTAACGGGACTTTTGTGTGCACCCGCGACCACCAGGCCCGCAATGTGCGCAATATCCGCTGCAAGATAGGCACCAACCTTGTCCGCAATTTTTGCCAACTTTTCAAAAGGAAATTCTCTCACATAAGCAGTCGCCCCGACCCAAATTAATTTCGGCTTATGTTTTGTCGCCAATTTTTCAATTTCTTTCAAGTCAAGATAGCCATCCGGTTTTACATGATACGGAACGGATTTATAAAACATACTGGTGGCGCTGGCCTTCCAGCCGTGGGTCAGGTGTCCGCCATCAAGAAGATTGAGCCCCATAATTGTATCGCCAGGATTGCACACCGCAACATACACTGCAAGATTTGCCGGACTTCCGGAATACGGCTGCACGTTGGCATGTGGAACTTTAAATAGTTTCTTGGCCCGTTCAATGGCGATATCTTCTATCTCGTCCGTATTTGGCTGTCCGCCATAATATCTTTTATGCGGATATCCTTCGCTATACTTGTTGGTCATAACTGATCCCAAAGCCTCCATCACCGGGATTGAAGCCGCGATTTCAGAAGGTATGAGTTCTAGCTCTTCTTCTTGCCTTTTAATTTCTTTCTTGATTGCATTATAAATTTTCGGGTCTTGTTTTTGTAATTTCTTCATTTTATTTTGTGAAAATCTTATGTTGCACTGAAGCAACAAAAAGTCTAATTATAAATTATGCTCCGTCCACATTAATAATTCAGAATTAGATCATGGTTTTATTTGAAGTTATTGCTTAGATGGGTTCCTCTATTTTACCTCCTTTTGTTTTGTTGGTCAAAAAAGCCGCTCTTTACAGAAAACGGCTTTTATTGCGGGCTATTTAAGTATTTTCGCCATAATTTCATCTACCGATCTGAGTAAAGATTCCGGATCTTTTTCGTTTACTATCTTAAAATCAGCTTTAGCGCCAATTTCTGGAATATGAATTTCTGTTTCAACTCGTTCCATCTCCTGAAATTTTTCGAACGTAATATCATCATCCGCTTTCTCGCCTCTTCCAGCCGTCCTTTCCCAACGCAATTTTTGATCAGCGGTAATATATAAAACATAGCCAGGCCCAAATCCTTTGACAAAATCATAATCTTCCCAGAAACGGAGTCCATTAACAGCTACCAATCCATCGGTGTTGTCTATTTTTTTTCTTATCGCCCGCGATAAAATATCATTTCCAAATCTTTTTCTAAATTCCAATGCCAACCACTGTTGATCCTCTCTTGAGCTTTGTTCAAAATAAATATGCAGTGTTTCTTTGATTGGATCAGCAAAGCGCATCAAATTTGCTCCATATTTTTCCTTTAGGTACTTGGCAACCGTGTCCTTCCCTGATCCACTCTCGCCCAAAAGACCGATCACAATTTTTTTATTCTCCATTCATATAAGATTATTTGATTATCAACACTTTATAATTTTACTGGAAATTAGTTATCAAGTCAATAAAAAACCTCGCCTCCGCCAGCTGGCGGAACGAGGTTTTTCAAAATACATAGAAAATATTATACTTTTATCCGTATTCCTCTGCCCATCGTCGAACAGACGGTTATATTAGCAATGAGCTTACCCTTGAAAGTGGCCGGCTTACTTTTTTCAATCGCTTCAATAAATGCTTTTATGTTCTCAACTAATTTGTTATCTTCAAAAGAAATTTTTCCGACCGGCTGATGAATATTTGATGTATCGTCATTTTTGAAAGCTGCCTTACCTTTTTTCAACGCTTCCACAGTTTCCTTAATTTTAGTCGTCACGGTTTCAGTTTTCGGATTTGGCATCAAGCCCTTGGGACCGAGTATCTTCGCAACCTTGGCCAGTTTGGGCATCATTTCTGGAGTTGCGACCAAAACATCAAAATTGATTTTTTTGCTGAATTTTTCAATCAATTCTTCTCCGCCAACAATGTCCGCTCCGGCCTCCTTCGCTTCTTTTTCCGAAGTTGAAGTTATCACCGCTACTATTTTACTTTTGCCGGTTCCATGGGGCAGAATCACCGTACCGCGAATCTGTTGGTCGCCCTTTTTCGTATCCACATTGGTTTTAATGTGAACCTCTACTGACTCGTTAAATTTGGCGATTTTGTTTTCTTTCATCAATTTGACCGCCTCTTCTACGGAATAGATATTATTTTTATCTATCTTATCGGCAATCGCTCGATATTTTTTTCCTCTTTTCATATATTTTCGCGGTTTTAACGTCAGCCCAAGGCTAGCTCCCGCAAATTAAAAAATTATTCGATCTTAACCCCCATTGATCTGGCTGTGCCAGCAATTATTTTTTCGGCTGCATCGACATCATTAGCGTTCAGATCCGACATTTTCTTTTCCGCTATTTCACGCAACTGCGCCTTGGTTATTTTTCCAACATTGTCTTTCAGTGGATTTCCAGCACCCTTTTCGATTTTTGCCGCCTTGCGCAGCAAATCAGAAGCAGGCGGAGTCTTCAGAACAAAAGTAAAGGTCCGGTCTTCAAACACAGTGATTTCAGCTGGAATAATGTCTCCCATCTTGTCTTTAGTCGCCTCATTAAATTTGGTGCAAAATTCCTGAATATTTACACCGTGCTGACCAAGCGCTGGCCCGACTGGCGGTGCTGGATTAGCCTTACCAGCTTGGATTTGCAATTTGATAACTGTTTTAATCTTTTTAGCCATATACTTTTTTATATCTTATTAATTTGTAAGAAGTCTAATTCTACTGGGGTTTCCCGACCAAAGATAGAAACTAACACTTTGACCTTGCCCTTGGCTTCATCTACCTCGTCTACCTTGCCATCGAAATCTTTGAATGGTCCATCAATAATTTTAACTGATTCTCCGACTTTAACATCAATTTTATATTTCGGCTCAGCCACGCCCATTCTTTTCTTAAGCATCTCGATTTCGGCAGGATCAACCGGAGTCGGTGTAGTACCCAAACCGATAAATCCCGTTACGTTTGGAGTATTGCGTACCACATACCAAGACGCGTCTGTTACGATCATTTCTACCAATACATAGCCTGGGTAGATTTTTTCTTCAACCACTGTTCTTTTGCCAGCCTTTATCTTTATTTTTTTCTCAATCGGAACCATCACTTCGAAAATCAGATCTTGCATATCCATGGATTCTATCCTTTGTTTCAGATTTCTCGCCACATTATCCTCATATCCGCTGTAGGTATGGATAACATACCAAGCTCTGCCGTGATGTTGCGTTTGTTTTGCCATATTATTTTACGATAAAAGTTTTTAAAATGTAACCAAAAAAATAATCTAATCCTCCAAGAAAAAGAGCCACAACTATGCTGATAGCAATAACCATCAAAGTATAGTTTATAGACTGCTGCCTCGAAGGCCAATTTACTTTCAAAAGTTCCGCCTTAGCCTCTCTTAAAAATTGAGTTATTTTATTCATATTTTTGAGGTTTTTTAAAAAGCCCTCGGGGCTTTTATTACTTTCAGCTTACAGTATTCTAACTTTAATGTCAAGACATCAAAAAAATGGTGTTTTTTAGCTTATTTTGTGGGCGATCGAGGACTCGAACCTCGGACCTCGTCATTATCAGTGACGCGCTCTAACCAGCTGAGCTAATCGCCCATTTTTCATATTTTAGCATATTTGTGGACCCTAGGGGATTCGAACTCCTGACCTCCTCGGTGCAAACGAGGCGCTCTACCAACTAAGCTAAGGGCCCAGATAACATTCGGATTGTAAAACTCACTTTTATTACGGCGCTCGGACCCTGCCCGCCTCTGGCGGGAACTAAGCTAAGGGCCAAAAAAACTGTAACTAATTGTATCAAATAAAATAAAACCTGTCTATAGTCAATTCCTATAGCCAAAAAGTTGGCTTATTTCAAATTTTTCACCGCTTCCTTGAATTTGTTCCCCCGATCAAATTCATTGATAAACAAACCGAAACTGGCTGCCCCGGGAGACAGCAAGACCACATCTCCTTTTTCCACCGAATTTTTGGCTAATTCTACAGCTTTCTCCATTGATTCCACAATGGTAAAATCTTTTTCCGGATCATTAAAAATTTTTCTAAGCTCTGAAATGATTTTATTTGTCCCCTCGCCTTTCAAAAAAATAACGCCCTTGGCTTTTTCATGGATAGCTTGGGCCCACCCTCTCATATTCAAATTTTTGTCACTGCCGCCTGCAATCAAAATAATCGGTTCCGTGAAAGAATTAATTCCAGCAATCGCACCCTCCGGTGAAGTGGCACAGGTGTCATTGTAATATTTCGCGCCATCCAACTCTCTCACAAACTCCAAACGATGCGGCAAGTCCTTAAACTCTAAAATGCCTTTTTTTATATAATTCATGTCCACGCCCAGCGCCTGTGCAGCTCCGATGCTTGCCAAAATATTTTGTAAATTATGTCGTCCGCGAATTTTTATTGCCGAAACATCCATAATTTTTTTATCGTCTATGCCGTTGTTCAGATAAACTTCTTCATTATCAATATAAACCGTTTTGCCGTTAGAAATTTTCTGCATAGAAAATTTTATGACCTCCGCTTTTATCTCCGGTTCCAAACTGCGCAAAATTTCACTGTCATAATTAATCACGCACACACCACTAGCTTTCTGATTTAAAAAAATATTTTTCTTATCCGCGATGTATTCTTTCATCGATTTATAATAATTCAAGTGATCAGGATAGATGTTGGTAATGACAGAAATCTTTGGACTCAATTTATATCTACCCAGGGCGGAAAGTCGCCAGCTAGAAAGTTCAAAAATTACGATGCTGTCCTTTTTGAGCTCTTTCAATTTATCTAAAACAGAAATCTGACCAATACCGACTTTGATCGGATTTTTACCAGCAACCTTCAAAATTTCATAAATCAAGCTGGCGGCCGTAGTCTTCCCCCTAGTCCCAGTCACTCCGACGATAGGATTTTTGCAGAGCTTAAAGAAAAGGCTGGAATCAATTTCTACCGGAATCTTTTTCTCAAGAGCTAGTTTTATGTGCTTGTTATTCCAAGAAACTGCAGGATTCATCATCACCGTGTCAACTGAAGTGAAATCTTCTGAGCGGTGCTGCCCCAAAACATATTCGACGCCCTTCAAATCTTTTAATTTTTCTAGAGATGGAGCCAATTCTTCCATAGATTTCAAATCCGTAACAATTACCTTTGCTCCGGCAGCAACCAAAAAACGTACGGTGCCAATTCCGCCGCCATGGAGACCAAGCCCCATCACTGTGACTTTTTTATTTTTTAGATCACCGATGATCATTTTTTATCTCTTTATTACTTCTCCGTTACGTATGCCCGTATACTTGCCGTCAGCCACAACAAGCTGACCGTTAACCAAGACGACCTCTATCCCCTTGCTATATTGGTAAGGATTATCAACGGTAGCCAAATCCGAAATCGTGTCACTATTGAGAACCACGATGTCAGCAAAATATTTTTCAGCTATTTCTCCTCTTTTTTCAATGCCGAATTTTTGCGCTGGCGCGGATGTCATTTTTCTAACTGCCTCCTCCCAACTCAAAATTCTTTTACCCAAAACATATTTGGCAAAAATTTTCGCAAACGCACCAAAACTTCTTGGATGAACCAATTCACCCGTTTTCGAATGTGCTATGTTGTAACCCGAACCATTGCTGCTAATTATCGCCAGCGGACTCAATATAGCTTTTTCAATATTTTCTTCGCTTAAGACTTCCATAGAAGTAATAACTCTACCCTCGGAAGCAATTAAAATATCGGCCACCGCGTCTTCCACTGATTTTTCTTGTGCTTCCGCTATTTCTCGTATGCTTCGCCTGGCAAGAGTTTTGCCCAGAGAAGAGATTGCGATTTCAATTTTAGAAAAATCAAATCCAGACTCTCTCATTTCCTCCACGACCTTGGTGCGGATCAAGGGATCGCGCAGCCGGCTAAGCATCATCTTTTTACCCCCATCACTTACCCAGTTAGGAAGCAACGTATACAAAACTGTTCCCGTATTGGTATATGGATAAACATCAAAAGTTACGTCCAGTCCTCTTTCTTTAGCCTTCCCTAGACGAAATAAAGCTTCATCCATGAAGTACCAATTTTTTTCACCCATAACTTTCAAATGGGAAATATGAAGTTTGACTTTTGATTCTTCGGCAACTCGAATGGCTTCTTCAACTGCTTCAATAAATCCCTCTCTCTCGTTGCGTATATGCGACACGTAGACACCATTATATTTTTTAATAATTTTCGCCAATTTTATGAGCTCTTCCGTAGTGGCAGAACGCGCATGTGTATAAACCAAGCCCGATGACATCCCCAGTGCCCCTTCTTTCAATGAGCCCGCAAGCATTTTTTCAATAAAGGCCTCCTCTTTGGGGTTCGGATTTCTCATCTGATCTTTAAGGATACCTCTTCGTAAGGTGCCATGACCGACTAAAGTCGCAAAATTAACTGATAATTTTTTATCCTCAATGACGTCCAAAAATTCAGAAAGCTTCAACCAGTTAAAATTAACTTGGTTTATATTGGCCCACTTTTGAATCGAAGCAAGCGTTTGCGCGTCAGCAAGAGGCGCCAGTGACGAACCGCAGTTCCCTCCAACAATCGTCGTCACGCCTTGGTAAACCAAGCTTTCAAGATCTGGATTTTTAAAAATCTCCCAATAAGCATCGCTGTGATTGTTAACATCAACAAATCCAGGACAGACCAATTTATCTGTTGCATCAATTTCGATCTCCCATTTTTCATTATGCAGCTGACCGATTTTTACAATTTTATCTTCTTTAATCCCGATGTCTGCCTTGTACATCGGCTTCCCCGTACCGTCGATGATGGTTCCGTTTTTTATAATGATGTCATACATAAAATTATTTGTTTATTTTGATATATATTCCGCCATCTCCACTAATCTATTGGAATATCCCCATTCATTGTCATACCACCCAACAACTTTCGCCATGTTTCCATTGGCCATCGTCAGCGGCAAATCAACAATGCCAGAATGAGGATCGCCTTTGAAATCCATCGAAACCAGTTCTTCTTCGGTCGCGTTTAAAATTCCCTTTAGTTCGCCTTCGGCCGCTTTTTTATAAGCTGAATTTATCTCCTCCACAGTCGCCTCTTTTTTGAGCATGCAGATAAAATCAACGATGGAAACTACCGGAGTCGGAACACGAAGAGAAATTCCATCTAATTGCCCAGCTAGGTGCTTCATAACTTTACCGACGGTTTTGGCCGCACCAGTCGTGGTTGGAATAATATTTAAAGCCGCAGCGCGAGCCCTTCTTAAATCTTTGTGTGGAAGATCCTGCAAACGCTGGTCATTAGTGTATGAATGTGTTGTGGTCATAAAACCCTTTTCCACGCCAAAATTATCGTCCAAAACTTTGATCATCGGCGCTAGACAATTGGTCGTACATGAACCGTTGGAAATAATGTTATCCTTTTCAGAATTGTATTCATTTTCATTGATGCCAATAATATAGACCGGGATATCGCCTTTGGGCGGAGCCGATAAGATAACTTTGCGCGCGCCGGCCATTAAATGCTTTTGCGCTCCGTCACGATCATTAAAAATCCCGGTGCATTCCAAAACCACATCCACTTCCAGATCATGCCAGGGCAGTTTTTCCGGATTAGCTTCCATCAGATATTTTATATTTTTGCCATCCACGATCAGTTCTGAACTTGCCTCGTTAATTTCAACGTTTCTCCCATAATGTCCATAGGAAGAATCATGCTTCAAAAGATGTGCCGCAGTTTTCAAGTCCGTGAGATCATTGATCGCCACAATTTCCAAATCATCTTTTTCAAAAGCGATTTTGAACGACGGCCGACCGATCCGGCCAAAACCGTTAATTGCGATTTTTGTCATAATTTTATATTTTAATTTTTGTTATTTTCCAAGAATCCCCCTCGACTTTTTTAATATTAAATGCCGTGTCTTTTAAGATTGTGTTTTTCGCAATACTAACAAGCCCAAATTCCAGATTTTCAATATTGATGTCTTCTACGTGCTCGGAAAATCCATCGTGCGCGAGAGCAATCATGCCAATCTCAAAATCAACGCTTTGGATATGCTCAAGTTTTTTTTCTTCAACAATTTTTAAAACGTTATCGATTATTTCTTTAGCTAATAAAAAATCATGCATATCTTTTAAGAGGTCCACAAACCATGCAAATTACAATAGGCCCGAGCCTGGATATGTTCCGCTTCCAGAAAAAATTCAGCCTGCGGATCCATATTGGGCTCCAATTGTTTCCTGTATGTCCGATGTTCAGTGACAATTTCGATCCATTCTATGTAGTGTTCGGACTCCATCGGATGCGGCTTGCTTCCAACGCTCACAATTACTCCATCACTGGTCCTCTCTATAATGGGTATGTGTTTTTCCTGGCCCTCGCCTTCGTTTTTTTCCACTCGAAGATCCATCGGCTGACCGCAACAAACCAGCTCTCCAACACCAATATGAATACTTTCGACCATATTGCCGCAGACATTGCATTTATAAACCTGGTTTAATTCTGTCATAATTTTTTATTTTAAAAATTAATGAACCGCGCACGAAATACACGGATCGTAAGCGCGGATAAACGCCCTTAATTTTCTCTCTCGGTTTTTATTGCTTAAATCCAATATTCCCGGGATGTATTCCATGATATCGTCCTCTAAATTAGCCAGAAATTGCGCCGTCGGAGTAATGATGTTCACATTCTTGATATAGCCCCTGGCATCCACCTCAACATGATAATAAAGCGTCCCCCGCGGTGCCTCTACTGCTGCTACGCCGACTCCTTGCCTCGTTTTGTATGGCTTAGTCACGACCTCATTCAAATCCGAATTCAAAAGCTCCTTAAGAAGTTTTACAGACTCCTCGATTGAATGGATAATCTCGATCATTTGCGCCAAAATATTGTGAAACGGATTGAAATCAGGAAATTTCCATTTCAGGCTTTCCAGATAATTTTGCGCGTATGGATTTAATTTGCTGTGATTTATATTGATCCTGGCAATCGCTCCGATCATGTAGCTTTTCCCGGCATGTTCGACTTTTTTTATGACTTCGTTTTGTTTCTGCAGCTCTTGAAAATTATCTTCAAATTTTCTCACTGGAATATGCAGGCCCTTGGAAAAAACGATATCTCCATCATAAATGGAATAGTTTGGTCGTTTGCCCAAACATACGTATTCGGTAACACGGGAAAAATCCGGAATCTTGATTGTTTTAAAAAACTCTGCCAGATCCAACGCTTCCCGTAAGATCTCCTCGCTATCTGCGACAATTTTGCGCAAATCTTCTTCGTTGGGTGCTTTCTTAAAGCCGCCTACTTCATTGGTCAGCGGATGCACGACACGCCCGCCGATAACTTTTACAATTGCCATGCCAAACTCCCGGATACGAACGGCCTTTTTAGTTTCTTCGGGATATTCTTTGATCAATTGTATATCATTATCCATATCCAAAAAATCCGCTAGCGACAAGAAAAACAGATGCAGGGCATGTGAGTGGATAATCTGGCCCAGCTCCATAATTTCCCGCAATTTTTTTGTTTCCGGCGTGACTTGCACCTTCATCGCATTTTCCAAGGCCTTGATGGAAGTCAAATTATGCACCACCGGGCAGATGCCACAAATTCTTTGAGCCACGATCGGCATATCCGCATAATGACGGCCGATCAAAACGCCTTCAATCAAGCGGATGCCTTCCTGCACCTCCAGCTTGGCTGACTTGACATCACCTCTCACCACACTGGCCATAAAGCCGGCGTGCCCTTCCATCTTTGCAATGTGATTTATTTTGATATTCATGAATTTTATTTGTTCTCCTTTTTTATCCGCTCTTCCACATCATCCCGCAGCCCATATATTTCCGTTGTATTTTCAAATTCTTCATCCGTCATCATACGTTTCAAAGCTTGGCGCATAGCTGTTACGTTGCCTTTGGGACGCAGCCCGCGGCAGCCTTGGCAACCCATGCGAGAAGTCGGGCACACTGCATTGCAGCCGCCCAAGATCATCGGACCAAAACAAGGTTTGTTTTCCAAAAGCAGACATTTGTTCCCCGCCGCTTTGCATTCCACACACACCGGCTGATCCGGTATCTGCGGAATCCTGCCCTCCAGAATCTCCGGCATATATTTCAAGAATTCTTCCGCGTTGATCGGACAGCCGGGAAAAGTAAAATCAACTTTCACAAAATTATCAACTTCCCTAATTTCCGGATTATTGATCCCGTGCATATATTTGTAGACATGCTTGATAGTGTTTGCCCCTTCATGATAGTTTTTAATCTCCGGGATACCGCCCATGGCCGCACAATTGCCCAAAACCACCAAAATTTTGCTCCGCCTTCTGAGCTCTTGCAAGGTTTTCACATTATCTTCAGTTATCGGCGTGCCCTCGACAATGCCGATGTCCAGCTTTAGGCCCGCATCCTCTTCATCTTCAATCAGCCGAAAATCCATCATTTCGATTTTATTGGCAAAATCCAAAAAACGCTCGCCCAAATCTAAGAGCGCAAATTGACAACCCTCACAAGACGTCAGACTGACAATGGCAACTTTGGGTTTAAAAAAAGTTTTGCGGTGTTCCATACGCTTTATATTTTACCATAAAACTGCCCAAAATAAAAAGCCGGATAGCTTAGAAAAGCTATCCGTAATCAATATTGTACTTTTTTAATTCTTTCTCGTTTTTCCGGCCTGCAGATAATTTTGAAAAACTTCGCAGGGCGTACAGCTGAAGGAAGATATCTTGGTTAGAGCAACCCGCCTGTTACATTCATTATTATATGGGCATTCCTTGGAAGGGATTCGATGTTTTTTAACCTCCTCTACGGTCAATGCCCTGCTTAGTACCCCAATAATAATTGTTTTTGGGGGGCATCCTTCGAGAACAAGCTCCGCCCGCCTAATCACAACGAGCTCCCCCTTAGGAATGCCGATTATTCGATCTTCTTCTGGTCTTTTTCGGACATTTACTGCTTTTTTAAAGGTCTCTTCGACCGGCATTAAAAGAACCTCTTTAACAATACTCTCGCCTTTTTCCCCTGAATTATTTTCCTTAATCACCTCCACGCCATCCTTAAAAATCCTTATCATTTATCGCATCCTCCTTTTTTTATTGTGTTAAAGTATTAAATACCTTTTTTAGCCACCTGTCAAGTGATACAAGCTATTATTTGTATTATTTCCCTGCCAAATGTACTTTTTTAGCAAAAAATTGGTATAATGAAGTTAATGAAAATACTTGATTTGAGGTTCGACACAAAGAAGACAGTTTTAGCCCTTGGTCCTGAATCGGCTGGTAATTTTTCTGTTTTCCATAACGGAAAGCTTTATTTTTCCGAAGATTTTGGCGACCTTCTAGAAGACACGAATTTTAACAAATTTCAAAAAGAATTAAATATTTTTTTAAAACAAAATGAAATAACTCCCGGTATTATATTGACCGATTTACATCCGTTATACAAAACGACTATTTTAGGTCAAAAATTATCCAAACAATTCAAAGCTAAACATATTCAAGTCCAACATCATATCGCCCACATCTTTTCTGTGGTAGGTGACCAATTTATTCAAAATTCATCCGCCGTGGCGGATGAAATTAAAAATTCTTTTTATGGCGTCGCGTTGGATGGCACCGGCTACGGCCTAGATGGCAAAATCTGGGGTGGCGAAGTATTCAAAGTTAAAAGTCGAGAGTCGAAAATCGAAAGTATCGACCGGATTGGACATTTGGAAAACCAGATACTGATCGGCGGGGATTTAGCCATTCAAGAACCAACCAGGATGTCGATCAGTATTTTGAGTAAATTCTTAGATAAAGAAGCAGTATATAAATACGTAAAAAAATATTATTCCAAAAACGAATTCGAAGTTTTGTATAATCAATTGCAAAAAAATTTCAACTGCGTTGAAACTTCAAGCACCGGAAGAATCTTGGATGCGGTTTCAATTTTTCTGGGCTTTTGTAGAAATAAAAGAAACTACAAGCACGAACCAATTGATCTTCTGGAAAAAAATTCAACCAAGCCCTATACCGATTTAAAACCAAAAATAATTTATGATAAAAAAGAAAAACTATACATTCTGCAAACTATTCCCCTTTTTGAATATTTAATAAAAAATATAAAAAAAGATAAAAAGCGCCTCGCCGCTACCGCACAACTTTATATTGCTCATGGTTTATATGAAATTATAAAACTACAGATTAAAAGCCAAGAACAAAAAAATATATTTATGGCTGGCGGCATTGCTAATAATAAAATAATTTCCCATTATTTAGAATCTAAAGGCGCTTATAAAAATAAAACAGTCCCGGTCGGCGACGCGGGACTGAGTTTCGGACAGATCATACGCTATTTTTTAACAGATCCGCGGAATTAATTTGCCTCTCGGCATTTCGATCAGTTTTTGAGAACCTAAGTTTGTGCTTAAATAAAGCCCTTTTCCGTGTTCAACCCGGCCGATTACCTTCGCTTCCTTGTTGAATTTCTGTAATATTTTTAGCACTTTTTGGGCCTGTTTTTGCGGTACTGTGCCGACAAACCGACCTTCAGATGGAAAAGCGAATTTATCAATTCCCAGAAGTTCCGAAAGCGCCACGGTTTCCTTTTTAAAAGGCAGGTTCTTTTCTTCCAAAATTATTTTTACTTTGGATTTACCGGCGATTTCATTCAAAACTTCCGCAATTCCCCCGCGCGTCGGATCCTTGGCAGAAGTCAGATAATTTCTGATACTTTGGATTTCCTTGAGGATTGGTTGGCAATCGCTTTTTATTTTAGTTTTGTAATTAAATCTTGTTGCCAGAAGCGCTACTGCATGCTCGCCCAAATCGCCGGAAGAAATAACAACATCTCCTGGCTTCGCTCCGCCATTGGAAATTATTTTTTGGGCCATTCCCACTCCGGAAGTAGTAATTTCAATTTTGTCTATTTTTCCTTTTTCCGTAACTTTCGTGTCGCCAGTCACAATCGGCACACCGGTTTCTTTTGATATTTTTCCAATCGATGCCATAATTTTTTCCAAATCACTTTGCGGAAACCCCTCCTCAATCACCAGGCTTAAAGAAATTCCGATCGGCACCGCGCCCATAACCGCCAAATCGTTAATAGTTCCACAGATCGCAATCTTGCCGATATCTCCACCGGGAAAAAACAGCGGGTCAACGATGAAAGCATCAGTTGTAAAGACCAATTTTTCTTTTCCCAAATCGTAAGTGGCTCCGTCATCCGCCGTATTCTTCCATCTCCCATGTACTTTAAAATTCTTTCTGATTTCAGAAATCAGTTCATTAGATTTTTTTCCGCCCGCGCCCATTTCCAATTCAATGGTATTATTTTTTGCCATAGCGATATTCAATATTACAACTTCCTTCAACAGAAACCATACAAGCACCTTGCGGATTGTCCGGCGTGCAGATTTTTCCAAAAAGCGGACATTCTCTGGGCTCAATCATGCCCTGCAACACTCGGCCGCACTGACAAGCGCTTGGTTTCGATTTTATTTCTGCTTTGATTTTTTTAATTAAGTCCTTATAGATAAATTCTGCGTCTTGCTTTTGATATTTTTTTCTGATTTTCAATCCTGATTTTTTGATCAAACCTAGTCCTCTCCATTTTGCGTCCCCTATTTCAAAAACATCTTCGATTAATTTTTGAGCTTTAGCGTTACCATTTTTTCTGACCACTCTAGTATATTCATTTGAAACTTCTGCTTTCCCAGAGAGAATTTGCTCCAAAAGTAGATTTATTGCTCGCAAAATATCCAATCCCTCAAACCCGGCAATCACCTGTGGAATTTTGAATTTTTTATAGATTTCTGTGCCAATGATCGCGCTTACATGCCCTGGATTAATAAACCCATTAACTTTTATTTTTTTGTTTGCCATAAGTACGGCCATAGCCGGCGGAAAAATTTTGTGAGCAGAATAAACTACAAGTCCATTTTTTACTGCCCACGCTGTCATCGGCGCAGTTGTTTCGAATCCCAGTCCAAAAAAAACTAAACCGGGATTGCTGTTTTTTAATCTCATTGCTTCTTCAACGCTATAGACAATATTAACATCAGCGCCTTTCTGCCTCGCCTGTTCCAAGCTCATTATGTTTCCAGGGACATTGACGGCATCACCATAAACAGCGATTGGAATTCCCCCAAGTGCCAGTCCGACCATCACATCAACATCGCTTTGGTCGGTCACGCATACTGGACAACCCGGACCAGCTATTAATTTGATATTCCTTGGCATCAAGCTCTTCAAGCCATTTGCCGCAATCGTCTGTGAATGAGTTCCACAAAGCTCCATAAAGCGCAAGGGTCTACCAATCTGCACGGCCTCTTGCCAAATCTTTTTTAAAATATTTTCTGACTCACTGCTCATTTATTTTATCAATGACTTAATGCTTTCCGCGTCCGCCTTTCCAATTTTTTCAATGGCAAACCCGGCATGCACGATAACATAATCGCCTTTTTTCACTTCCACCAAAGAAATATTTATTTCTTTTTCTATGCCATTAAAATCAGCAGTCGCCTGCTGATTTTTTTTGATTTCAATAATTTTACCCGGAATCGCAAGACACATAGATTTATATTTTCCCTCCGCATCCATACAACTTAATTTTTTCAGCTACTGTTTTTTGCACTGCGTCTCTGGCATCACCCATAAGCTTTCTAACATCAAACGAAACTGTGGTTTCCTGATCTTTAACTGTGTGAATCACGCTATTTGTAAAAGCAACCCGCAACGCCGTATCCACATTAAAGCAAGAAATTCCACGCTTAATAACTTCTGTCACTCTTCCATCCTCCCAATCGGATGCTCCGTGCAAAATCAAAGGAACGGAAACATTCTCTCGAATCGCTTCCAATCTTTTATAGTCTGGTTCGGGACGCTCCTTCACAAACCCATGCGCATTGCCGATTGCCACTGCAAGCGCATCCACGCCGGTAGCATAAACGAATTCAGAAGCTTGTGCCGGATTAGTCATATATAAATCCCAATCAACATCAGTCATGCCTCCTTCACCAAGATAAGGCACACTTCCCAGCTCCGCTTGAATACTCACTCCCCGTTCATGACAATAATCAGCTATTTTTTTGGTCATGGCGTGATTATCTGCATAAGCCTTCCGCGACCCGTCATACATGATTGAAGTAAATCCAATTTCGATGACTCGTTCAATTATTTCGAAACTTTTGCCATGATCGAGATGGATTCCCACCGGAACTTCCGGCGCGTAATATTCGGCATAATTACGAATAAGATGAAAAATTTCCCGTCCGCCCGCATATTCCAAGGTCTTTTCTGTCACCTGGATAATGACGGGGGATTTTGCTTCTTTTGCGGCGCGAATTATCGCCTGGGTCGTTTCTAAATTTACCGTGTTAAAAGCTCCCACAGCATAGCCGCCTTCCTTGGCTTTAGACAGGATTTCCTTGACTGTTGTGATCATATAAATTTTATTAAAATATTAATTAATTACAATTATCCATTATTTTCGCCACGTTCACAAATCTATGCGGCGTCAAACTTTCCTTTCCGACAAGAGCTCCACTCATCCCAGAATTGATACAGGTCTCATTAACATTAATAGAATCAACTGACCCGCCATAAATAATTCTTACTCTCTCGGCAACTTTTAATCCAAAATTTTCCACCAAAAACTTTTTTATAATCAATTTGGCGCTCATGATTTCATTGGTGGTTGGCACGTGGTCAGGATTATTAGAGCTAATTGCCCAAACCGGCTCATAACAGATCGTGACCTTTTCCATCTTGCTCCTATTTATTCCTTTTAGGCAATTCTTCAATTGTTCTTTGATTATCGTTTCTGCCCGCTGACCCCTGTTCTCTCCAACACACAAAATCGGTTCCAGACCATTTTTGAGAGCAGCTATTATTTTTAGATTTATTTCATGATTGTTTTCCGAAAAATATCTCCTTCTGTCACTGTGCCCCAAAATTACAAAGTCACACCCATAATTTTTGAGCATGACCGGCGAAATCTCCCCAGTATACGAACCCTTGGACTCTGAAAACATATCTTGCGCTCCAATTCTTAGGCCTTTTTTACAGCTTTTTTGAAAAGCTTCCAGATGCACATATGGAGGACACAAAACTATCTCGGTATTTTTGAATTTTTTATTCTTTAGCTCCTTGGTTATCAACTCCAAATAACGGTCTCTTTCCTGAGAATTTATCAGATTCATTTTTAGATTTGCCACTATAAGATTTTTCATATCAAATTCCTAATGTCAAAATTAATACAATTCCTCCTGATACCATTGTACCAAAAAGTAGCAAAGGAAGCGACTTTTTGAGCGGAACCCCAAAAACAAATGCCGCCAGAGCGCCCGTCATGCCGCCCAAGAATGGGATGGGTATCGCCGCCAAAATAAAAATGGCCCAACTGCCATATTTTTCCATCTTACCGTTGGCCCGCTTCCGGGTATGCTCAAACAGCCAGCTGAAAAACTTTTCAAATATATCAAACCAATTTGATAATAATTTAGCGATTGGATCCAAAAGCAAAACAATCAAAACCATGGCAAAAAATGTGCCCGCGACTGAATAAAACCAGGCCCAAAAAGCCGAGAGTCCGTAAACCTTGTAGGCCAAGGGCAAAGCGGCCCGCAGTTCCGTCACTGGGATAGCGGCTATCAAAAACGTTGCCAGTTCTTTGGGAAAATTTTGAAACCAAGAAATAATCAGATCATGCATAAAAATTATTGCTTTCGTAAATATTCCGCCGCCACTTCCGGCTGGATAGTAGAAATTTCTATGCCCGTAGAAAGTTCAAATCCGGCCCAAACTGATGTGCGTGGAATAATTTCGATGTGCCAATGAAAATGTGGATAGTCCTTGCCATCACATGGCGAAGTGTGGATATAAAAATTATAAGCCGGGTCACCTAATGCTTTGTAAATTTTGTTAACGGAAAATTGCAGCGCTTCCGCCAGTTCGATTTTTTCTTTGTCCAAAATCCTTTCAAAATATGGTTTGTGTTTTTTGGGCAGCACCCAAACTTCGAAAGCCGCCCGCGAAGAATATGGACAAAAAGCGATAAAATCATTATTTTCAAAAATTACTCTTTTTTCATTTTCAGCTTCCCATTCAATCATAGCGCAATAAGCACAATCTTTATTGGCTTTCCAATATATTTCCGCGCCGTCCAATTCGCTTTTGACATAAGGAGAAACGACTGGGATAGCCATGAGCTGAGAATGGGGATGAGCAATCGAAGCACCTGCTTCCCTGCCATGATTATGAAAAATCTCAATGTAGTTGATGCTTTTTTTATTCATTAAATCAATATATCTGTCTTGATAAGCATCGACAATTTCCGCCACCTCTATCTTATTTAAAAGCGCGATTTGCTTTTGGTGATCGCGCGTAACTATCACCTCGTGATAGCCAGTGCCATCCATGCCAAAATATGGACCCTCTTCAAAATGTTTCGGCACGCGGCTTCGGGAAAAAGCCGGAAATTTATTCGGAAAAACGCGTAAACTCCAATCGCCGTCCTTGGTATTGTAAATCAGAACGTCTTTTTCCTGACCTGAAGCCGTTGGATCGCAAAAAAGACAGGGTTTGTTCGGATCTTCTTCAACTATCGCTCTTTTTTGCATCGCAAACTCCTCTGGACGCTTAGCGCGTCCAGTCGCAATCACCACCCAGTCGCCTGTTACCAAATCCTGCCGCAATTCTGTCAGTTTTTCTTTTGTATTTTTTTTGTTTTCTGCCAATTTTTTTGTTTATTTCGCCTAACTATTTTTTATATTTATACTGTCTCGTAATCATTCTCCATTTTACTTGGAAAAGCTCTTTCAATGTGGAAGTATAACCACCCAATCCGGAAACTCCAACCAAGCTTTGCCCGGCATCCACCCAAACTACCGGCACTTCTATGATCTTATATTTATTCTTTTTTGCCAAGGCCAGCATTTCAAAATCTCCACCCCAACGATCAACTTTCATTTGTGGAACAATATTATTTATCGCCTCCTCAGAAAAAACCTTGAACCCGCACTGTGTATCCAAGATACCCCCGAGTCCAAGCATCAGTTGAATTGCATAGTTTCCCAGGTTTCCCAGGATTTCTTTCCATTTCGGCTGATGTTTTTGAATTTTTGATTCCTTCAAATCACGCGAACCGATTATGACATTTTCTCCCCTTTGCATATGCTGCCAAAAATTATCCATATTGCTTATAGAAGTTGCGCCGTCAGCGTCTGTAATTAATCGAAATTTTCCATTGGCTTTCAAAAATCCTTCTCTTACTGAATACCATTTACCTTTATTTTCCTTGCGATCAATCACGTCGAGCTTATCCACTAAATTAGAAAGGCCACGGACAAATTCCGCTGTGTTGTCCTTGGATCCGTCATTAACTACGACCACTTCGTGAGTTATATTTTTTTCTCTTAAATATTTTCCGATTTCCTCTAGATTCTTCTGAAGATCTTCTCCCTTCCTTCCAGCCTCATTGTAGGCCGGAATAATGACTGACAAATATGGTTTATTGTCCATAAATTTTATTATTAACACTGATTAAGCTCCCTCCCCCCGCTTGGATTAGTCTAATTGTAGCATGAATCCATCCATTCTTGAAGTATGATTTTGGCAGATTCCGCGTCATCACTCTTACTGATGTTTTTAGCGCCTTTTTCCTTAAGATTGGCTTGCGCCATTTTGGTGGTAAACATTTCTTCAAAATACTCAACTCGGACACCAGTATTTATTTCCAGCAATTTTCCCAGTGATTTTTGGTCGGCTTCTTCGCTGGTTTCAATCATATACCCCGGAAGTCCAATTATCACTTTCTCCACACTTTCTTTTTCAATTATCTTTTCCAGATTAGAGAGCATTTTTTTGTCATTTTTGATTGCGCCATACACAAAGGCGATTTTAGTCTCCGTGTCAGCCATGGCTAAACCAATCTTGGATTTTCCAAAATCTATGCCCAGTATATGGCTTATTTTAGAGCTTTTTTTGTACTGCATCGACTTTGGCATTATTTTATGCTTTAACTAGAAATCATATTAATTTTACTAAACATCGGCAATTTAAAAAAGAGGACCGAAAATCGGAAACGCTAGAAAAGTTTTGATATTCTATTTTGTCAGCACTTCTACTCCCCCTTCTGTTATCAAAATTGTATTTTCATAGTGCGCTGACAATGATCCATCTCTCGTCAAAAAAACCCACCCGTCCTGCCCCAGTTTTGTTTCAAATCCACCGACGTTGACCATCGGTTCCAGCGCCAGCGTCATACCGGGAGCTAATTTAAAATCCTGGTATTTTTTATTATAATAATTCGGAATCTGTGGATCTTCGTGAAGTTCTCTGCCTACACCATGCCCGACTAAATTTCTTACCACGGAAAATCTTTGACTCTCAATACATTTTTGCGCTGCCTTGGAATAGTCGCTTAACATTTTATTCGGACCAATTTTTTTTGTACCTTCCCAAAAAGATTGCTCTGTCACCTGAATTAACTTGCGTGCCTGCTCACTACATTCGCCAACGACGTATGTGCGGGCCATATCCGTGTGCAGGCCCTTATATTTCATCCCGATATCCACCTTAAAAATATCCCCGACTTTTAAAATTTTATTTTTGGCAGGAATCCCATGTACAACTTCCGAATTCAAGGACGCGCAAATAGTCGCTGGAAAGGGATTGCCAGTTTCTTCGCCATAACCTTTAAATGAGGGCACGCCCCCATTTGCAAAAACAAGCTCCGTAGCGAGCTCATCCAATTCCAATGTGTTTTTTCCGGGAACAACGTTCTTTTCAATCTTTTGCATTATCCCAGCCAAAATCTTACCCCCTTCCCGCATTGTCTCGATTTCTTTTTTTGATTTGATGGATATCATTAAAAAATAAAAAAATATCTGAATTAATTGCTTTTTTCAACGCTTTTAGCGATATCGGCAAAAACCTTTTCTATCGGTTGCAAACCGTTAATTTCCACCAATACCTCCTTGTCTTTATAATAGTTGATGACCGGCATGGTTTCTTCCTGAAAAATGCGCAGGCGTATTTTGATTCCTTCCGGAGTGTCATCTTTTCTTTGCGTTATCGGTCCTTCACACGCTGGGCATTGATCGTTCTCGCTTTGGATGTCTTTGCCCATAATAATGACTGAGTTGCACTTTTTGCAAACCCATCTCCTGGAAATCCTTTTGATCGATTCGGCTTCTGGAATATTCACCAAAATTACTTTGTCTGTAGCTCTCCCAAATTCCTTGAGAGCACTTTCCATATATTCCAACTGATCCATCGTTCGCGGCACGCCGTCAAAAACAATCCCCTGTTCTCTCGGCAGTGAGTTTAGCTTGAGATGCAAGACCTCTTTTAGAATCCGGCTGGGCACAAGTGTTTTGGTCACATTTTGGATAGAATAAATTTCGCGGCCCAAGGGCGTATCTAACTTCGCCACTTCGCGCAAAGTCTTCCCCATATCAATATGTTCCAGTTTATATTTTTGCGCTACCAATTCCGCTTGTGTCCCCTTGCCTGAACCCTGAGGACCAAGAATAATTATGTTCATAAAAATACGCTTACGCGATATTAGAAACCTTCATAATCACGCATGACCAATTGGCTCTCGATTTGTTTTACTGTTTCGATAACAACCGACACTACGATCAAAAGACCGGTGCCGCCAATACTAACATTGAGTCCTGTTGTGGTCTGCACCAGATACGGTAAGATTGCAATTAAACCCAAGAATACCGCTCCGGACAAAGTTATCCGATTGATAATTTTGTATAGATATTCTGATGTTGTTTTGCCGGGCCGGATGCCGGGGATATATCCACCTTGTTTTTGCAAGCTTTCAGAAATTTTGTGCGGATCGAAAACAACCGCGGTATAAAAATACGTAAAAGCCACGACCATCAAAAAATAAATCGCCCAATACACGAAATGTGTCGGATCCAAAAAATTAGCAATTCCGGATGAAATCTTGGCAACTAGCGCTGATGAGCTCGTAGCAAAATATTTAGCAATTGTAACCGGAAAAATCAAAATTGACATCGCAAAAATTATCGGAATCACTCCAGCTTGATTGATGCGCAGTGGCAGATGCGTAGATGTCCCTCCATACATCTTGTTGCCACGGATTCTTTTGGCGTAGGCCACGGGTATATTTCTCTGGCCTTCGGTCATAACTACGACCGCGCCGATTGCCAAAACAACCATAGTCAGCAAAATTAAGTAGGTTACCGCCTTTGCGGGATCCCAGGTCAGAAAAGTTTGAGAAACTAGAGACGGCAAGCCGGAAACTATTCCGGCAAAGATGATCAGAGACACGCCATTGCCAACTTTTTTTTCGGTTATCAATTCGCCCAGCCACATTAGAAAGATCGTCCCGGCTACGGCAACCAGAATTAACGCGGTCATGTCAAAAGCATTCAGTTGTCCTAAAATTTTCTGGCTCCGCAAAACTGAAATCATGCCAAATGTCTGCATCGCCGCCAAAGGAACCGTAGCCCAACGCGTCCATTGATTGAATTTTTGCCGTCCAGCCTCGCCTTCTTCTTTGTAAATCTGCTCCAATCTTGGAAAAATCATGGTTAAGAGCTGCATGATAATGGAAGAAGTGATGTATGGCCCAACCCCTAGCATCACGATCGAGATGCTCGAAAGTCCGCCGCCAGAAAACAGATTAATCAAACCGAAAAGCTGGTTATTCTCAAAGAAATTTTTGATTTGCGATTGATCGACCCCCGGAACCGGAATATTCGCCACCAGCCGAAAAACGACCAGCATCGCAAAAATAAAAATTATTTTGCTCCTAAGCTCTTTGACTTTGAAAATTTGGGTTATTTTTTCAAACATGATGGAATAATAAAATTAATTTAAAGAATTAAAGGGCAACTTGCGCCGCCCTCTAAGTGATTATTTCGTTTCAATGGTTCCTCCGGATTTTTCAATCGCTTCCTTGGCAGAGGCGCTGAGTTTTATTTCTTTGGCTATGGTGAATTTTTTCTTTATGGATCCGCCACCCAAAATCTTTATGCCCTTCTCTGCGTCTATTCTATCAACAATCTTGGATTTTATCAAAGCTTCCTTATTTATCACCGCGCCATCTTCGAATTTATTTTCCAGTCTAGAAAGAGCGACTGTGGCCAGTTTCTTGTCTAGTGCCTTGAAGCCTTTTTTCTTTTTCATGTGATCAATCAGGGTCGATCTTCCACCTTCAAAAAGTGGATCAACATGCGCTCCACTGCGCGCCTTTTGCCCCTTGTTTCCTTTCCCCGAATAAGTCCCCTTTTTGCCTCCGCGTCCGATGGTCTTCCTTTTCTTTTTCTTGTTTTTTAATTGTAGAGTATTAATCTGCATAAACTTGCATTAATTTACTTTTTTATATCTGCTCGCTAGTTTCTCCGATTCTGGCTTTTCTGGTTCTGGCGTTGCCCAAACTCGCAAAAGCAGCCACTGCGGCACGAGCCACATTTAACTTATTTGAAGTTCCTAGAGACTTTGAAACAATATCTTTTATTCCAGCCAGATCAACCACAGCTCGGATAGCCCCGCCAGCAATCACACCCTTGCCAGGCGCGGCCGGCTTTAAAATAATTTTCGCGCTACCAACTTTGTAGACAAGCTCGTGCGGAATCGTGTTTTTACGCATCGGGACAACAATCATATTCTTTTTGGCATCATCAAAAGCTTTTCTAATTGCGTCGGAGACATCGCTACCTTTACCGACTCCCACACCAACCTTGCCTTTTCTATTTCCAATTACCAGGGTTGCGCGAAAACGAAAACGTCTTCCGCCTTTTACCACGCGGGTAACTCTGGCTAAATCTAAAAGTTTCTGATCATATTCTGGTTTCTCTCTTTTTCCTCTAAAGTTTTTATTGTCCCTTGCCATATTTTAGTGCTTATTAAAACTTAAGTCCGCCAACTCTGGCTCCGTCGGCAACTGCTTTAACTTTCCCATGGTACTTATAGCCAGCTCTATCGAAAACAACCTGTAAAATTTTCTTATCCAAGCATTTTTTCGCCGCCAACTCACCAACTTTTTTGGCTCCTTCGATAGTATTTTTAGCCTTCGCCTCTTTTGAATTTGCAGAAACTAGAGTTACGCCTTTTTCATCATTGATAACCTGAACCTGAACCCCTTTCAAACTTTTAAAAACAGCCAGTCTTGGAACGAGGGTTGTCCCGCTAACTTTAGCTCGGATCCTTCTTTTTCTCTGTAATCTTAATTTGTTTCTGCTGATTGTGTTCATAAAAATATCTTATGCGCGTATTATTTAGCGGCCGCCTTCTTGCCGGCCTTTCTTCTTACATGTTCACCGACATAGCGGAAACCCTTGCCTTTGTACGGTTCAACTTTCTTTAATTTTCTGATCTCGGCCGCAAATTGACCGACGCTTTGCTTATCTGGGCCAGCAATTGACAATACATTGTTTTCTTCTATCTTGGCTTCCAACCCTTCTGGAATATCTACCACGACCGGATGGGAAAACCCAAGCGCCATATTGATCTTCTTGCCTTGAACCGCCATACGGAAACCGACGCCCTGAAGCTCTAATTTTTTGACATAGCCGTCCTTGACGCCCACGATCATATTATCAATCAAGGCCCGGGTTAAACCCCAGATGGCCGGGGCTTTTTTGGATTTGCCGATTTTTTCAACATTAACTTCCTTTTCTCCAATCTTAACGGAAACTTCATGATGAATAATCATTTCCAGTGTTCCCTTGGGACCCTTCACTGCCAAACGGTTGTTTTGAAGCTTGACTTCAATCCCGTCGGGTATAGCTATTGTTTTTTTACCTATTCTAGACATAAAATTAAATCAAAATTTTTACCAAACCTCGCAAATATATTCTCCGCCCAAACCATTTTTTCTGGCTTCTGCTCCAGTCATAACGCCCTTGGAAGTAGAAATTATTGCGATGCCAAATTTGTTCTTAACATTTTTAATATCCTTGTTCTGGATGTAAATCCGCTGGCCTTCCTTGCTCACCCTTTTGATCTGCTTGATAGCGGGCAGTTTTTGCGTATTGGAAATTTTGTAGTACTTCAACCCAATTTTTATGTTTTTCAAATTATCAATTTCTTCTTCGGAAACAGATTCAATAAAGCCTTCTTTTTCCAAGATACTTGCAATAGCCAACTTTAACTTCGATGCTTTGATCAGCACCTCTTTTTTCCCCGCTCCCTGGGCATTCCTTATTCTCGTTAACATTTCAGCTATTGTGTCCATATTTTATAAATCTCTAAAATTTACAATTAATTATCTCGATATTATTACCAACTGCTCTTCTTCACTCCCGGAATTTGCCCGGTGCTGGCCAGTTCTCTGAAGCAAATTCTGCAGATACCAAAGGCGCGCATATAACCATGCTTTCGACCGCATCTCCAACATCTTTTGACTTCTCGTGTTGAAAACTTTGGTTTCTTTCTTGCCCTTGCTTCTGTAGATTTCTTTGCCATATTTTTATTCCCGAAAATTCGGGACTAATTTCTTACAATTATAATTTATTTTACTATCGGAAATTTTAACAACCTGAACAATTCCAATCCTTTTTCTCTGTTCTTAGCGTTAGTCACTACTGTCACCTGCAAACCGATCATATTCTTCACATTTTCCGGCATAATTTCCGGAAAAATAACGTGTTCCTTGATGCCAATATTCAAATTACCGCTTCCATCCACAGCTGATTCTTTTATTCCCTGAAAGTCACGGATACGCGGAATAGCCGCACCGACCAATCTGTCTAAAAAATCCCACATTCTTCGGCCACGCAGAGTAACTTTGTTGCCCACTTCCAATCCTTCGCGAATCTTGAATCCAGCAATTGATTTGCGTGCTTTTGTTGTTAGTGGTTTTTGACCGGTAATCATCGTTACTGTTGCAGTGACATCTTTGACTAGATTAGCATCTTTAATAAATTTTCCGATTCCAACATTAACCACAACTTTTTCAATTCTGGGAACTTGCATGTTATTTTTGAAACCGAACTTTTTCTTCATTTCAGCCACGGCCTCTTTATTGTATAATTCTTTTATTGTCATACTCGTTTTTTATAAATTCTCTTACTCCTCGCAAAAACTATTATATTTCAGCGTTGCATTTTTTACAAACTCTCACTTTTTTTTCTCCGATATTTTTGTGCCCGATTCTAGTCGTCTTTCCGCATTTAGGACAAACCAGCATTACGTTGGAAACATTCATCTTGCCGGGAATTTCTATACGTTGGCCCTTTTCACCTTCGCGCCTCGGTCTTATATGTTTCTTTATCAAATTCAAGCCTTCCACAATGATCTTATTTTCAACTGGGAAAACACGCAGAACCTTACCGGACTTGCCTTTGTTTTTGCCTGCGCTTATTTTAATTTGATCATTTTTCTTGATTTTCATCTCTTTTTTCTTAGCTTTTAACTTTATAAAACCTCCGGCGCCAAAGAAATTATCTTATTGTATCCTCGATCACGTATTTCTCTGGCAATTGGACCGAAAATTCTCGTCCCCCTGGGTTCCTTACCCTCCAAAATCACAGCCGCATTTTCATCAAAACGGATATAGGATCCATCCTTACGCTTGATTTCTTTCTTTTGTCTAACAATCACGGCCCTTACTTTATCGCCCTTTTTAACCATGCCTCGCGGCTCGGCCGATTTTACGGACGCCACAATAATGTCACCGACATACGCATAGCGCCTGCGAGAACCGCCAAGAACCTTAAAGCATTCGATGATTTTAGCTCCACTATTGTCAGCCGCTTTTAATTTTGTCTCTGCTTGTATCATAAAATTAAACTACTTTATAACTCTTATCCTTGCTAACCGGGCGGCATGGGACGATCTCAACAACATCGCCTGTCTTATATTTGTTCTCTTCATCATGCGCCTTATATCTCTCGGTCACTTTATATTTTTTCTTATACTTCGGGTGCGTCTTGAAGCCAGCGACCGCCACAATCACCGTCTTGTCCATTTTGTCGCTGACAACTACGCCCTTTTTCCGAATAACAATCTTATTTTTTTCGAGATTCTTTTCCATTTGATTTTACCCCGTTAAATTTCCGCCGAGCGGAACCTATTTAACTTGGGTGAATTTGCTTTCATTAATTAGAGTTAACATTTTGGCGACTTCTTTTCGGGTGTTTCTATACTCGCGATTATTTTTGACTTGTTTTGAAGATATATCAAATCTAAGCTTTCTGACATATTCCTTCTTCCCGCCCAAAAGCTTTTTCAATTCTTCTATATTTTTATCTCGCAGTTCTTTTATTTTCATCCCGTTAGAATTATAATCTAATTAAATAAATCTTGTTTCCCCCGTTAAAAATTCTAACGGGATTCATATATTTTACGCTTGATTTCTAGAAACAAATTTCGTTTTAACATTTAATTTGTATGCAGCCAATTTCATCGCCTCCTTGGCAATTTCTTCTTTCACGCCGTCCATTTCGAATAAAACTCTCCCTGGTTTGACCACGCAAACAAAATGATCCACTGCTCCTTTTCCTTTACCCATCGGGGTTTCGTCTCCTTTTTTCGTCATTGGTTTGTCCGGAAATATCCTGATCCAAATCTTGCCGCCGCGCTGGACATATCTGGTCATCGCACGCCTGGCAGATTCAATCTGCCTAGCTGAAACCAGATTAGTTTCGACAGATTTTAAACCATAACTCCCAAAACTGACAGCGTTTCCTCGGTTAGCCGTACCCCGGATCTTACCTCCGCGGTGATGCTTTCTATGTTTTACTTTTTTTGGCATCAACATATATTTGAACTCAAGCCTTATTTTTCAATTAAATTATTTTCCCAATTTATCATTAAAAACTTCTCCCTTATACAACCAGACTTTGACCCCGATTGTCCCATAAGTCGTATACGCCGTCGCCCGAGCAAAATCAATGTTCGCCCGCAGAGTGTGCAGCGGCAATGTTCCTTTAGCCGACCATTCGCGCCTCGCCATCTCTGCTCCATTTAATCTGCCACAGATTTCGATTTTTACTCCTTTGATAGAATTATTTTTGCCTACTATGTCCAGCATGGCTTTCATTGCTCTTCTAAACGCGATTCTTTTTTCCAATTGTTCTGCGATGTTCTGAGCGATCAAGGAAGCATTTTCTTCAAAATTCTTGACTTCCTGAACTTCAATCTTGAGCCCGGTTTTTTTGCCGCGAAAAAAATTATCCTTGACGTATTTCTGCATATCTTCGATTCCACTGCCGCCTCGGCCGATCAAAACTCCCGGTCTGGCCGTCTTAACAATAACCTTGACCATCGCGGCCGATCTTTCAATCTCAACTTCGGCAATCGCCGCACTTTTCCATTTTTTCGCAACAGCAGTACGGATAGCGATATCCTGCTCAAGATTGCTTTGATAATCTTTTTTACTAAACCATTTGGATTTCCATGTATTGGTAATGCCTATTCGGAGTCCAACTGGGTTTACTTTATGTCCCATAATTTTTAGTTTTTACTGAGATACTATTTAAATTACATTGATTTTCTTCTGAATATCTTGCTGGTAATCCCGCCTTTCTTCTCAACTTTTTTGCTTAATTCCTTATTTTCAGCAGTCTTACTTTTCGTTTCTGCTTTTTCTTCTTTCTTTTCATTTTCTTCAATTTCTTTGCTGGCCGCTTTTTCAGCCTTCTTTCTTTCGTCAGCCTTGGCTTGTTTTTCTTTTTCCATCTGCTCCTTACTCTTTCGGCCTTTACCCTCAACTCGCTCCTCAAGAATAATCTCGATTTTAGATGTCCTTTTGAGGATTTGCCCGGCTCGGCCATAAGCCTTTGGCATCCACCTTTTCAAAGTTGATCCGGCATTCACGATAATATCAAAAATATATAGATTATCTTTATCTAAACCAAAATTATTTTCGCCGTTGCTGATCGCACTCATGAGTAATTTTTTCATGTATGGGTTGCTCCGCTTCACATGAGTTTCCAGCTGGCTCAAGGCCTCAGTCACATTTATTCCCTTGATTAAATTAGAAGTCAATCTGACTTTTCGGGGCGCGATTCTTAAATTTTTCAATTTGGCTGATACCTTCATCGTGGTAGTTAAACTCTAAATTAATTCTTATTTTTTAGCTTCCGTGCTGGCCTTGGCCGCTTTAGACGCGTCCAATTCTTTTTGCTTAGCCGCCATTTCGATTTCTTTCTGCATCTTTCCTCCGTGCCGTACAAATTTTCTAGTCAGTGAAAATTCTCCCAACCGATGCCCAACCATTTCCTCGGAAACCAAAACTGAAACAAAGTCCTTGCCATTATGCACGCCAAAAGTAAAACCAACCATTTCCGGAGAAATCACGGAGGCTCTAGACCAAGTCTTGATAACCGATCGGTCTCCCGGTTTTTTGTCTAAAACTTTTTTGACTAATCGCTGATCCACATAAGGACCTTTTTTCAAACTTCGTGTCATATTATTTTCTCTTTTCCCTTCGCTTAATTATAAACTTATTGCTGTATCTTTTTTTCTTTCTGGTTTTCTTCCCTAGCGCCGGCTTGCCCCATGGGGTCTTTGGATGCTTGAGACCAATTCCCTGTCGGCCCTCACCTCCACCATGCGGATGATCAACCGGGTTCATAACTGTTCCTCTAACTGCTGGTCGCTTGCCCATCCAACGGCTTTTTCCAGCTTTTCCGATATTAATCGTATTATGTTCAAAATTACTTACCTGTCCAATGGTCGCGTAACAATCGCTGCTGACTAATCTGGTCTCTCCGGAAGTTAGTTTGATCTGAGCCGTTGCGCCTTCAACCGCCGCCATAATAGCTCCTGATCCAGCACTGCGGACTGCCTGCCCGCCCCTACCAGGAAATAATTCGATATTGGAAATAGTTGTTCCAGCCGGAATATTCTTTACTTTGGTCCGGTTGCCCAATTTTATCGGAGCCGTTTCAGAACAAATTATGTTCATGCCCGACTGCATTCCCTCAGAAGCCAAAATATATCTTTTTTCACCATCTTTGTAGTTTACCAGCGCAATGAAAGAACTGCGGATCGGATCTTTTTCAATCGCGGCAATCTTGCCGGGAATATCAAACTTATCCTGTCTGAAATCAATGATTCTGTAGCGTTGTTTGTGTCCGCCACCTTGGTGTCTCACTGAAATTTTCCCCCAAGATCTGCCCGCTTTGCTTTTTTGCGCCCCCAGCAAAGACTTCTCCGGTTTTTTGTCGGTTACCAAATCAGATTTGACTACGGACATATTCCTTCTTCCGGCATGATTTCTTTTGTATATTTTAATCGCCATAAATTTCTAATTATGCTCCTTGAAATAATTCGATCTTATCTCCAGCTTTCAGTGTTACGACCGCCTTTTTAAATCCTGATTTCCACCCTGGAGTCCGGCCATATTTTCTAAGCTTCTTAGGAATCTTCACCGTATTAACCGAAGTCACTTTCACATTATACAAGCCTTCGATTGCTTTTTTGATCTGACCCTTGGCTGAATCCGGGCTAACCTTGAAAACATATTTATTAAGCTCCATTGCCAAAGTTGAAGCCTCGGTAATCCATGGTTCAATCAAAACCTTCTCGGCCAAAACGCCATTGTTTTCTGAAATATTTACTTTTGCTTGTTTGTCAGTCATATATCTAAATTATTTTTTTGCCGGTTTATCCTCCGCTTCATACTTCGCTTCCAAAAACCTGGCTGACTCTTTGCTCAAAACTAAATTTTTGTTATTCAACATATCCCAAACATTCAATTGTTTCACTGAAATATTGCTGACTTTTTTCAAGTTGCGGCTAGATAGCATTGCTTTTTTTTCTCCATCCATCAAGGCCATCAAAATTCTTCCCTTGAGATCAAATTTTTTGAGGACTGCTGCCATTTGCTTGGTTTTGTTTTCGGCTAGTTCCATTTTTTCAACGATAATCAATTCGTCATCTTTCAATTTTCCACTCAAAACCGTAGCAATCGCTTTCGCATTCATTTTTCTATTAATTTTTTTCTTGAAATTTCTGTCACTTGTCGGACCGAAAGCGACACCGCCGCCCCTCCAGGTCGGAGTTCGTGAAGATCCTACGCGTGCGCGGCCGGTCCCCTTTTGTCTCCATGGCTTGATACCGGATCCGGACCGTTCGCCTCGATTTTTTGTATCCGCTAAAACTTGCCTCTGATTGGCAGAAAGTGATACGAAAACTTGATGGACCAAATCATCATTTTTTGGCAGACCAAAAACTGAGTCAGCTAGTTTCAAACTTTCGACTTCCTTGCCTTCCAAATTATACACCTTGGCCTCAGCCATATTATTTACTAAAAATTTCGACAACTCTCCCATGCACTCCCGGAACAGCGCCTTTTACTCCGATTATATTTTTTTCTTTATCCAAATAAACCACTTTCAAATTTTGACTAGTTGCCCGGACTCCGCCCATTCTGCCAGCCATTCGCTTTCCCTTAACCACATGCTGCGGAGTAGTCGCGCCGATAGAACCAGGTGCCCGCAAATCATGCTTGTGTCCATGCGTTTTACACGAACCGGCAAAGCCATGTCTTTTCACACCGCCCTGGAAACCCTTGGCCTTGGTTATGCCGCTCATTCTAACAACATCCCCAATTACAAAAATATCCACACCCACCTTGTCACCTATTTTTAGTTCTGTATTTTCAACTCTAAATTCTTTAGCTATCTTGCGTTTCTTTGTCTTTTGCATTTCCAATTGCACTGCACCATATCCATCTTTTTCAACAGTCCGGACCAAAGAAACTGCCGCGCCACATTCAACAAGCGTCACGTGCTGTGCTTCTTTTTCATCACCATAAATGGTGGTCATGCCTAATTTTTTACCAAGTATAAACTTCTCCATGATTTTACAAACAAAAAACTGGTGTTCTCACACGCCAGTCCACTCTTTATGAGTGTTTTTTTCTGGCTAGTTGAGTATCCCTCCCGAGTACTCGGGATCAGGACTTTAACTAGTGTCTCGTTAATTACATCTTTATTTCTATATCCACTCCGGCCGGTAAATCAAGATTAGTTAAACTATCAATCGTCTTCGGAGTCGGATTCCATATGTCGATTAATCTTTTGTGCATTCTCATTTCATATTGGTCGCGCGCGTCTTTGTGCACAAAAGTAGATTTATTGACGGTAAACTTCCTAATTTCAGTTGGTAAAGGCACTGGACCAGTGATAGCTGCTCCCGATCTTTCCGCCGTATCTACGATTTGCTTGGCCGATTGATCAATAATCTTATGGTCGTACGCCTTGATCTTGATCCTTATTCTTGATTTTGCTTCTTCTTCCTTTTTAATCATTGGTTTTTAACGAGTTTTCCTCTTGAACTTACTTTATAAAATTTACTCTATAAAGCCCGCTTTGTCAAGCATAGCGGGCTCAAAGAGAAAACTTATTTTATGATTTTGGTTGCAACACCAGCACCCACTGTGCGGCCGCCTTCGCGAATTGCAAATCTCATTCCTTCTTCCATAGCCACAGGAGCCATTAGTTTGACAGCAAGATTGATGGTGTCTCCCGGCATTACCATTTCAGTTCCTTCCGGTAAAATAACTTCACCAGTTACATCCGTAGTTCGAACATAAAATTGAGGTTTGTAGCCCTTAAAGAAAGGGGTATGCCTTCCGCCTTCTTCTTTGGTCAAAATGTAAACCTCACCTTCAAATTCGGTGTGCGGAGTAATTGTTCCCGGTTTTGCCAAAACTTGGCCTCTTTCAACATCTTCTTTCTTGGTACCACGAAGCAAGACACCGGCATTATCCCCAGCCATCCCTTTATCCAGAGATTTATTGAACATTTCAATTCCGGTCACAGTTGTTTTGGTTGTCGGGCGGATACCCACGATTTCAACTTCTTCATTGACACTAATTTGACCGCGTTCAATTCTGCCTGTTACTACTGTTCCGCGGCCTTCGATTGAAAAAATGTCTTCGATCGGCATCAAAAATGGCTTGTCGATTTCACGCATCGGTTCCGGGATTTTTTCATCCAACGCTTTAATTAATTCCCAAACTGGCTTCGCTGCTTCATCATCAACTGATTTAGCCTCCAAAGCTTTCAGCGCTGAACCACGGATAATCCGCGCGTTGTCACCATCAAATTCGTATTTAGTCAAAAGTTCACGAACTTCCGCTTCTACCAGATCAATCAGCTCTGGATCATCCACCATATCCACCTTATTCAAAAAGACTACGATTTCCGGTACATTTACATATTTTGCCAACAGGATATGTTCGCGGGTCTGTGGCATCGGACCGTCAGTCGCGGCTACCACAAGAATAGCGCCATCCATCTGAGCGGCACCCGTAATCATGTTTTTGATATAATCAGCGTGTCCCGGACAATCTACGTGAGCATAATGTCTTTTGTCAGACTCGTATTCACAGTGAGCGGTCGCGATGGTAATACCGCGCTCTCTTTCTTCCGGGGCTTTGTCGATTTCATCGATTCCCTTCTCTTTGGCTTGTCCCTTAAACGCAAGGACATGGAGAATCGCTGCAGTTAAGGTAGTTTTTCCATGGTCAACATGTCCAATGGTTCCTACGTTTACATGCGGCTTGGTTCTTTGAAATTGTTCTGCTGCCATATTTTTTTGCTTTATTTTCGCAAGTTAGCGTCGGAATTAAAAAACACCGAACCCGCAAATTTGCGAATTTTAATAGATTATTTAATTACTTTATATTACAAAAATTATTGTACTATGTATTCCAAATCTTGGCAAGTACTGAACTCCTGTGGATAAGTCAAGCCACCGGTTTTTCGTAATGGATTTCTTCCGGCTCGCTCTCTTCCAATTCTTCCATCTTTATGGCCATTTCTTCATCCTCCTGAGAAACTTTCCAAATGGCGATATCGTTGTTAATCTTATCAACCAATTCCTGCTTTGTCAAGCCCTCAACGCCATCCTGTTTCATTTTCTTAAATTCTTTTAAAGTCATCACGACATAATACTGTTGCTCGTCATTCAAAATCGCTTTCCCGCCCAAAAGCTCCAGCGCCTCTTTGAGTTTTTTATCAAACATAAAAATATGCTTATCTTTGATGTTATGAATAAATTTTAATTCATTTTAAAGACTCTGTCAATCGCCCGTCTCTACCCGAATCAGAAAATAAAAAAACTAGCCGGGTTATAAACTAGCCCGGCTAGCTCATCAGCATACTCCCTCAATTCAAGGAAACGATACTGACATAAAAAGGATCTTCTTCGGGTTGTTCCATCGTTTCCATCATTGAGAAAGATCTGTTCGCTGCCGATGATGACAAATCATCATCCAGCATAATAAAAATGATCTCTTGCGCATCCACTTCGGCAGTCGTCACTTTGGCGGTGAACCAGACGCCGGGATATTTTTCCCAGATCCGCGGATTCATTTTGCGTACAACTGAGTTTCTCATGCGATCTATCTCGGCCACCAGCTCATCCGTAACAACAGTTGTTCTCCAGGCTAATCCCGTCAACATCATCATTGAAGCGCTAAGCAACTCACCTAAATCCTGTGCTCTAATGTTTTTGGCGTTGAATGTGATGGCTTCTGACATAAAACACCCCCCTTTCCAAAAAATTATTCTTTTTTGTACTATCATATTTCTAGCAAAATCTTACAAAAGATGCAAGTATTTTTGATGGATATTGACAAATTACCAAATTGGAGTTATACTCTTTCATCAGTTGTTTTTCTTTAAAAATACAGCCGCAGGAAAGGATAACTTATGCCACAAGGCAAACATGTTCTTCGTCTAGAGCAAGCGTTAAGGCTTTGGGAAGATTTTTGTTTTATTCTCAGAACCTATTGGGAAGCTTTTCCACAATTCAAGAATAAGATTCCTCGCGCCATTGAGGGCCCCTTGCTTCACGCACCAGAGTTTCGAGACCATCTTATGCAAAGCCTCAATGGACCTTTTGATCAAGATCGTTTTTCCGGCTCGATCGGCACTTGGTCAGAATTATTGCATCTGGGATCATTGCCTCCGGATCTCTTCGCCTGGACCAGACATTCCAGAAGAGTCTTCCATGTCCCCGCCGACCTCCAGACGATTCTGAGCGCGACATCGCTCAAGGGGACAGATTGGGAAGATATCGACTGGCCATTGCGCTCGTTCGGCATCGAATTGGGAGAGCCACTTACTGATGAAAAAGGAAATGAATTTGATTTTCTACTGGTTAGTAATATCAGCGATTGTATTCCGGATCTGGAAGGAAATGATTTTATAAGTATCTCGGCATTTTCGAAAAAGTTAGATGAATACCGGATGCTTTCCAAGGAAGACATGGGAGTGATTCCAAAGATGATCAGAAAGCGTGGATATCCATATATGGAAAAATTGTTTCATAAGATTAACACCATGGGAATAGCATATATGGACTCATTCTTTACGGTTTTTGAAAAATCGGATCAAAGCAGCACTCCGGTTGATACGCCTCTTACGGAAAGTTTCAAAGATTTCCATCAACGCTTGGAAGTCTTCGGTGCTGAACGAGGGATAGATTTGGCAGCTAGTTCCACAGACACCGAGGATAAATTTATGAGATATTCCATCCTTGAAAAAGCCAGACATTTGGCAATCAGCTTCTGCCAATATCTCAACACTCTTCCATCACTTCATTACTCAAGACCGGAAAAATGGAAGTCAATCATTGGAGACAAAATCAATAATAAAAAAGCAATTACCCATAGTTCACAACTTTTTGTCCTCGATCTCACCAATTATCTGGACAGGAGAGACAGACAGCTGGCAGAAATGATCCGCCATAGCCGAAAAGGTGGCGGTGGCGAGAAGTGTTTCCACTTCCGCAGCGGAACTTTTCGCAAAAGACCCGGCCAAGGACGCATATTGGAAGCTCCAAAATGCGTCCGGGTAAAACCATCAATTGTGCACAAGGAAAAGCTCCTTCCTGGAACTCTTCCTCTCGGCGCGAAAACGGTCATACTGTGACCACCAAATCCCCGCAAGGCACAGCGGGGATTTATTTTTTATCTTTTTAAGAAATTTATCAAACAAAAAATTATTTCAGCAGGAAGGATATTTAGGCGCATTGCCCTGCGAATCTTGCCATTCCTGAATGCTGCCCACTTTGATTTCAATCGCATCAGCCGGACGCAGATTGAGAATTTGTTTTCGATTCAAAATTTTATGATGTTTAATATCCGCCAGATGTGCCGGGATATAAAAAATTTCTTCTTTGGTAGTCATCCAACCCAAAGAATCAAAACGCTTCAGATTAACCGGCCGCGCGAAACTGCGCAAAGTTTTTTTGCTCGTATTAATATTCACGTAATCATGAAAATAGCTCATGACCAGTTCCCGGACAGAACCATAGACTGGTTCACGGTAACGCAAAACTGAATGGTTGGTTTTGGATAGGGCGCCCCACTTACCATCGATTTTAAATACGGTAACCACGTGATCATAGTCAGTCTTATCGGCCGTTAAATCCAAAAGTAGCGGTGGATAACCATGAACACGAAGCGCCAGGGCGGCTAATATGGCACCCTCAATACAATGGCAGGAATTTTTTTCTAAAACTGTCATGGGAGAAAAACAGGTGTCACCCTCTTCTTCAAAATTCATCGGCATCGTGTCCAAAAAATTCTGAATTTTGACCGGCGTATTTATTTTTTTTAAAATCTCATATTCTTTTTTTGGAAGAATCTTTTTCATAAAATAATTATACCATGAAAATAAAAACCCCGACCCTTAAAGCCGGGATTTTTTATTAAAAGCGTTACAAGTCTTATTTTTTTCCTCCGCCGATGATTTCTTCCGCAATGTTTTTCGGCACTTCGGCGTAATGGGAAAATTCCATGGAATAGTTGGCCCTGCCTTGGCTCATTGACCGCAATTGGGTCGCGTATCCAAACATCGAAGAAAGCGGGGCTTCGGCATCGATCACCTTCACGCGCGCCATTCCTTCCCCTCTGTCATTCATTTCTTTGATAATTCCCCGCTTGGAATTAATATCGCCGACAACATCGCCCATAAAGTTTTCCGGCGTAATCACATTAACTTTCATGATCGGTTCCAGAATCACTGGATTAGCGCGTCTGACCGCTTCTTTGGTCGCCATTGAACCGGCAATACGAAAAGCAGCCTCGGACGAGTCCACCTCATGGAAAGATCCGTCATAAACTGTCGCTTTAACATCCACCAAGGGATAGCCGGCCAATACACCGCTGTCCATCGCGTCTTTCACACCCTTACCGATCGGGGTAATATATTCTTGTGGAATAGCTCCGCCTTTGATTTCACTGATAAACTCAAACCCCTTGCCAGGCTCTTGCGGTTCAACCTTGATCCAACAATGTCCATATTGTCCACGTCCACCGGATTGCTTGATATATTTGCCTTCCGCCTGTGCCGGAGATTTGATCGTTTCCCGATAAGCCACTTGCGGCTGGCCAATGTTGGCCTCCACTTTAAATTCTCGTTTCATACGGTCAACGATAATATCCAGATGTAATTCGCCCATGCCGGAAATAATTGTCTGCCCGGTTTCTTCGTCCGTGCGCATTTTGAAAGTCGGATCTTCTTCCGCCAAACGGCGCAAGGCCAAGCCCATTTTTTCCTGATCAGCTTTAGTTTTCGGCTCAATCGCAATAGAAATTACCGGTTCAGGAAACGTGATTGACTCCAAAAGGACAGGATGTTCCAAATCACAAAGCGTATCGCCGGTCGTCGTGGCTTTCATGCCCACTAAAGCGCCAATACCGCCGGAATATAGTTCATCAACTTCTTCGCGGTGATTGGCATGCATGCGTAAGATTCTGCCCACTCTTTCTTTTTCGCCTTTGCCCGCATTCAAAACATATGATCCGGCTTTGATTGTTCCGGAATATACACGAAAAAAAGTCAGTTGGCCCACAAACGGATCCGTAGCTACCTTGAAAGCCAAAGCAGCAAACGGAGCATCGTCTCTTGGACTAACCGCAATTTCTCTGGTTGCGTCATTGACATCATGCCCCTTGATGGCTGGAACGTCCAGCGGCGAGGGCAGATAATCAACTACTGCATCCAAAATTAATTGCACGCCCTTATTGCGAAGAGCGGTGCCAGTGAAAACCGGAATAACTTTTACATCAATAACCTCCCGGCGCAACGCAGCTTTCAGTTCCGGGACGCTGATTTCTTCTCCGTTTAAATATTTGTCCGCCAATTTATCATCATTTTCAGCGATTTTTTCAACTAATTTTTCTCGCCATTCCTTGGCTTTTTCTACCAAATCAGCGGGAATTTCACCTTCAACCACTTCAATACCCATTTCACCTTCGAAAGTGAATGCTTTCATAGTCAAAAGATCAACGACACCGATAAAATCGCCACGTTCACCGATCGGAATTTGCGCCGCCACCGCATTAGGAGTCAAGCGATCCCAAATAGTTTTTAAAGAAAAGAAAAAGTCTGCGCCTTCTTTGTCGATTTTGTTAATAAAACAAATTCTGGGCACGTTATATTTGTCCGCTTGGCGCCACACAGTTTCTGATTGCGGTTCCACGCCTTCCTTGCCATCAAACACCACCACACCGCCGTCCAGCACGCGCATGGATCTTTCTACTTCCACCGTGAAATCCACGTGCCCCGGAGTATCTATAATATTGATCTGATGTTCTTTCCAAAAGCAAGTTGTAGCGGCAGAGGTGATAGTGATGCCACGTTCTTTTTCTTGCTCCATCCAATCCATCGTCGCCGCGCCTTCATGCACCTCTCCGATCTTGTGCGTGATTCCGGTGTAAAACAAAACACGCTCGGTAGTTGTTGTTTTACCGGCATCAATATGGGCAATAATCCCGATATTTCTATATTTTTCGATTGGATACTGACGAGCCATAAAATTTAAAAACCAGATCAATGGGCCCCAAAGGTCCTAATGTCTTAAAAAAAATTAATTTCTACGCAAAGTGAGCAAAGGCCTTATTGGCTTCAGCCATCCTGTGGACATCATCCCTTTTCTTAATTGCTCCACCAGTCTTATTTGAAGCATCTAAAAATTCATCTGCTAATTTTTCAGCCATTCTCTTGCCTTTTTTTCCTCTAACTGCCGCTTTGATCCAACGGATTGCCAGGGTTGTCCTTCTTTCGCCGGAGACCGGAACTGGCACCTGATAGTTCGCTCCGCCCACTCGTCTGGATTTGAGTTCAACCAAGGGAGCGACATTTTTCAACGCTTGCTCAAAAATATTCAGTCCGCCTTTTTTGGTTCTTTCGTGAATAATATCAAAAGCATCATACATGATTTTTTCCGCAACTGATCTCTTTCCGGCTTGCATGATGTTTCCGACAAATTTTCCAACCAAAACATTGTTATATTTCGGATCAGCTTTGATGTTTTTCTTATAAATTCTTTTTCTACGTGGCATAATTTTATAAAATCTTTAACTCTTTATTATTCTTTAGCTTTTTCCCGCTTAGCCCCATACTTGCTGCGGCCGCGTTTTCGATTGGCAACCCCCGCACTGTCAAGAACGCCGCGGACAACGTGGTAACGCACACCCGGAAGATCCTTTACTCTCCCGCCCCTGATCATAACAATGGAGTGCTCTTGTAAATTATGGCCAATACCTGGAATGTATGCGGTTACCTCCATACCATTTGTAAGTCGTACCCTCGCAATTTTTCGTAGCGCCGAGTTCGGTTTCTTCGGAGTCGTTGTGCTTACTTTCAAACAAACTCCGCGTTTGAACGGTCCGTCTGATTTCGTCGGCCTATTTTTCAAAGTATTGAAAACATGCTTAAAAGCCGGGGACTTGCTCTTTTTCCCGGTTGATTTTCTTGATTTTCTCTTAAGTTGATTGATTGTCGGCATAAAATAAAAATTCGCTAATTGCGAGCGAATTGCAACTTCCTTTGTGCTAATTTTAATTAGCTTTAATTCGCCTTAATTAGTTATCAATTAGTGGTTACTTACTAGCAAAATAATAATATACGATATTCTAACAAGTGTCAATACTGCCCCTTATCATATTGTAATACCCAAAAAGAGATTGAGCATAAAATTCAAGAAATATCCCAATGGACCGGAAAAAAAGACAATCGCAAGAAGTAAAATAACAAAGCCAAATTGCTCAAGAATAGCCATCGTCTCAATTTTGATCGGCAAAACGGCAAATAGCAGTTTGGAACCATCTAAGGGCGGAATCGGTATTAAATTGAAAAAGGCCAGCAAGACATTCCAAAAAATTACCATGACGCAAAGTTCAAACATAATCGAGGGAGCCGATCCTGAAATTACTTGGGCGATTGCGCCCCAATCATTGAAATTGGAAATTATGTCTATTTTCGCCGCCATCGGCAAACTGATCAATCTGGCCGCGATCGCAAAAACCACAGCAATTAAAATATTTGTAAGCGGTCCGGCAAAAGCCACGAGTGTTGGACCCCATTTTTGATTTTTCAAATTATATGGATTATACGGCACTGGCTTGGCCCCTCCGAACGCAAAACGCCCGCCACTCATAACTAACAGTAAAATCGGCGCCATAATCGTCATCCACGGATCAATATGCTTTAATGGATTGGCCGTCAAGCGGCCGGCATATTTGGCCGTGGGGTCCCCTAGCCATAAAGCCATGACGCCATGCGCCACTTCGTGGATTATGACCGAATAAAGAAGAATGATTACGTAAAATATAATTAGAATTGCTTCTTGCATGATTTTCGCCTAGTTATTTATTTGCCAAAACTTTGTTCCTATGATAACCTAAACTCTGTCACTAAGCAACTATAAATCAACATTCATTATGAGTAAAGTATGTTCTATTTGCGGCCGCGGCGCGCAGTCCGGACACAAGGTCAGCCATTCCAATGTTAAATCTCTTCGAAAATTCAGTATTAATCTGCAAACCAAAAAGGTTGATGGCGTGAAAAAGAAGGTCTGCACCCGCTGTGTCAAAACGATGTCCAAATAACAATCTTCCGTAAAAAGAAAAATCCTCTGAAGAAGAGGATTTTTTGTCGAGAACAGATTGTGGATAAGCCGATATTTATTCCATGATTTCGCCAGAACCTACAGTCCCAATGCCTTGGCCAATTGTTTTACAAACGAAACAACAACCGGAGGCGCTAAAAGACTATACACTTCCACGCCCTCATCATCTTTCACCGCAAATGGGGATTCAATGGTCTTCACTGTCTTTGCATTTTCATCATATTCATAACTGTAAGCCGGAGTGATTTCATATTCATCAACCGTATCCTTAGCTACAGCCACAGGAACAGCATTTCTAAGCAGAATCTTTGAAACTCCGTGCAATGTGAAAATTTTATTAATCAATTTTTCATCCAGCTCGAGCCTGTCGCGAATTGATTCAATGCCCATATTATCACCTTCTTTGCCGCTCATCGCAGCCCCCTTGCATTCCGGGTTGTCACATTTTAGAAAAAATTTCTTGGCAGTTTCATCATAACCAACTTCCTTGGTCGAAAAAAGTTTTAAATTTCTCGGAGTATGGCAAATTGGACAAACAACTCTGAACTTCATGCGTTCATCAATAACCGCCTCTGGAATATCAATAGCCACAAAAATATCCGGGTCTTCTCTGAAATCAACCAGCTCTTTGAAAAACAAAGCATAAGAAACTTGATCCAAATTTCTCGGAAATCCGTCAAGAAAGACTGCTTTTTTGCCAGCCTTGCTGATTTCCCTTTTTACTAAGGCCATTATGAATTCATTGGGCAAAAGCGTTTTTTGATCCCTGTCCAAAAGCGCGTTAATGCCATTCTCGACAGAAATATAGCCTCTATAATTTTTATTCATATATTCTATCAGGGCTTTCTTTTCCTCCGGATCTTCCATGGCCGCGTGGATATCTCTGACAACATCACCCACTGAAATGTGCGCGATTTTATCCTTGCCAAATATTTCCATCAGTAACTTTGTATAAGTCCCCTTGCCTGCGTTTTTCTTGCCTAAAAGATAAGCAATGAAAGTGTTGCCTTCATCAAAAAATTTCTTTAACTTGGCAATTTCATCTCCAGCCTTAGCCTGAAAATATTCCTGTCTCCCGCTCAAATCTGATAAATCAAATTTTTTATCCAGCCCTTCGACTTTAGTCTTGAAAACCGGAAAATCTTTTTCGTATTTCATATTTTTACTTTAAAAAATATTAATTAAAAACCCCTCGCGAGGTATTACACAAATTATGCTATCACAAAAAAAATCAGTTGGCAACAACAGTGCATTTTGCAACAGGATTCGCACACGCGTATTCAATGTCCCCCATCTCATCAGTCCTCAAAATTCTTATGCTTTTATTTTTGAGCCTTTCGATCGTTTCAGCCGCCGGATGGCCATAGCGATTATTTTTACCAACAGAAATTACCGCGTCCTCCGAATTAACAGCCTGCAAAAATTCTCTGCTGGTGGAATATTTTGAGCCATGATGGGCAATCTTAAGCACCTTCGCGGCTAAATTTATATTTTTATTTATCAGCTCTGCTTCTTGCTCAACCGGCAAATCGCCTGTGAATAAAAATGTATTCTCTCCAAAAATTAAACGAGCAACTACGCTGCTTGCGTTTGTGTCCTCAGCGCTAATCGGAGTTTCCAGACTAGGATTTAAAATTTCTATCTCGGTATTTTCCGCTAAGTTTATTTTTTCTCCTCTTTGCGCTTCGATCGTTTCGATTTTTTTCATTCGGATCAAATCTTCAAATTTTTTGAAAATTTGCGAATCGCTTGTGCCATTGGTCTGCATGACTATTCCAATATTATAATTTTGCATCACATCCACCAAACCAGTGATGTGATCAGCATCCGGATGAGTCACGATGATCATTTCAATGTTTCTATCCCAAAAGGGAACAAGTTTGCCTAATTTTTCCAAAAGCGCTTGCCCGCTCGGCCCGCCGTCAATCAGAATTTGCTTTGAGCCTTGTTCGATCAAAATCGCGTCACCCTGCCCGACATCCAAAAAAATTATTTTCAACTCTCGCGATTTTTGGACAAAAATAACTCCGGCCAAAATTGACGCCAAAACCAATAAAGCCAAAAGAAATATGTAAGTTGTTTTTCTATTGCGCATTTTTAAAAATTTAGACTATATCCAACCTAGCTAATTTACTATTACAAATTGAGGTTCTTGAGTGTTTAAAAAAGTTAGACATAATTTTTCGAGCATTGCGAAATAAATTGTCACAAATTCCGGCGAAGCTGGCGTTAAAAAAGTTCCTTGATTCCGCCTCGGAAGCAGCCGTGAACTTTTAGCCAGCGAGACGAGAATTTGTCAATTTATGAGCCTGCTCGAGAGTTTCTTTGTTACTTTCTTTGCGAACAAAGAAAGTAAGATTATTATATACCAAACCGCAACTCCCCACCATGGAAAATTTTTAATTTCTACCGCGGAAAAATTAAAGCTAGCCAAAATGTTGACAACTGTCGTTTCGTATTTGAGCGGCAAGAATGTCAACCAAGCCAGCACCGTTGCCAGAGGCGCAAAAATAAAATTAGTCATTGCCATGAGAAATCCCAATAGCATCGTCAGTGGAATGATCGGCAAAATCAAAATATTAGCTAAAAGAGCAATAAGTGATAAATTATGGAAATTATACAAAATTATTGGTAGCACAAAAATTTGCGCAGAGAGAGACAAAAATAGAATTTCCCACAGCCAGAACATTTTGCCATTTCTGTTTAATTTTTCTTCAAACAGTGGAAACAAATAAATTATTCCGAGCGTCGCTAGAAATGAAAGCTGAAATCCGATATCCCAGCGCAGTGCCAATGGATTCAAAACCAACATCACCGCTGCCGCAAAAACAATCGCATTTCGCGAATTAGCCAGCCGCCCGTTTTTCATCGCCCAAAGCAAAAGCGAACCCATCACTCCCGCCCGCACCGCCGAAGATGGCAGGCCGGTCATCAGGACAAAAAGAAAAATTCCCGAGATGGCAAACCAGAAAGCCTGTTTTCTCCATAGCCCGATAAAAATAAAAAACCAGATCAGATATTCCGCTAGAATCGTAACATTATACCCGGAAACAGCCACGATGTGCGTAAGCCCCGTACGCGAAAAATTGTTTTGCAACTCTTTTGGCAACCCGGAACTGCCGCCCAAAATCAGCCCGCTCATCAGTCCAGATTCGGGAAATGGAATCAGCTGGTTGATATTTTTATTAAAATTATTTTTTAGTTTTAAAATTCCAGCATAAAGTTTATTACCCTGGTCATGCTCTATTAGCTCTAATTTTGCGCTTTTGCAAACATAAAAAATTCTATCCTTGGCCAGATACATCCGATAGTCAAAACCATCCTCGTAATTTTGCGGCATCTCCAAATTGCAACCAAGCTTTATTTTATCGCCATAAAAATATTCCGGATATTTTCCGACATTTATCAAAACTTTCGACTTAGGAGCTTCGCTTTTAAGTAATATTTCCACCACAATTTGCTGGTAATTGTCTTTTATAACGGGTTCTTTGGCAATCAAGGCTTCGCCTGAAAAGACTCTCACTTTCTGATTTATATTTTTTGTTTCCGAAAGTTTTTCTCCCACCAGCCAAATACCAAAAACAAAAAACAGGATTGCGCATCCCGAAACTAAAATTATTTTATTTTTATTCACCCCCACACCAATTTCATCACTGATATTGCCTGTATTTTTATCAGAAGCTTTTTTTGGATCTTTGGAATTGGTGTGGGGGTAAAAAACACTGACGACTATTACAGCCAGAATTGCTAAAAAATAAACAATGTAAACATTGATATCAAAAAATGACCGTAAAAAAATCCCCCCAATAAAACTCAACGACAAAATGAGAAAAATTTTCGATTTATTCACCCAGATACTTCTATTATTTTTGTTTTCGCTGACTTGCCACCGACTATTTTTACGCAACTCTTGGCGACGTCAAAGTATTCAGCCAAAATTTTGATTAGCATATCATTGGCTTGTCCGTCAACTGGCGGAGCAGTCAGTTTCACCTTATATTCTCCCTCGGAAACTCGAGTGACTTCGTTTTTAGAAGAACGAGGCGAAACTTTTACATAAATTCTCATCTGCGTATTCCCATTTTATCAAAATTATTTTCTATTTTTTTCTTAATTTTTTCCAGATCTATTTTTTTGCCTTTAGTTTTCTTCTTTAATTTAGGATCTAAGATTTTTATTTCGCGATACTCCTGGAGATAATAACTTTTGGCACCCTTGATCCATTTGGTAATTTCTTCGAAATCTTTTTCGGTGTGAATTCCGGGAACAACTGTGGTTCTGAACTCATATGGCAACCGGCTATTTTTGATCAGATCAACACTCAACTTGATCCGGTCCGTGTCGACCTTATTCCCGATTGTTTTGTTATATCTTTTCAGACTGTTTTTTATATCCATCGCCACAAAATCAAGAAGCTTTGCGTCCAACAGTTTTTTCAAAACATCCGGACGACTGCCATTAGTATCTAGTTTCACCAAAAATCCCAACTTTCTTATTTTTTTGATAAAATCGATCAGGTCCGGCTGTATAGTCGGTTCGCCGCCGGTAATGCAGACTCCTTCGATTTTTCCCTTGCGCTTTTTCAGAAATTCAAAAAATTCTTTTTCTGATTTCTCATCATGCGCCAAACGCAGATTGACCAATTCCGGATTATGGCAAAACGGACAGCGAAAACTGCAACCGACAGTAAAAACTGTGGCTGCTATCTTACCGGGATAGTCTATTAAAGTTAACTTTTGATATCCTCCGAGTATCATAACTAATTTTTAATAATCAGGGCGACCTGATTTTAAAAATCAAAGTCGCCCCGCTATCTTTTTATAAATGCCCTATTTTTCTCCTTTCCTTTTGGCTATCTTTTTCATCGTCTTCTTCTTGGGAGCACAACCCACACAATATTCTTTTCTGTCGCCGAATTCGGCCTGCTTGGCGCCATTCCATTGCTCCACAGGGCGTATATAACCAACTACGCGGGAATAAACTTCGGCTTTTTTGAAATTTTTCAACACCGGGTCTTTTTTATAGCACTCTTTACATTTGATAAATTTGTCTGATACCACTTCATACAGGACATATTCGCTCCCCTTTTCCAATGTTTTGCCGCAATCGTGGCACACAAGCTTTTTCATAGTTTTTTTGGTTAATTATTATTTTTATTTTTTTATTATTTTTTCTTGTTTTTCCCTAAGCTCTTCCTCTCCTACCTTCAAAAAAACTTCAGTTTTTTGTTCGATTACGCACTTGGGACAAGTCGTGTGCTCCCCTTTTAAATAACCGTGTACCGGGCAAATACTGAAAGTGGGTGTCAGAGTAAAATAGGGCAACGAATAATTTTCAGCGATTTTTCTGACCAGATTCTTTGTAGTTTCGATATCCCACAAGCGCTCTCCCAGAAATCCATGCAACACGGTTCCTCCGGTATATTTAGTCTGCAATTTTTCCTGCAGATCAAGGGCACCAAAAATATCATCCGTAAAATAAACCGGCAATTGGGAAGAATTTGTGTAATATGGGATTGCGCCTTCCGCTTTGACCGCCTTGTCGTTGGCAAAAACCATGTCTGAAAATTTCTTTCTATCAATACCCGCCAAACGATGTGTAATCCCTTCTCCTGGCGTAGCTTCAAGATTGTACATATTGCCCATCTCTTTTTGATATTTAACCATTCGATCCCGCATATGCACCAACACCTCTTCCGCGAACTTTTGCCCTTCTTTGGTAGAAATATCTTTTCCGAGCAAATTTATTAAAGCTTCATTCATCCCGATCAAGCCTATCGTAGAAAAATGATTGGCCCAATATTCTCCGCGCCGCATCTTAATGGAATCTAAATAAACTTTGGTGTATGGATAAAGACCTTTCTCTGTCATATTTTCCACCATTTTTCTTTTAACCTCCAGGCTTTCCTTGGCGATATCCATAAGCTTATCCAGGCGCTGAAAAAAATCTTTTTTATTCTTAGCTACGTATCCCAATCGCGGCATATTGATCGTAACGACTCCAATTGATCCAGTCAGGGGATTTGCGCCAAAGAGTCCACCGCCCCGCTTATGCAGCTCGCGATTATCCAGACGCAGCCGACAGCACATACTGCGCGCGTCGTCCGGATCCATATCGGAATTGATAAAGTTGGCAAAATACGGAATGCCATATTTAGCCGTCATCTCCCAGATAGCATTGAATTTTTCATCCGCCCAATTGAAGTTTTTGTCGATATTATAAGTCGGAATCGGAAAAGTAAAAATTCTTCCGCTGGCGTCGCCTTCCGTCATAACTTCGGCAAAAGCCCGATTGATCATATTCATTTCTTCCTGAAAGTCCGCGTAAGTTTCTTTTTGCGGCACGCCGCCGATAATCACCGCTTCTTTTGCCAAAGTTTTGGGTGCGGTGATGTCCATGGTGATGTTGGAAAAAGGGGTTTGAAATCCGACGCGCGTGGAAACATTCATGTTAAAAACAAATGACTGAATTTCTTGTTTTACTTTTTCGTAAGTCAAATTATCGCACCGGACAAATGGCGCCAGCAGGGTATCGAAATTGGAGAAAGCCTGCGCGCCAGCCACTTCTCCCTGAAGCGTATAAATAAAATTAACCATCTGCCCCAAAATTGATCCCAGATGTTTGGCTGGTTTGCAAGCGACTTTGCCCGGAACGCCGGTAAATCCGCGGCGGATAAGATCTTGCAGATCCCAACCGCAACAATAAGCCGCTACCAATTGCAAATCATGGATATGAAAATCACCGCCTTCGTGCGCCTCGCGGATCTCTTTCGTATAAACGCGATTCATCCAATACTTCGAGCTGACGATGGAAGAAATATAATTGTTAAGTCCTTGCAGTGAATATGCCATATTGGCGTTCTCTTTGACCTTCCAGTCAATTTCCTGGATATATTTATCCACCAAGTCAACGGCTTCTTTCAGCGACTCCTCTGTTTCACGAATTTTTCGATGCTGTTCACGGTACAAGATATAGGATTTGGCGGTTTCTTCAAAATCCAAGATCATTAAAACTCTTTCCACGAGGTCCTGGATTTCTTCAATTTCCGGAAGATAGCCCTTTTTGTAATTTTTATTCAAAAGCTGAACGACTTTCTGGGAAACTTTCTCCGCATCCTTGAGACTGCCTTCGCCGGTTGCTAAAAAGGCCTTGCTCACTGCTTTAACAATTTTCGCCGGATCAAGATTGACCACGTTTCCGCTTCGCTTGATAACCTTAGTAACCCTGTTTTCCTCTGTTTTTTTTGTTTCCCTTTTTGCGGAAACCTTTTTCACGCTTTTCTTTTCTTGTGTTTCTTTTTTTACTCCCCTTTTTTTCGTTTTTGTTTTCGCCATAATCTTTCCATTCATTCAGAGACCCCCTCTCCGATGAAACTAATTAAAGTATTAAAAAAAATATTAATTTAACTTTATTTATCTTCCAGCATATCCAGTTCTTTTTTGAAACTTTCTACGCTTCCGAATGATTTGTACACACTGGCAAACCTCACATACGCCACCTCGTCCAGTTCTTTCAGCTTTTTGAGAACAATCTTGCCGATTTCCCGCGTCGTTACTTCCGGTTTTTCAAGGGCATGGATCTCATACTCAATGTCTCCCAAGAGTTTAGCCACCCGCTCCTGCGTCACCGGTCGTTTGACTAAGGCTCGCCTGACTCCGGTCTCTACCTTGCTTTTATCATAATCAACTTTTTCGCCGTTCTTCTTCAAAACTGCCAAACGTAAAAGTTCTACTTCTTCATAGGTGCTGAATCGGGCATTGCACTCGATACATTCGCGTCTTCGGCGTGTAATTTTGCCTTCATTGGTATCTCGCGAATCAACTACTTTGGTTTCGCTATTATTGCAAAAAGGACAATTCATGGATTTTTCTCAAAAATATTATCCCAGAACTTAAGAAAAATTTGTGCCGGGATAAACTTTTTATACTACATATTGTATATATTAATGTCATTATACCACAATTGAAAAATCCGCCAAGATGTTGCAAACCGGCGGATTTTCCTAGATTTTTTTCAGATTTTCAAAAGTTATCCACAGATTTTATAAACTCACATACGCCACTGGCAAGACTTTTCGGAAGACGCCAGCAATGAGAATTGAGTCCGATTCGTCCAGATAGATCGGCTGATGTATCTTGTTGCTTGAGTGCGGGAACAATCCGATGATGCCATGCTTCAATTTTTTATACCGCTTGATTGTCGCCATGCCATTAATAACTGCAACTACAATTTTGCCCTCAAAATCATTTCCCTGTTCGCACTTTTCAAAAACCACATAATCTCCATCATTGATTTCTTCTTTATCCATGGAGTCCCCCAAGGCTTTGACCGCAAACAACTGCGCCGGGTCGTTTTGGCGAAAAAGACTTTTGGAAATTTGCAGATAGCCATCAACATTAGTATCGTCAGCATATGCCAGCGCCTCACCGCAAGAAGCCAGCCCATACATCGGAATAGAAAAAATATTACCCAAATCGGCGTAATTCTCATTTTCCACCAGATAGATTTTTTTACTTTTATCTCTCTTGAGCAGGTCCTTTTTCTCCAGCGCCTCAATCACCTGGACTGTGCCTTTGAGACTGCCTACCTCTACCCCTCTTTCTTCCAGATGTTTATGCACACGATAAGCGGTTGGATTTTCTTTGCCTGTGTTAATAATTTCGCGAATGGTTTCCAGGACAGTATTTTGTTTCGATGTTAATGATTCCATAGTGATATAATTTATTAATTATACTGATAGTATATCACTATACAAATACTTGTCAAATCCCCGCTTGTGGATAACTTTTTAATTCACTTTTTACCGATAAAAACTATGTTTTTACCACTGACAATTTGGCATTTTTTCGTTTTAAAGCCGGCTTTTTCGAACATTTTTTCCAGCTCCCCTCCTGTGAAAGCATGGTGATAGCGATGGAAAGTCTCACCCTGATTATTCTTAAAAGTGATATAACAATCATTCCAATCCAAATTGGATTTTCCAGATATTTTTTCCAGCCAATTTTTCAAAATGTTTTTGAGATATTGTTTCTGCCACAGATTCCAAGCGGTGACAATTATATAACCTCCGGGCTTAGTGATCCGATGCAGTTCCTGGACCATTTTTTCCGCGTGCTCCGCAGGCAAATGATGAAAAACCGCGATCGAGTACGAGCTATTGAAAAAATCATCTTCAAATGGTAAGCTTTGTTGGCTAGGATCGATTTTCAAAAAGCTTATACTTTCTGCCGGATATTTGTTTTTGGCTAAATCAAGGAGTTTTTGGGAAACATCCACACCAGTATAATCAATTTTTTTGTCTTGAAATAGCTCTAACAACCGGCCATTACCACAACCAAAATCAAGAATCTTATCGTCCGTTTTGGCATAATCTCCGATAAATTCCATTCCGCGCCAAAAAAAATTCCGAGTTTCCGAAAATTTATCCGCCATCAGATCATAGCCAGTTTCAGTCTCCTTCAATATGTTTTCAATAGTTTCTTTTTCCATGAACATAGCCTACGATAATTTCATAAAACTAGCAACTAATAAAGTCCCAAAAAACTCGGAAGTTTTTTTAAGTTTAAAGAAAGAAATTTCAGGCGTGCTACAGCTTCCCCTGCCGACCAACGCTGATTTACGAGAGCATTATGAAAAAATGATCAAGGCTGGGAAAATAGAGCGGAATATCAAGTTTGAGGAAGTGCTCCAAAGTCGTAAAATCCGCACCCAATCCGGCGTCGCTATTGTCGCCGTGCTGACCAAGGCCTATCCTTGTCCAGGAAAGTGCCTCTATTGCCCCACTGAAAAAGACATGCCTAAGAGCTATCTATCCAATGAACCAGCAGTAATGCGAGCCATCGCTTCCAAATTCAATCCGTATCTTCAAGCTTGGAATCGCCTGCGCTCGCTTGAACTCAATGGCCACAAAACAGACAAAATCGAGCTGATTGTTATGGGCGGAACATTTTCCTATTTACCAAAATCTTATCAGCTAAAATTCATCACTGAATGTTTTCGCGCGTGTAATGACTACCCCAGGAAGTTAAAAGTTAAAAATGCAAAGTTCAAAGTTAATTATTTATTAAGTGAACAAAAAATAAACGAAAAGGCCAGACATCGAATTGTCGGTTTGACACTGGAAACTAGACCGGATTATATCGATGAAGAAGAAATTTTGAATTTCAGAAAATTGGGCGCGACCCGTGTAGAACTTGGGGTGCAAAGTATTTTTGATGATGTGTTGAAAATCAACAAGCGCGGGCACGGCGTCCAAAAAACTATTGAGGCCACGAAATTACTGAAAGACGCTGGATTTAAAATTAATTATCACATTATGCCCGGCCTTCCGGGATCAAATTTAAAAAAAGACCACAAAATGTTTCGGGAATTATTTTCCAATCCAGACTTTCAGCCGGATATGCTAAAAATTTATCCGACAGTCGTGGTCAGAAACAGCGCGCTCTATAATTTTTGGAAAAAAGGATCTTATAAACCGCTGACCGACAAGCAATTTGAAAAATTTATTTTGCAAGTGAAAAACAAAATTATTCCGCCCTACATGAGAATTTCACGACTGGTACGCGACGTGCCCGCCACTTCCATAGTAGCTGGACCGACACTTTCTAATCTCCGCCAAATGATCGCCGGAAAATCCAACTGCCCTTGTATCCGCTGCCGGGAAGTCGGAGCGGATTATAAAATAAATGAAAAAATAATTTTAGACCGGATTGATTATCCCGCTTCAGATGGCCAGGAAATATTCTTGCAGTATGTTTCGCCGGACAAGAAAAAATTATTTGCCCTTTTGCGTCTGCGCATTCCCAGCTTGGAAGCCGAGCTTCCAAGTGTCGCCCTTGTTCGCGAGGTGCACACTTACGGAAAAATGACAGAGATAAATAAACAGGATAAAAAATCACCTCAGCATATCGGCCTCGGCAAAAAACTGATGCAAGAAGCGGAGCGCATCGCCAAAAAAGAATTCGGCCTAAACAAAATTGTAGTAATATCGGGCGTGGGTGTTCGAAATTACTACCGCAAACTTGGATATAAATTGAAGAATACTTATATGGTAAAGAGTCTTATTTAGCAAAATCAGAAACTATCTTTAGGATACTATCTTCGTCCAGCCCAAATTCGGACAGGATTTCTTCACGCGTCCCATGTTCCAGAAATTTATCCGGAAGTCCGATATTTTTCACGGCCACTTTTAGCCCGGCACTGAAAACAAATTCATTGACCGCACTGCCCGCACCGCCGGCGACAACATTATCTTCAACCGTCACAAAATATTCGTGCGATTTCGCAAGCTCTCGTAAAAGGTCTTCGTCCAGTGGTTTTACAAATCGCATATTCACCAAAGTGGCGTTTAATTTTTCAGCCGCTTTTTTTGTTTTGCCCACCATCGTTCCAAAAGCCAAAATCGCAACCTTTTCTCCCTCTCTGATTATCTTGGCTTTCCCAATTTCTATCGGTTCGCATTTATTTTTGTCATATTCTTCACCGCTGCCGCCTCTTGGATATCTCACCGCCACTGGACCATCATATTTGTATCCCGCCTCTAACATTGAATAACATTCATTCTCATTTGCCGGCGCCATGATGACTAAATTAGGAACCGCCCGCATAAACGAAAGATCCAAGTTTCCGGCGTGCGTCGCGCCGTCTTGCCCCACCACTCCGGCCCGATCAATGGCAAAAAGCACGCTCAAATTTTGCAGCGCCACATCATGGATCAGTTGGTCATAAGCCCGCTGTAAAAACGTGGAATAAATTGCCACCACCGGTTTTTTCCTCTCGCAAGCCAGACCCGCCGCAAAAGTTACCGCGTGTTGTTCGGCAATGCCAACGTCATGATAACGCTTGGGAAATTTTTTGCTAAATTCAACTAGCCCCGATCCGTCACACATTGCCGGTGTAATAGCATGCAACCGAACATCTTTTTCTGCCGCATCGCATATCCAATCAGAAAAAACATTGGTAAAAGTTATGCCCTTTTTCTGGTTTTCATTTTTTTTGCCTGTAACCGGGTCAAAAGGTTTTACTGCATGCAAAGAAAATTCATCGACTTCCGCCGGCACATACCCCTTTCCTTTCGTAGTTATAACGTGTAAAAATCTCGGACCTTTGATTTTTTTGAGATTTGTGAGAACTTCCACTAGTGTCTTGACATCATGCCCATCAATCGGTCCATAATAATCAAAACCTAATTCTTCAAAAAGCGTTCCGGGTGTGATGATCCCTTTCGTTTGGACTTCGGCCCGGCGTATAAGTTTCTTGATGGTCGGAACACTGCTGAGTATTTCCCTTCCCCTCTCGCGCAATTGCACATACGTTGGCGATGAAATCAGACGCGTTAGATACTTACCCATACTGCCCACATTAGGCGAAATCGACATCTTGTTATCATTAAGAATCACAAGGATATTCGCTCCGACATCTCCCGCATGATCAAGCGCTTCAAAAGCCATTCCGCCCGTGAGAGCCCCGTCCCCAATCACGGCCACTACCTGTGGCGCATTTTTTTTATTTCTATTGGCAATCGCCATCCCTGTGGCCGCACTGATCGAGGTGCCCGAATGACCAACGCTCAAAGGATCATATTCGCTCTCTTCTCTTTTGGGGAAAGGCGCCAGTCCTCCTTTTTTTCTGATAGTATCCATCCGATCTTTGCGACCAGTCAAAATTTTGTGCGGATAAGCTTGGTGCCCTACATCCCAAATCAGCAAGTCTCTGGGGGTATCAAAAACCCGGTGAATTGCGACCGTTAGCTCAACCACGCCCAGATTTGATCCAAAATGACCGCCGGTTCGTGAAATACTATCAATTAAAAAATCCCGCACCTCCGAGCAAAGTTGCGGCAACTTGTCCTCTGAAATATTTCTTATATCCTGGGGAAAATTGACTGAATCTAATATTTTTTTCATATTTTCTTTTCAGTCCAATTAGTATAATCCAAAATCCTCTCCTCCGCCAGCCCCAAATTCACTCACCCAAACAGACAATAAACTATCCGCTTTGGTCCTTAATTTAACTAATTTTATAAGAAATTTAATAAATAAAAAAGCCTCTGGTGAAGATCGCTGTTAAGCAAAACCAGAGGCTTTAAAAAGTGAGAACGAGGAGGATGATGTGTTAAACATCCAAATCGAGAGTGATTAACTTATTTACTTTTGCAGCCATATCGTATTAAACGAGTACAAATCCGGCGTCAGTGTGGGCCCATGTATTTCTGATTGCGATTGCCATCTGCGCCGTTCCTACAGTGGGACCACCTCCGTTTTGCCACGCAATGAGAGCGATTCCGCCCATTCCGCCAATATCCATCTCGGATTTTATCACAATGTAATTTGCCTCGGCCGCGGTACCTTCACTTCTATTCAGGGTATATTTCGGTACATGTTCAGCCGCCACGATTTCCAAAGGTGCTTTTGTTTCTGCCTTACCCGTTTTTTGAACCTCGATCTTCTGTGCCTCCACCTTGCCTGCGCTTATCGAATATGCAGTGTCGATGGTCTGTCCGTTGATTGCTGCTTTTGTCACGCCTTCATATGCCGTCATTATCTGCTGGGAAAATGGATTCTGGTTTTCGGTCGACGGAGTTGTTGCAAAGGCGGTTGAAAAACCCACGAGTCCGAGAATCAATGAAACAACAATGAGAAGTGTGAATTCCTTCTTCATAAAAACTCCCTCTTGAGATTAAAAAATGCTTTTCAGAAACTCTCAAACAAGTCCCATAGGCAGCCTCCTTTTTGGGAGAACCGGGTACAGATACATTGATCTGTACTGGTTTACATTGTTAAACTACTTGCTCTTATTATACAAATTTAAAATTTTCCCGTCAATAAGGTAAAAATTGAAACTGTGGATAACTTTGGAGATATAAAAAGGGCGAGATATAAAACCTCGCCCCACGTGTTCGTAAAAAAGTACTTTTGTTTTAGTGTTTGAAGGCCCTTTGCCCCGTAAACACCATCGTTACCTTCGGTTCCGCTTCGTTGCAGGCGACAATGGATTCAAAATCCCTTTCTGACCCACCGGGATTTACTATGCCGGAAATCCCCTCCTTGATGCCGACATCGACTCCATCCCTGAACGGAAAGAAAGCATCAGAGATCATTATAGAGCGGATTAGTCCACCCTTTTGCATTTTTGTCACTCTGTCTATCTCTCCTAATGATGCCGCATCTCCTTCTCCCCGTTTGACTTTAAGCTCATACTTCTTATACGACATGCCATGAATTCTGAAACATATGGCGTCCGCATATTTTGTATAAGCTTTTATGACCGCGATCTCGGCCACGCCTACTCTGTCTTGTTCACCGGTGCCGATACCAACGGTAGCGCCGTCTTTCACATAAATGACTGAATTGGATGTGATCCCCTGCTCCACATTCCATCCAAAAAGCATGTCCTCCAATTCTCTATCGGTCGGCTGCCTTTCGATAGCGTATTCCTTTTCCTTATAAGTTGTTTTTGCAGGCAGGAAATCTTCCTTGGTTCTTATCTTATTGATCGGTGACTGTTGCACGATGAAGCCACCATCGATAAGAGATTTGAAATCCAAAAAACGCAGGTCCTGATATTTTTCGAGCTTACAAATTCCCGGAATCTTTACAATCCTGAGATTTTTGCGTTTTGACAGAATCTCAATTGATCCCTCTTCAAAATCCGGAGCGCAGACAACCTCCAAATAGTTCCGGCTCACAAATTCTGCTGTTTGTTTATCCATCGCCCTGTTAACAACCAGACAGCCTCCGAAAGCCGCAATGCGGTCCGCCATATTCGCTTTATCATAAGCACCAAGCAGCGTCTCGTTTTCCGCGACTCCGCACGGGTTGTTGTGTTTCATAATGGCCGCCGCCGGCCTGTCCATCAGAAACTTCATGATATTCAATCCGTTGTCAATGTCCGTCAAATTTGTTTTCCCCGGATGTTTTCCGGCCTGGATCATGTCTTCATCAGTAATAGCGCTCACTAAACCGTTCTTGGGAGTGATAAACGCACAGTCACCAAGTATCAAGTTTCCGCTTAGGAGCTCATACAGCGCCGCTTCCTGGCCGGGGTTTTCGCCATAACGCAACCCCTTTTCAATCAGCTCGCCAGTTTTTTCATCCGGAATCTTCCAGGTTCTTTTTTTGTAAACCAAAGATTTTCCGTCGAAACTGATGACGATCGTGCTGGGGAAATGGTCATCCATCAGGGTTTTATACATTGTCTTAATCTGCAAGACAACCTCCTTCCAGTTTGCCCAGTTTCGCGATTGCTCTTGAGAGATAATCCGCGATTAAGCCGTCATACCTGGATGTGTGTGCAAATACTTTTTGCGCCAGCTCCATCCTGGTTTTGTAAGAGATGTCGTTGTTGGTCGTCCATTCGAACATGATCCGTTCATAGTCTGCCGGATCAACAATGGCGATAACGTCCCAAAAATTCTTGGACGCCGAACGCAGCATAGCGGGTCCACCGATATCGATATTCTCGATGGCTTCCGCAAAAGTAACGCCTGGTTTCGCTATGGTCTCCTCAAAAGGATACAGATTAACAATGACCAAATCTATCAGCTCAATTCCGTACTTCTTAATCTCCTCCATGTCCTTCGGATTGTCTCTTCTTGAAAGCAGCCCTCCATGGACTTTTGGATGCAGAGTCTTCACTCTGCCGTCGAGCATCTCGGGCGAACCGGTATGTTCCGCTACGTCTTTGACTGAAATTCCCGCATCCCGTAAAACTCTGGCTGTCCCTCCTGTCGAAAGGATTTCCGCTCCTGCTTCTTCAAGAAACTTCGCAATTCCGACAATGCCCTTCTTCTTGGAAACACTGATTATGGCTTTTCTTATCTTTATTGTCTTTGGCATTTTTTCTGTCCCCTTTCTTTTATTTTTCTTCTGAATTTTTCTTTCTTTTTTCTCACTTCCTTTTTTAAACCAAAGTTACTCCTGCCATTAGTCGGCAACCGCATTACCTTCCTTTCCTAGTGAATTTTCAGCAAATTGTTAAAAAAACAAAGCCAGACCTACCCATGTCCAGCCCTCCTTTCCTGTTGCCAATATAGTTTAAATTAATAGAAAAAGCAAGTATTTAAGCTTTTATCCTTTTCCGGCTAGTTGCCCACAAGCCCCTTGTATTTCTTCGCCCAAACTTTTTCTGATGGTAATAGGGATATGATTTTCAAGAAGATAATCCTTGAATCTAACCGCCTGATCCTTGGAAGAAGCCGCTAATTCTGATCCGGTCGAATTATAGCGAATCAGGTTCACGTGTAGCAATTGTAATTTGCCAATTGATTTTACAAATCTGGACAATTTGTCCGCGTCTTCGCGACTGTCATTGATGTTGCCTAAAAGAATATATTCAATGAAAACCTTGCGGTTCGTTTTTCGAAAATATTCTTGCAGTGCTTTTTTCAAATCTTCTAAATTATATTTTTTGTTGATCGGCATAAATTCACTTCTCTTCTGATCATCTGCAAAATGCAATGAAATTGCCAAATTAACCTGCGGAAATTCTTCGGCAAATTTGGCAATGCCTTCTGGGATGCCGGCGGTCGAAACTGAAATACTTCTTGAGCCAAAACCAAACAATTCCGGATCAATTAAGTTTTTCAAACTTTCATTCACCTGAGCCCAATTTAAAAATGGCTCTCCCATCCCCATATAAACGACGTCCGTTAATTTTGCACTCTGCGATTTAATGTATTGCTTCCAAAACAAAACTTGGTCCGTTATTTCTTCGGCCGTTAAATTTCTGACGAAGCCCATCTTTCCAGTTGCACAAAATCGGCAATTCATCGGACAGCCGACCTGGCAGGAAATACACACTGACCAATCATTGGTCTTCGGAGAAATTAAAACAGTTTCAATATTTTTTCCATCGTGCAATTTTAGCAAAGCCTTTACTGATTGCCCGTCTTTCGCAACTAAAACTTTTTCAACTTCGAATGAAAGAATTTTCATTTCCTTATCCAGCTTTTCTCGTAAATCTTTGGCAAGTGTTGTGATTTCTAAAAACGAAGAGGCGCCGTCCTCAAAAACGGCTTTCTTAATTTGCTTCAGCCGAAAATTCGGCTGACCCAGTTCCTTCAATTTTTCTTCAATTTTTTTAATATTCATAAAATTCTATTCTACAGTCACAGATTTAGCCAGATTTCTCGGCTTGTCCACGTCCAGTCCCTTCAAAACTGCCATATGATATGCGAAAAGCTGGGCTGGAACAGCTGACAAAATCGGCGTGAGCATTTCCAGGGTTTTTGGAATATAAATCACGTCATCAGCGACCTCTCTTATTTTTTCATCTCCCTCAGTCGCGACGACAATAATTTTTCCTCCGCGCGCCTTGATCTCCTGCATATTGCTGATGTTCTTTTCATAAACACTATCTTGAGGAGCGAAATAAAAAGAAGGAAAATTTTCGTCAATCATAGCGATCGGTCCGTGCTTCATTTCCCCCGCCGCAAAACCCTCCGCATGGATATATGAAAGCTCCTTTAACTTGATCGCGCCCTCAAAGGCCATCGGGTGATTATATTTTCTTCCCAGATAGGCAAAGCTAGTATATTTGCTATATTTTTCAGCAATATTTTTTATCTGATCGCTTGTTTCTAGGATTTTCTTTATTTTATCCGGTAACTCTAGAATTTCTTTAACGATCCTTTGCCCAGTCACGAGAGACATATCTCTTTGCCTTCCCATAAAAAGAGTTAGGAGTGATAAAATAGCAATCTGCGATGTAAACGCTTTAGTTGAAGCTACGGAAATTTCCGGACCGACATGATTATAGACCCCAGCATCCGTTCCTCGAGCAATTGAAGATCCAACTGCGTTCACGATTCCTAAAGTCAAAATCCCCTTTTCTTTGGATTCCTTAACGGCCGCCAGGGTATCAGCCGTTTCGCCTGATTGACTCATAACGATCACGGCAGTTTTATTATCCAAAACTTGCTTTCTGTATCTGAACTCATGAGCATAATCGACTTCTGTCGGTATTCCGGCATATTCTTCCAGCATGTACTCGCCCACTAAAGCAGCACATCTCGCTGTTCCGCACGCGACTATGATAATCCTATCTATGTTTCTGATTTTATCGGCTACTAAGCTAATGCCTCCCAATCTAGCATTACCATCTTCATAAATTAACCGCCCCCTGACACTGTTGGCTATCGTTTCTGGCTGTTCAAAAATTTCCTTGATCAAAAAATGCGGGTACCCTCCTTTTTCGGCCTGATCCAAATTCCATTCAACCTCATTTATATCTTTATTTATTTCTGCGTTATCAGCATCAAAAATCTTCATCCCTTCCTTAGAAATTTCCGCCATTTCCCCGTCATCCAGATAAATAACTTGTTTTGTGTACCTCAAAATTGCAGAAACATCAGAAGCAATGATGGTTTCATTCTCTCCCAAGCCGATAATAAGGGGCGAGCCTTTTTTGGCAGCAATAATTTTGCCTGGCTCATCTGAATGAAAAACAACAATGCCATATGTGCCTTTTACTATTTTCAAAGATTTTTCAACAGCTTCCGTCAAATTTCCGTCATACATCTCCTCGATTAAATGAGCCAGTACCTCCGTGTCAGTTTCGGATTTAAAAATATGCTTTTTTTCCAATAAGCGCTTTTTTATCTGCTGATAGTTTTCGATTATGCCATTATGGACCAGCCATATTTTTCCCTTACAATCGCAGTGGGGATGCGCGTTTATTTCTGACGGAGCGCCATGCGTAGCCCAGCGCGTATGCGCGATGCCGATATTGCCGTCTATTTTCTCACCACCAATCTTTTTTTCCAACTCAGCTATTTTGCCCATAGCTTTTGCTAAAAAAACATGTCGCTGATCATCAAGAACAGCGATTCCTGAAGAATCATAGCCCCGATATTCAAGCCGTTTGAGTCCATCGACCAGAATGGGCGCCGCTTTTTGTTTTCCAATATACCCAACAATTCCACACATAAAAAATTAAATTAAATTAAAAATAATTGAAACCACAATCGCGACTGACATAAACCCAATAGCAAGCCAACCGAAAAATTTTACCCATCCAGGATGAGTTTCCCGACCCATAATTTTCGGGTCATTGCCGACTACCATTATAACAACAAGCAATGGCAGGGCAATGATTCCATTAAGAAATGCCGAATAATACAAAGCCAGTATAGGATTAATGTGAAAAAAATTAAGAAAAAGTCCGACCAGAATGGAAAAAGCGATTACCAGATAAAACCCCTTAGCTTGGGAAAATTTCAGTTCGAGACTCTCGTGCCATTTCATAAGTTCGCTCAACGCGTAGGCTCCCGACGCGGCTAAAACCGGAACTGCCAAAAGGCCGGTACCGATAATCCCCAGCGTGAAAAAAAGAAAAGCATATTCACCAGCAAACGGACGCAACGCCATGGCTGCCTGCTCGGCTGAATCAATATTGGTAATGCCATTTTTGAAAAGCACTTGCGCCGTCGTAACCACGATAAAAAAGAAAACCACGTTAGCCAACAGCATTCCAGTGCTAACATCCGTGCGCATGCGATGGATGCGATGATGCACCAGATATTTTCTGAAAATCCCTTCCCGCTCACATTCTTCCACTTCTTCAGAGGCTTGCCAGAAAAAAAGATATGGCGTAATGGTTGTCCCAAAAACCGCGATTATCGCGAATAGATATTCCTTATTAAAATAGATTTTGGGGATAAAGGAATATTTAAAAACTTCCACCCAGTCCGGATGAATCATAAATCCAGTGATGATATAAGCAAATACGGAAATGGTAAGCCACTTGAGAAATTTCACGTAAACATGATAACCGACAAAAATTTCCATTGCGATAATCACTAGCGCGAAGACGATAACAGCGAAATAAAAATTGATATGCCAAAGCATGGCGCTCGAAGCAGCCATCGCGCCCAGATCCGCTCCGATGTTGGCAATATTAGCAATAATCAAAAGCAAAACAACTACGCCTACTATTTTTTTACGATAATGCTCCTTGAGCACTCCAGCCAGACCCTTATTCGTAACAATACCGATGCGCGCGCACACCTCCTGAACAGCCAGCATTATTGGTAAAAGCCAGGCTGCCATCCAGAGAATGGCAAACCCAAATTTCGCCCCGACTGAAGAATATGTTCCAATGCCGCCCGGATCATCATCCGAGGCGCCCGTAATCAACCCAGGGCCCAGCGCCTTGACAAAAAGGCTGGTTTTTTTCCAAGGATTGGCAATCAGTTCCCGGGCAACCGCCACCTCCGAAGTCGCAATCCGCAGACTTCCGTCGAAGGCTTTCTCCGCCTCGACCTCACCCCAGACAACCAATTTTTTGGCTAGAATAAGCGGAATTCCTAATTCATGGCGGAATTCAGAGAGGGTCAGAAACTTTTTTTCCTGGGTATTTTCTTTTTGGTTTTTTTCGGAAATATTTACTGGCATTTTTGTTTTATTATTTGATAAGCCTCCTTTAAGTTTTTTGCCTCAAAATCACAAAATTTTGTTTTTTTATCTTGGAACCTGCCCTCCCTTCTTCTGATCAACACAGTTATAACGCTAGGATTAATTTTTTTAACTTCATTTATCTGATCCACCCTGTCATCTAAAAAATAGGCTGCTTCTCCATTTTTAATGATTTTCTGTGTTGCTAATTTTTTCACAGTATATGCCTTCAGCTTACCGGTCTGGATGATTTTTTTTACAAGTTTTTTCAAACCGCTGTTTTTTAACTTAACTTTTTGAAATTTGCTTTTCGAATGAGTGATAATGATTATATCGTCTTTTTTAAATTTAGCTAGAAATTTTTTAACATCCTTAAAAACATATTTCTTTGAATTCTCAGCAAAATTATAAATTGATTTTCTGAGTTTAGAAATTTTTATATTTTCGCCTCGCTTTATTTCTTTTAAATGCTTTTCCGGATCATACACTGTGATGCTTTTTTCGTATGTTACCGACTTTTTATAATACTGTTCAAAAACCTCTGGGTCAATCCCGTATGCGGCATAGATTTTTTTATAATTTTTGCGAAATCTGTTCGTATTCAAAAGAACATCATCGAAATCAACCAATATTTTCATATTATTTCTTTAGAATCCTCATTAAAACTTTCGCTAGCTTTTTACCGTCGTGGCGAATAAAGGATCGTTTTTCACTGTTAGCATCTCCTTTTTCAGATTTCATAACAGATTTGGTCAATAAGTCGGCTCTGATCAGTTTGAATTTCCTTTTTGGATTTTTGCTTTCCTCAAAACCGACCAGGACATTCTTTCCTTCACGCTTTTTATATTTTTCCATCAACTCTCTCGGCGGCTTAGCAATATTGTATGTCACAAAATCAACCCGGTCTTTGCCAATATGTTTTTCGATATCACTGACATAATCATCCAAGTCAAAGTTTTCCGTTTGGCCTTTTTTGTTTGTAAGCTTGCAATTATATACTACCCTGGCTCTCGAATTTTTTATAGCTTGGCTGATCTCTTTTATCAACAGATTTGGCATGATTGAACCAAAATGATCCCCTGGACCAATAAAAATAAAATCTGAATCCTTGATTTTTTTCAGAGCTTTCTGATTTGCTTTTACTTGTTTTTTTAATTTTATATTTTTTACTCCAATTCTTCTCACTTTTTCATTATGATCCAGCTGGCTCTCCCCCTCTAAAATATTCCCATTATTCAAAATTACTGATAGCCGCATGTCATCATTGCTTACTGGAATAACTTCCCCCTTTACATCCAAAATCTTAGCTGCTTCCTCCACGCCTTTTGCAAAACCGCCGCTTATTTTCTCCAAAGCTGATAGAAAAATATTTCCGAAACTATGCCCTTTTAAGCCTCCGTTTTCAAAACGGTAATTCATGAGTTTACGCAGTATTTCAGGAGAATCAGAAAGTGCCACTAGACACTGGCGCACATCGCCAGGAGGCAAAACGCCCAATTCGTCGCGTAAAATTCCGGTTGATCCGCCGTCATCTGCCATAGAAACAACAGCGGAAATATTGATTGGATATTTTTTGAGGCCAGTCAAAAGTACAAAACTTCCTGTTCCTCCCCCGATCGTAACAACGTTTTTTTTTCTCATTTACACAAATTTATGGATTATCTCTTCCGCCTTTTTCAAATCATCAATATTTCCAATCGGATGCCAAAGAGTCGCCTTTTCAACCCTTATCTTATGGTCCCTGGTCATACTCGCCAGGGTCTGTGGCAATCCATATTCCCCGCTGGCTATTTGAACCAGTTCATAATCAAAAAATTTTCTATTCATCATATACAGCCCCGCATTTGCCAGTCTATCTTTAGATTTTTTGGGCTTTTCAATTACTTCGATCATGTTTTTCCGATTATCAGTTTTGATTATTCCGAAAAGGCTTGTATCTTCGACTTCGTGACCCAGGATTGCCAAGTTATGTTGCAGCATTTTTTTTATGTCTTTTTTATGGTATAGGTCATCTCCCATCATCACTAAAAATCTTTCACCCACAAAACTTTTCACCAGATGCACCGCCGCACCTGTACCGTTAAGATTCTTTTGCACAACATATGTAATCTTCATCCCATTCCAGCATTTTTTAAAATATTCCATGATTTGTTCTCCGCGGTAGCCAATCACAAAAATAACTTCCTTAATTTCTCTGGGCAAAGCATTGAGCTTATGTTCTAAGATCGGCTTGCCTTTAATTTTTAGCATCGGCTTGGGAACGGTTTTGGTGAGCTCTCCCATTCTTTTTCCCTTGCCCGATGCCAGAATCACGATTTGCATATGCGATTGGATTTTTTAGGCTAATTTTTCATCCTTAATTACTTCAATGACGGCGTTAACTCGAGGAACAAAATTAAAATTTTCTTTGTAGCCCGCTATTTCCATTTGAAAAACATGCTCGCGCTGCTCTCTGTTTACTAGGGGAATTTTTATAATTTCTCCAGCCTCAATTGAATCATCTTTTATATTATTTGCTGATTTCAGATCATCCTTATCGATTTTGTATAGTCTAGCTAACTTGCTAAGCGTGTCTTTTTTGCCAATCTTTTGTAGTATATATTCATCATTTTCTATCTGTTTTCTTGTTTTTTCGCCTTCTTCCGACATGAAGGCCAAATAATCTTTATACGAAGAATTCTCTTTACCTAACTTCGGATATTCCCACATTTTCCCGATATTATGACCAGAAAGAGCAATGTTTCTGTCTTTTGAGACATGGAGCAGCTGTTTAAAGTTTTTAGTTGCAGCCATGGCATTTTTTAGCGGATTTTTTAATGACCCCTTCTTAAACCCCAATTTTTTTGCCGTTTTTGGCAACAATTGGTACAAACCAATGGCTCCAGCCGGACTTTTCTTGCCTTTTCTGCCACTTGATTCAGGAATGGCGACATAGACCAAATCCTCGTATTCACCCAAATCGCTGAAAATCGTTTTTAGATCACTGAGGTATGGCCTCATCCGCTCAAGTGCATTATCAAGATCCGGTCTAAGTTCTCCATTTTTATATTCCTGACGCCAATATTCTTTCGCGGAATTATAATCTTCTATCCCCACCCTGACAGGCCTATCCAGACTGAATTCAATCTTTTCTTTTTTATGAACATTGCTTTCGTAATTTTTCGAAACATTCACATCAGCTTCCTTTACTTTTTCTCCAATCTGTTCTTTTTTAGGCTCGGCCGTTTCCAGATTGATTTTTTCATTCTCCTTTTTACTTTCTGAGTTATAAGCAATATCTACTGCGCTTTTTTCTCCTGCTAAAGCACTGATGGCTTTTTCTAAATTTCCATATTTTCCAATAGCCCACAGAACAGCCAAGGCGCCTCCCACCTTCAAAAAATCTCTCCGAGTAATCTTTTCTGCGCCTTCAAAATTGCGGCTATAGACGGTTTCCCGAAGCTCTTTATTCCTGGCAATCATTTTTTCTTTCTCTTTTCTGATATCTTCAACAGAACGGCTCGAGCCAGCATTTTTTGTTTCCTCCTTTGGACTATTATTTTTTTTCTTCCATTCGTCAAGATTTGAAGGTGTGGAGAACATTTTCTCAAACATTTTTTAGATGACAATATTTATAAGTTTGCCTTTGACAAAAATAACTTTTTTGATTTCTTTGCCTGAAACCCAAGTTTTTATTTTTTCGCTTTGCATCGCCAGCTCTTTTGCCTCCTTTTCTGAAATCCCAGCATCCACTTCGATTGAATCACGCACTTTGCCATTTATTTGCAAGACCAACGTTATTTTTTCATCTCTGATTAGTTCCGGATCATACTCTGGCCAAGATTGCAAAAATATGCTATCTTTATGCCCCAACTTTTCCCAAAGTTCTTCAGCAATGTGTGGAGCAAAAGGACTCAAAATAGTGATTAGCAATTTGTAATTGGTGCTTAAAATATTTTTCCCTTTTTCTAATTCATTTACCAGAATCATCATCGCGCTAATGGCAGTATTGAAACGAAAATTTTTTATATCCTCCGTGACTTTCTTGATAGTTTTATGCAACAGTGATTCAAGTTTTTTATTTTCTACAACTTGATCAATAACTTTTTTTTGTAACTTCCAAACTTTTTCCAAAAACCTTCTCACTCCTTTTACGCCATCCGTGCTCCAGGCAATATTCTGACTGAAAGGCCCCATAAACATTTCATAAAGACGCAACGAATCAACCCCAAATTCATTTATAACATCATCAGGATTTACTACGTTCCCCCAGCGCTTACTCATTTTTCTGCCGTCTTCTCCATCAACCAGTCCGACGTGAACCAGTTTTTTGAAGGGCTCCTTCGTAGAAACAACTTTGATATCATACAGAAATTTGTGCCAAAATCTGGCATACAGCAAATGACGAGTGGCGTGTTCTGCACCACCGACATAAAGATCCACTGGCATCCAATCTTTTTCTTTATTTTTTTCAACCAGGGCTTCATTATTTTTTGGATCAATATAGCGAAGATAATACCAGCTGGATCCCGCCCATTGCGGCATCGTGTTTGTTTCACGCTTCCCCGGTCCGCCGCATTTTGGGCAAGTCGTATTTACCCACTCAGTTATGTTGGCCAATGGACCCTCTTCGGTTCCGGTCGGCTCATAATTTTCGACTTCGGGCAATTTTAACGGCAATTCTTTTTCCGAAATCGCAACCGCTCCGCATTTTTCGCAATGCACGATCGGAATCGGCTCACCCCAATAACGTTGGCGCGAAAAAACCCAGTCGCGCATTTTGTAATTTATTTTTTTCTCGCCAATTTTTTCTTTTTCCAGCCACTCGGTCATTTTTTCACGTGCTTCCTCGGAGGTCATGCTGGAATATTTGTCAGAATTTGCTAAGACACCATCGTCAACATACGGTTTTTCTTTTCCCAGTAATGTCTGCCAGGTATATATTTGTGATTCCGGCGTTAAAAAAGTTTCCACTTTTTCCTTCGTCACCCAAACGACTTCATGCCTTTTCTTATCAATTTCTGAAATTTCCTGATGCTCGTCATTTTCCAACTCAAAGTAAAAAACACGAAAATGAGCAAGCCGATTTAATTTCTTCGGCACATGATAAAATTTACTATGCACCATCGGCAATTCTTTGATCAATTTCAAGTTCTTATATCCGGTTTCCTCAAGAACCTCCATCCTGGCTGCTTCTTCGGCAGTTTGACCTTCTTCTGGACCACCAGTTATGAAAGTTTTCCAATCCACTTGTTTCCATTTTAGCCCCAAATATTCATCTTTATCCTGATGTTTAACAATCGCTAGCACAGCATCTCTCTCTTCAAATGGCTCTTTCTCTTTGATTTTGCCTGGTTCAGTTTGCTGACAAAAACATGGCCCGATAACATTTTTAATCGGTAAATTATATTTCTTCGCGAATTCAAAATCTCTTTCATCGTGCGCCGGCACAGCCATCACCGCGCCGGTTCCATAGTGCGCTAAAACATAATCCGCAGCAAACAATGGAACTGATTCTCCGTTGAATGGATTAATAAGCTTGATTCCCTTTAGTTCGACCCCCGTCTTGTCTTTCAATTCCATTCTTTCCAATTCTGTTTTGTTTTGTGATTCGATTAAATATTTTTCAACCTCATCCCAGTTTTCTATTTTATTTTTCAGCTTTTGGACTGTTTCGTGTTCCGGCGCGATAACGCAATAAGTGCAGCCGAAAATAGTATCGACTCTGGTTGTATAAACTTTAATTTTAAATTCTGAATTTGAAATTTGGAATTCTATTTCCGCTCCTTCGCTTCTTCCGATCCAATTTCTTTGTTGCTCAAGAATTTGTTCCTCCCAATCGAGACCCTCCGTATCCAGATCATAAAGCAGGCGATCGGCGTAATCAGTCATTTTAAGAACCCATTGCCTCATTTTTTTCTGCACCACTTGCGTGCCGCAGCGCTCGCACAATCCTTTCTCCAAATCTTCATTGGCCAATACAGTTTTGCAACTCGAACACCAGTTAACCGGCTCATTGGACTCATACGCCAAACCTTTCTCGAATAATTTCAGAAATATCCATTGCGTCCATTTATAGTAATTCGGATCAGTTGTGCTGAATTCCCTGTCCCAATCGTAAGTGAAGCCAAACATCTCCAGCTGTTTTTTGAACCTGATAATATTTTCCTTCACAAAAATGTTGGGATTGATCTTATTTTTAATGGCATAATTTTCTGCTGGCAGCCCAAAAGCGTCCCAGCCCATCGGATGAAGCACGCTGTATCCTTGAAGCATCTTGAACCTCGACACCACATCGGTCGCAATATACCCTTTTGGATGCCCTACATGAATACCCGAACCGGAAATATACGGAAACATATCCAGAGCATAGAACTTCTTAGATTTCTCGTAGTTTTTATAAATGCCTTCTTTAAGCCAAAATTCCTGCCATTTTGGCTCAATAAGCTTCGGATCGTAGTTTTCCATAAAGTTTTCTTTTACTCCCCTACTTTACCCCATTTCTACCTAATTTTCAAGTAGATTACTGATTTGCCACTTTTCTTTTGCCGAAAAGAAAAGTGGCGGAAAAGAAAGCGGCCGCCAGACTAAAAAATGGGAAATTAGTACTGCGCTCACTAAAATTTTTGGTTGCCCCGAGGCGGACCTAAAAATTTCTTAACGTTCGCTCCACTCAATTTCCTGCATTTTTTTCGTTACGGCGGTAATTTTTAAAATAAAAAACCGCACATAGCGAAGTGCGTTTTTAAAGAAACAAAAGGATTATTCAGCCCACAAAATTTCCCCAAAATTTGAACGGAGCGAGCGTTAAAAAATTTATCCCGGCTCGCCACGAGCCTATAAATTTTAGCGAGCAAGTGAAAAATTTTGTCGGAAATTTTGTCCGGCTGAGAGTTCTTTTTGTTACTTTTTCTTGCGGAAAGAAAAAGTAAGGACAAACTATCTGTTTTTAACCTTCAAATAAACCTTCTTCCCAATCCTATAAATTACATAGAAAATCAGAAGATACAGCACCAGCACCGGAATGACCTGAATAATCAGTACGATCAGAAAATTGATGAATTTCTGGACATCTTTTACCAGCGAATTGAAAGTTTCCTTGACCACTTGCCACGGACGCCAAGAATCGGCAAAAGTTATACTTTCATCTTCCGACAAACTTACCGTGATGCTTGACATGTCCGTCTGCAAATCCATAAATTTAATCCTTCCTTGTAGTCTTTCGATTTCTCCCCGCACGCGCGAGAGTTCGCGCGTTACTTTCAAAATTTCATCAATCGTGCCGGATCGCTCCAAAATTTTCGCGAATGACTGTTCTTCCGCTTGCTTATTGCGAAGTTGCGCCTGCAAATCTGTGTATTGTTCCGTCACATCCTGGCCAGTTGTTGATTCCTGGACAACCAGCGTCGCAACTTTTTTCAAATCCGCGAAAGCTTTTTCAAAATTAGCCACCGGAACCTTCACTGTGATTGTCCCGCTTTTAACATTTTTTGCCGTCTGATAAAAATTGGACGAAGAAACTTCTCCGCCATTGGTTTTCGTGATATCAGAAATTCTGCGGCTTGCGTCATCAACGCTGTTGACTTTCAGACTCAAATTTCCATTTTTGATAATTTTTTTGTCCGTAATCTCCGCGGCGCTTTCATCTGTCGCAACCGGCGCTGCTGTTTCTCTTTGGACGGCCATGCCTGAACTTTTCATGCTCGGAGCCGGACTGTCAAAAGACACGCTATTCCCCGACAGCGACCCGCTTGGAAGACTAGAGGTCCCGCTTTGGCCCATGTTTTTCAAAACCGTTAGTACTGCCAACGCCAAAACCAGAACTCCAACGACAATAAAAATTATTTTTCGATTGTTCCCGCCTGGAGTAGGTATATTTTGCTCCATATTTATGACTTAAAATTTATGCCTTTATTATAGCATAAAAAAAATAAGTTCAAAGAACATGAACTTGCAGCCATATATCAAAATTGATCGAATTGTTCATTGTTCTACGATTTCCATTTTCATCGTGTTCACGTCTACCGTCACGGTAAGAGTATTCATCAAGCTAACTATTTCTGGGAAATTTTTTTCAATAATCTCTCTGGTAAGCCTGCCCAAATACATGGCTCGTTCCTTACTGCGTACTGCTTCAGCCGGATCGGCATAAACTGCGGAAGACAAAACCACAAAACCCTTATCGATTCTGCCAGCATCCATATTCGATTTTATTATGCCGGCCGCGGTCTTGATCGGTTCGCCGATATTCGGATCATACGGTCCGACAATCAACGCCATATTCGGAGTGTGCAGCCAGTCAAATCCCTTGCCCACCGCCAAAATCCATTCACCATGCTGAAGCTGGGTTATGGGTTTTTTGCCTTTCATTTCTGCGATGTGCTCAATATTCCCCTGAACCAGAGGCAAAAAATCAAGAAGAACTCTACCCGGCATTTTAGGATACAGGTTCCTTAATTTTTCTTTGAGATTTTCCTCCTCTTTATTTTCAACTTTAGATAAATCTAACACTTCCCCGTTTTCGCCATGTAGGATCAGGGTGTCCTTATCAGTTTCCAGCCCCACCAAAACCGGACAAACTACCCGGTTTGATTCTCCATAAACTCTCTGGATTTGTTTTTTGAAATTGTCGGTAAACTCTTTGGCTGCCTCACAATCATATTGAAATCCGGCGCAACCTTGATGAGTGTCACCCTCAGAATAATGATAGGTTACCAAAACCAAAACCCGATTGCCTTTGAAAACTGCGCTCATAACCAGATTGTCAAAAGAATTATTCAAAAGTGGCCAGCCCAGATCAAATTTTCCACCAATATTTCTGTAAGGACGGATTATTCCCAAGGGAGTGTGTGTTACTGCGGGCATATGGATCCGCCCATCCATACATTTAAAGGCCACAACCTTTGTCGGATGCTTAGCTAAATACAATTCACGTTCCAATCTCTGGCTGCAAAAAAATTCTGAGTGTTTTTTATTGAGATCAATGAGTGATTTTATTTTATTTTCCATTTTCCATAGCGGCATTAATTATTCATTGTTTATGTTGATTCCCTTTTTTGTGCGATGTTTTTTGCCTACTCGTAGGCGCGCCATTTCTTTTTCAATCGCCGCGGCCACGCGCGCATATTCCGCGTTGTCCATGCTTTCTTTCTGTTTCATCGCTTCTTCAGCTCTGACTTTAGCCTCCTCCGCGCGTTTCAAATCAATTTCTTCCGCGCGTTCGGCTGTGTCAGCCAACACCACCAAACTATTGTCATGAAATTCAATAAATCCTCCAGAAGTAGCCATAATAATTTCTTCGCCGTCTTTTTTGAGGCAAATTTCTCCGGCTTTGAGCGCGGCGATATAACTTCGATGATTCGGCAGAATTGTCACTTCCCCGTCCGCCACTGGCAAAGTCGCCTGATCAATTTCAGACTCAAAAACAGTTTTTTCCGGTGTAACAATTTTGAAATTAATTTTCATGTTTGCCATAAATTTTTTAAGCAAAACCACCCGCTGACATTCCTGCATCAAAAATTAATCCTATAATATAAATGCCAGCTGCTATGGCTATGAAATCAAACAGTGCGCTAATCGCCATATCTAAAAATGTCTTTTTGCCAATTTTTACTAAAATATAATATTTAAAAATTAAATAAATAATTGCAGAAACGATTGGTATAATAATTACCGAAGAAATTTTTAAATTATCATCAGTTGCGACAATAATCAGTATACTATTAAAAATTACGAGTACAGCAAGGAAAATGATACATGCTAAATAATCAAATAAAAAATTATTTTTGTATATATTCTTTGTAATTTTATTAATCAAATAATTAGAAATGAATGAAAAAAATACAAGCGCAATAACCAACACTGGCAGTAGTAAAACTAATATAGGTTCTAGATTCTCTACAACCGCAGATATGGTTTCAAGAAATAAATTTATCATACCTTTTAATAAATTAATTTGATTATTTTATTTATTTTTTAATCTCGCTTATATCTCCTTTCATATAAAAATCCTGCTCGCCAACTTCGTCCAGCTCGCCATCCAAAATCATCTTGAAGCCTTTGATCGTGTCTTTGAGTTTCACATATTTTCCTGGCGTGCCGGTAAATTGTTCCGCCACGAAAAATGGCTGAGAAAGATATTTCTGGATCTTTCTGGCACGCGCCACTGTGAGCTTATCTTCATCGGAAAGTTCTTCCATTCCCAAAATCGCGATGATGTCTTGAAGATCTTTATATCTCTGCAAGACTTTCTGCACCCCGCGAGCGACTTGATAGTGCTCTTCGCCGACGATCAATGGATCAAGAATAGTTGAATTGGAATCCAGCGGATCAACTGCCGGATAAATTCCCAGTTCTGAAAGCGCGCGAGACAATACAACTGTTGAATCCAAATGTCCGAAAGTTGTCGCCGGCGCCGGGTCGGTCAAGTCGTCAGCCGGAACATAAACCGCTTGCACAGATGTGATGGAACCTTTCTTGGTCGAAGTAATTCTTTCCTGCAACTTTCCCATTTCTTCAGCCAAGGTTGGTTGATAGCCCACCGCTGATGGGATGCGTCCCAAAAGCGCAGACACTTCCGAGCCGGCTTGGGTGAAGCGGAAAATATTATCCATGAAAAACAAAACGTCTTTGCCTTCACTGTCGCGGAAATATTCCGCCATCGTGAGAGCCGAAAGCGCCACCCGTTGTCTGGCTCCCGGCGGTTCGTTCATCTGGCCAAAAATCAAAGCGGTTTTGTCGAGCACGCCTGATTCTTTCATTTCATGATAAAGGTCATTTCCCTCGCGCGTTCTTTCTCCAACTCCCGCAAACAGCGAATAACCTCCGTGAACAGCCGCGATGTTGCGAATGAGTTCCTGAATCACAACTGTTTTCCCTACTCCCGCGCCGCCGAACAATCCAACCTTGCCTCCCTTGATAAATGGACAAATCAAATCAATAACTTTGATTCCGGTTTCAAAAATTTCCGCTTCGGTGGACTGGTCTTCAAAAGCCGGTGCATCGCGATGAATTGGCCAACGCTGTAATTCGTGATTCGTCTTATTCGTTCCTGATTCGTCTTTATTCGTGATATCCCCGAGCCCATCAATCGTATCGCCCAAAAGATTAAACATTCTGCCCAACACCGGCAAACCGACCGGCACCGAAATCGGCGCGCCAGTATCTGTAACTTCCATCCCGCGCTTGAGACCGTCAGTCGAACCCATGGCCACTGCCCGCACTTTCCCGCTGCCCAAATGCTGATGAGCTTCTAAAACCAATTTATTGGTTTTACCCGCCGATGAGGCGGGAAGAATAATTTCCAGCGCGTCATAAATTTTTGGAAGTCCTTCTTTAAATTCCACGTCCACAACAGGACCAATTACCTGTGAGATTTTTCCTACGTTTTTCATATTGTTTAAATTTTCATTAAGTTTTAATTGCTAAATATTGGCTTAATTTAGGCAATATTTACTGATCACAACTCAACGCTTGACTTTTGGGATGGTTTGGAGTATAATTGAGAGTTAGTAAAAATCCTACATTTTGCGATAACAAGGATAAACAAAGGAGGTGGATAAGGATGGTTTGGTTAAGCGTACAATGGAATGGGATTAGATATGAGTGCTTGCCACGCTCAGCAACACATATTATCGAGATTAGAAGCAATGATGATAAGGATGCTCCTATCGAAATAATATATGTTGACAAGGAGAGCCTTGGGAGAATTAAAAAAGAAACCAAGGAACAGCTGTCACACAATACCATGATGAGGGTTTTCAAACTAACACACATTAAGAAGTTCGCAACTGATGACGGCCATTAGCCTATCAGACTCCGGACTCTCGCTGGGCGTCTATTGATTCCCAGCATTTTTTTTAAAAAACTATCCTTCCAACGCCGCCCTTCCAGCCGAAATCTCCGCAATCTCCTGCGTGATCTTCATCTGCCGCAACTGATTATATACAAATGTTAATTCGTCTGACATTTCTCCGGCCGCGTCGGTCGCGTTCCGCATCGCAATCATGCGCGCGGATTCCTTGGACGCGTTTGATTCCAAAATCGCGTGATACACTTGCATTTCCAATAGTCTCGGCAGAATATGCGTAATCACAATTTCCGGACTCGGTTCAATTTTGTATTCCACTTTCGGCTGAGTAAGTCCATATTCTTTGGCCATCTGATCCATTTCCGCGATTTGTTTTTCGAGATCAATTTTTGAAACCGGCAAAAGCTGTCTAATTTTTGTCTGCTGGTTGATGGTGGAAATATAATCAGTATAAACAATTACAACCTTGTCATATTTTTTCGCGAGGTATTCATCCATCACAATTTTACCCAAGGCTCTCACGCTTTCAATGCCAGGCAGATATGTGAGCTCCGGAAAACTAGCTACAATATTTTTTCCGAGCTTTCGCACCAACGCTTCACCTTTCTTACCGATGGTTATAAAATCAATTTTCAATTCGCCATCGGTTACTGGAGATTCTATTCTTTTGTTTCCAATCCGGTTGATTTTCAAATTAGCCGGATTTTTTATCTGATCAACAATCTTTTTGGAAATATTTGAATTGAAAGATCCGCAAAGTCCTTTGTTGGATGTGACAACAACCATCAGCACCGCCTTCACTGGACGCCTCTCTAAGAGCCCGACGTTGTATTCAGAAAAAGCGCGAGCAAGATTGGTGAGCACGCTCCAAGCGCTGTGAGCATAAGCTCGGATTGCCAACACTGAATTTACTGCTTTTCTCATTTTGGCAGCACTAACCATCTCCATCGCGCGGGTTATTTTTTTGGTGTTATTGATCGATTTTATTCGACGCCTAATGTCTTTGCTTGAAGCCATAATCTTTTAGTTCCCGTTTTGGTAAATTTCTTTAAACTCTTTGATAGCTTTTTCCAATTTTGCGACCACATCATCAGACAACTCTTTCTTTTCCGCGATAGCCGCCAGTGCAACTTTTCCTTCTGTCTTCATGAATTTTTGAAAATCATTTTCCCAAGCTTTCACTTTTTCCACCGCCACGTCATCCATAAATCCTTGAGTCAAAGCATAAAGAATCGCTACTTGGTTTTCGACCGCCATCGGTGAATATTGGTCTTGTTTCAGAATTTCTACTGTTCGCCTTCCTCTTTCAATTTGCATTCGGGTTTTTTCATCAAGGTCTGATCCAAATTGGGCGAAAGCTTCAAGTTCCCGAAACTGCGCCAAATCCAAACGTAATTTTCCCGCCACTTTTTTCATCGCTTTGATCTGCGCGGCTGATCCTACGCGGGAAACTGAAAGTCCAACATTCAACGCCGGACGGATACCTTTGTAAAATAAATCCGCTTCCAGATATATTTGTCCATCGGTGATGGAAATAACATTAGTCGGAATGTAAGCCGAAACATCACCGGCTTGTGTTTCAATGATGGGGAGAGCTGTGAGTGATCCCCCGCCAAAATCCTTGTTAAGTTTCGCACTTCTTTCAAGCAAACGTGAGTGCAGATAGAAAATATCTCCCGGATAGGCTTCGCGTCCCGGCGGACGTTTCAAAATCAACGACATCTGGCGATACGCCCAAGCGTGTTTGGACAAATCATCATAAATCACCAATACGTCTTTGCCCTGATCCATAAAATATTCACCAATCGCGCAACCGGAATACGGAGCGATATAGGAAAACGCCGCTGGATCAGATGCACCCGCCACTACCACGATCGTATAATCCATGGCGCCTCTTTTTGAAAGTTCCGCCACAATACGCGCTACTTTTGATTCTTTTTGGCCAATGGCAACATAGATGCAAATCATGTCCTGGCCTCTTTGGTTGATAATCGTGTCAATCGCCACGGCGGTTTTTCCAGTCTGGCGATCGCCAATGATAAGTTCGCGCTGCCCGCGTCCAATCGGAATCGCCGCGTCAATGGCCTTGATGCCGGTTTGCACCGGCTGATTGACTGATTGGCGGGTAATAACACCCGGCGCGATTTTTTCAATCGGATAAAATTTTTCCGTCTTGATTTCGCCTTTGCCGTCAATCGCTTGTCCCAACGGATCAATGACTCGGCCGATCATATTCTCTCCGGCCGGCACAGAAAGAATTCTGCCTGTGGCTTTGACCGTGTCGCCTTCTTTGATGCCTTTGTCGTCGCCCAAAACCACGACTCCAATTCTGTCTTCTTCCAAGTTAAGAGCAACGCCGTAAACGCTTTCAGAAGCTAAGCTTCTTTTGGTCGTTTCGGTCGAGAGAGGCTTAGCTTCTTTTTCGTGTGATGGAATAAACTCTACCATCTCCGAAGCCATAATGTCCGACAATCCCGAAATTCGCGCCACGCCGTCCCCCACTTCCAACACGACCCCGACTTTTTCGGTTTTCGTCTTGGCCTCAAAGCCTTCAATTTGTTTTTTCAATTGGTCGATAATGTAATCCTTGTTTGACATAGAATTGTGAAATAAATTTAGTTAAGATCCCTACAAATCTACAAATCTTTTACAAATTTACAAATATTTTTTAATTCACATTTGTATATTTGTACTTTATTTGTAATTTTGTAGGAGCCTTGACAACTTCCCCGTTTTGATATATACTACAAAGTCTTAGATCTCAACGAAAATCTAAAAGGGGGACAAATGGAGAAAAAAACATTAGAGGCTCTTATGCAATGGCTAAGGAAAGTTGGAATAGCATATTCTTTCTGCCCGATTATTTTGGGCATACTATGCCTTAGTTTGACAGTAAACCCATATATAAGCCCCGGATATGTAAAGGTAATATGGGGAATAATTGGAATCACGGGGATAGTCTATGGAGCAGTATTCCTGAGAAAATTTATTAGACCGTGACCTTATAAGCCGTCAGCGGACTCAATGAGTTTAAATACTCAACGAGCACCACGGGCTTTTTTATTTTTCCAAAGAACTTTTTAAACTTCTTAACTTTCCTGAAATACTGGCATCAACTATCTCATCTCCAACCTTAATGATTATTCCGCCTTTTATGCCTTCATCAATTTTATTCTTTATCACCACTTCTTTTGCTTTGTATTTGGTACTTACATAATTACGTAATTTATTACCTACATCCTTGCTCAACGCTTCCCGGCTCGTAACCTCCGCTTCCACAATTCCATTTTTCTGATTATATAAATTACTGAATTTTTCAATTATTTTTCCTGCCATTTTTAGCTGATTGTTTTTCCGCAAGACTTTCAAGAAACCAGCGACAACACCATCAACCTCTTGCTTGGTTTTTCCATCAGTTAATTCATACAGGGTATTTGCGTATTGTATCGCTGTTATTTTCATTTGATCGCTTCTTTAATTAATTCTTTATCCTTAGCTGAATTTACTTTCTCACCAATAACTTTCTCTGTCGCCATAACCACCAACTCCGCTACTTCCGCTTTAACTTCGCGGAGCATTTTGGTTTTTTCCGATTCGATGCTCGCCTTGGCGTCAGAAATTATTTTTTCCGCCTGCGTCTTAGCTTCCTGCGCCATTTCATCTTTGGATTTTTTGGCCATATCTTCAGTTTTCTTGAGAATTTCCTGCGCTTCTTTGCGAGCTTTCACCAGAATTTCTTTCTCTTTCTCCGCGATTTCCGCCAATTTTTTGTGAGATTCTTCCGCGTCTTTCAGACCCCTTTCAATTTTATTCGTCCTGTCATTGAGCATCTTGAGAATAGGTTTGTATGCAAAACGATGCAGCACAAAAAGCAAGATCAAAAAGTTAATGATCTGCGCGATTAATAATTTTCCGTTGATTCCTAGGTTTGTAAGTAATTCCATATGTTTTTTAATAGTTTATCCTAAAGCTCAACTTATCAGTCAAGCCTTAGAGAAAGTATTAAACAAACTTAATAATCAAGGCCACGACCAACGCGTAAATCGCGATAGCTTCGGTGAAGGCAATCGCGAGAATCATCGCGGTTTGCACTTTTGAAGTTGCTTCCGGGTTGCGCCCGATTGACTCCATGGCTTTCGAAGCCAAGATGCCAATGCCTAGGCCCGGGCCAATGGCTCCGACTCCCATAGCAATGGCCGCTCCGATTGATTTTGCTGCTTCTGCATCCATACTTTTTTCTTTTCGCCCAACCCACGTACTTTTCATGGTCATCGGGAGAAAAATATATTAAATAAATTAATCACCTTAGTGCGCTGCCTCTGTCACTGCCATCTTGAGAAACACTAGCGTCAACATCGCAAATACCAACGCCTGGATGAACCCGACAAACAGTTCCAAAAACAAAAACGGCAGAGGCACAATGTAAGGGACAAGATTCAACATCACGATCAGCAGCACCTCTCCCGCGAAAATATTCCCGAATAAACGGAAGGAGAACGATATTATTTTAGCAGTTTCGCCGATTAATTCAAGCGCGCCCACGAAGGTCCCGATGAAATAGGGCTTGTGGAGCGGGCTCACAAAAAACTTGCCAGCATATTTGACCGCGCCAATGGCCGCGATCCCGAAAAATTGGATAGAAAAAAATGAAATAAGCGCCAGCGCCAAAGTAAAATTCAAATCCGCTGAAACACTGCGGAGAAACGGAACCAGAACAGTCTTGCCGTGCACCACTTCGTGAAGTCCGATCGTCCCCAACCCTGGGATAAGCTCGATCCAGTTTGAAAGAATGACAAAAATAAAAATAGTCGCCACCAACGGAAAAAATTTATTGCTCTGCTTTCTGTCCTGCGTCACGCTGTCCACCAAATTTAAAAGAGCTTCCAGAACTGATTCGACGATGTTCTGAAAGCCTTTAGGCACGAGCTTGATTTTATTCTTGAGAATTAAAGAAGTAATAATAATCAAAATACTCAAAAGCAAAGTCATTACCAGTGTGTTGGTAATTGGCATATTCCCGATATGGAATAGTGGTTCAGCAGCAAGCGAAATTTCCATAAATTACAAACTATTTCATTATTTTTATCGTCTTTTGATACACTAACACCGTCGTCACAATAATCGAAATCAGAATTCCCAAAAGCAGAAGCCATGGCGAGGTATCCAGTTTTTTGTCGAGCAGTCTTCCGATCAGCGCGAAAACAACAATTGGAATAACTATCGAATATCCCAGTTGCCAGGCGAATCCGAGAGCGCTCCAGGGCTTTTCATTTTGGTCCTTATTAACCATAAAAAACACGAGTTGCAAGCCTTTTTCAATAATATTGGGCTCACATCCTCGCTATTTATTCTCTCTCGAAAACCGAAAAAAGTCAAGATTATCAAAAATTATCAGATGCCGAATGCTCCCCTTGCATTTCCTGTAGTAATTTCCCCCACTTCTTCAACCGAAATTTCCTTTATTTTAGCCACTTTTTCAGCTACCAATTTCACATATAACGGTTCATTCCTTTCTCCTTTATGCGGCACTGGAGTCAAATATGGACAATCCGTTTCCAATACTATGTCTTTCAAATCTACTTCTCGAATCAAACGATTAAAATCTTCAGCGTATGTTACTATGCCATTAAGCCCGATTTTATAACCCAGTTCCGTAAATTTACGCGCGGTTTTATATCCGCCCATAAAACTATGGATTATTCCCTTTTTTTCAACGGGATTATTTTTGAGAATTTCCAGAAGGTCGCCATAGGCATCTCCTTCGGAACTGTTTCCCCAACAATGGACCATAATTGGTTTTTCAGTTTCATTGGCCAGTTTTATGCCCTGCAAAAAAGTTTCCTTCTGTTTGGTTTTTAATTCATCTTTATTGTCGCCCTCCATGAAATGATGGTAATCTAAGCCCATTTCGCCAATCGCCACTACTTTTGGATTTTTCGCGAGCTCCAAATATTTTTCAAAATCAAAAACTTCACCCGTGGTTTCAAAATCATTTTCATTTAATTCAGAATCATCCGGATTAATTTTTCGCTTAACCAGATGAATTGGATGCAAACCGACTGCCGCATAAATTCCTTCGGGATATTTCTCCGCCATTTCTACTGCGCGTTTGCTCGTTGAATATTGCGACCCGACATTCACGACAAAAACGCCCCCTTCGAGAGTTCGTTTCAACACTTCCTCCGCGTCATCCCTATACGCGGCAAAATTTACATGGGCGTGGGTATCAAATAGCATTATTTTATTCTTTGAAACAACGGCTCAACTTTTTTGGTTTCCAGCGCTTTTTTTATTTTCTCCGAAGTTTCAGGCATAAAAGGTTCGAGCAAATCGGAAATTGCATACAAATCAACGGTAAGTTTTTTCATCACTACATTGAACTTGGTTTCATTAGTTTTCGCCAATTCCCAGGGCTTATTGTCTTCAATGAATTTATTAGCCGCATGAACCCGAGCGGAAATCATTACCAACGCTCTTTCAATATCAAAATCTTCAAGAAATTTTTGTATCGCCTGTTCTTCATTGTCCAAAAGAGCCTGTGCCAATTCAGTTTTTGTAAATTCAATATTTATTTTTTCCGCCAATTTAACTACTCTACTTACTAAGTTCCCAAGTCCATTGGCTAGATCAGCGTTGTATTTTTCTGTCATTTTTTCCCAAGAAATATCCCCATCATTCTTGTATGGAAGAGCCGAGAGCAAAACATAACGAGCACCATCGGTACCAAATTTTTCTACAACATCCTCCGGATTAATGATGTTACCAAGTGTCTTTGAAATCTTTTGATTATTGATGGTCAGGTATTCATGGCACAAAATTTTCTTTGGCAGCGGAATGCCGGCAGAAAGAAGCATGGCTGGCCAAAAAATCGCATGAAAACGCAAGATTCCCTTGCCGATTACATGCGCGCGTTCTCCCTCATTCGCCCAATATTGCTTATATAATTCCCCGCCAGAGTCATAATCAAGAGCGGTTATATAATTTGACAGCGCGTCCACCCAAACATACATTATTTGAGAGGAATCACCCGGCACTGGAACGCCCCAGTTGCAAGCCCGTTCTTGCGAACGTGAAATTGAAAAATCTTCCAATCCTTGCCGTATAAAACTCAGGACTTCCATTTTTCGGTAATTCGGAACAACCAGGACAACATCTTTCTCAATAAGTTCTTCGAGTTGTTTTTGGTAATTTGATAGCTTGAAAAAATAATTTTCTTCCTCCACAACATCCGGCGCAGTAAGATGATCAGGACACTTTCCATCCACTAAATCTTTTTCCATCTTAAACTCTTCGCATCCGACACAATAGAGACCCTTGTAGTTCTTTTTGTATATATCTTCTTTTTTAAAGGAAGACCAAAATTTTTGAGCACCATCAAAATGACGCTTTTCTACGGTTCTGATAAATTGGTCGTATGATAAATTAAGCAATCCTTTCAGCGCTTGGAAACTGCTTGCATTTTCCGCAATAAAATCTTCGGTTGACTTGCCGGCCTTTTTTGCGCTTTGCACATTTTTGAGGCTGTTATCATCAGATCCGGTCAAAAAATAAACATTGTCCTTGCCTAACTTTTTCCTTTGCCAGCGAGCAATGACGTCCGCTTGAATTTTTTCCACGGCATGACCCACGTGCGGTTTGGCATTTACATAATCTATGGCAGTTGTGATATAAAATTTATTTTTCATTATTTAATAATTTATGATATTTAAAACCATTTTTTATAACCCTTTCCATATTATCCCACCGAAATTGATAGTTGTTGATTTCATCTTCACCAATCCATTTTAGTTGAATATGCTCTGGACTAATTTTAATTTCATCAGAATCATTTTCAATGAGTAAAATTATATTGCATTTTGCATGATCTTCAGAATTCCAAGAAATATCATAATCAACTACGCCTAAATTTTTAAAATTAGAAAGTCCAAGCTCTTCTTCTAATTCCCTCCTCAAAGACTCTCCGGCTACAAATTCTCCCTTATCAATTCTTCCTCCTGGCAGACCCCACATTTTTGAGTATTTTGCATATTCTAAAATTAAACATTTATTATTTCTGATAATAATAGCTGCTAAGCTAATCACAAACTTTTCAAATTCTTTTTTCATATCAATAGACAATTATTGTAAATTCACCCTTAACCTTACCCGGATTTTCTTGAAAATATTTTAAAATCTCGTCCACATTACCTCGCACAGTTTCTTCAAACATTTTAGTGAGTTCCCGGCCGAGGATTATATTTTTGTCGCCTCCGAGGCTTTTAAAAAGTTCCAAATTTTTAAGCACGCGGTGCGGAGATTCATAATAGACAACCGGATATTTCAGAGATGTAACTTCTTTAAAAAAAGTCTCCCGGCCTTTTTTGTGCGGAGGAAAACCAAGAAAGACAAATTTTTGCATATCGATTCCGGCCACACTTATCAGCGCAGTGAGCGCCGAAACACCCGGAATTGGAATCACGGCAATATTTTTGAAAATTACCGCCTCCACTAACTTGTTCCCGGGGTCGGAAATGCCCGGCGTGCCGGCATCCGTCACCAGCGCCACATTCTGCCCGCTTTTTAAAGCCCCAATAATACTGGCTATTTTAGGCGTTTTGGAGTGCTGGAAAAAGCTCGTAACTCGGGTTTTGATCTCATAACGATCAAGGAGCTTTTTGGTCACCCGCGTGTCCTCACACGCCACCAAATCAACCTTTTTAAGAGTCTCTACCGCCCGCAAAGTGATATCGCCTAAATTGCCAATCGGTGTTGCTACAATGTATAATATACCTATATCCATGAATTAATCTTAGCTTAAATAGGATATTTTTTCAAATATTGGCATGATATTAGCAACCCACGAACTTGTTGGAGCCGCCATCGGCGCAAAAATTCATAGTCCTTGGCTCATAATCATCTTTTCCCTGGCCATGCATTTTGTTTTGGACACTTTCCGCCACGGTGAATATGTGGAAAGCTTTGACAGCAAGGTCGCTTTCAAAAATACTTGGCACAAAGTCGCCTTGGATTTCTTCATCGGCATCATTGTCATTCTTATTTATCTTGCAATCAGAAAGCCAAACTCATTTGTCATGAAAGATATTTTCCTCGGAGTCTTTTTTTCTATCCTTCCGGATTTTATAACTTTCATCTATTGGAAATATCGCTTTGCGTTTTTGGAAAAATATTACGCATTCCATTCGTGGTGCCATAAATATCCACGCAACGCACCAGAACGCGCCTGGAACCTCCGCAACGCCGCCAATGATATTATTATTTCTCTCATTGCAATAATTATACTTTTTATAAAATAGATCAGTTGTCATCACTCGCTCTGAAATGTCCGTCAGGGACGCTCATTTCTCTCGCTTCGTTCGACAATAAAAAAACCGTTCTGCAAAGAAGGGTTTTTTGCATCCGAAAAAAACTAGGCCTCAGACTTCTCAAAAATATCACCAACAAAGACACTGATGGCTGTTGCGATTGGAATCGACAAAAGCGCACCGAGCACTCCACCAAGCTTCAAGCCGATTAGGAGAGCCAGGATCACCGCGATTGGATGGAGTCCAACCGCTTTTTTCATAACCTGCGGAATAATAATATGTCCTTCAAATTGCTGGACCAAAACAAAAAGTATCAAAACCATCAACCCCGAAAAAGGAGAAACAGTAAGGCCGACAATTACTGCGGGAATTACTGAAACAATCGGGCCAACATAGGGAATAATTTCCATAATTCCGGCAAATACCGCCAAGATAAGAGCATAAGGAATGCCCAAAATCAAAAGTCCGATAAAGTCCATGGCGAAAACAATAAGCATCAATGAAAGTTGTCCGAGAACCCAACGGCTGATTTTCCGCTGAATACGCAAGACTAAAGAGCCGGCGTAATTTTTGTGCTTTTCGGGCGTGATGGAAACAATGAAATTTTTTATGCCATCTTCTTTGACTGCCATATAAAAAGTCATCACCAAGACTATGGTCGCCGCAACAAATCCGGAAAATATTCCCACTGTTGCTGAAAAGACATCGCCCGAAGATCCAGCCAACCATCTACCCATATCCACCAGCAAGCTCTGCGTGCTAACAGCAATATGCTGAGCCTGAAAAAAAGTGTTAATGCCTTGGAATGAGTTTTCGAGACTTAAAATAATTTCCGGCAATTTTTGCGTGAATTCCTTGACTTGCGAAACCAGCGAAGGAATCAAAAACGAGCCAACCAATCCCATTAATGCAAAGAGACAAAAATAAACAATAAAAACTCCGACTGATCTTGGTATCTTCCTGCGATGCAAACGATAGATAACCGGATCCATGGCAGCTACCATAATTATAGAAATAAAAAGCAGCGCGACTATATCACGAATGAAATACAAAAACCACAATCCGATCAAGATTAGAACGGTTCTGAAAACAATGCCAGTGGAAATATCAATTGCTTGCTTACTCATAATTTTAGAATTTTTTCCAATTTTTTGCCGTTTTTATGCGGTCCAACCACTGCCAGATTCAATGTTTTTTCTTTGAAAATATCCTTAGCTACTCTCAGTATGTCCGAAACTGTCACTTTGTCAATTTCAGCAAAAATTTCGTTGGGCGTCATAATTTTTTTGTTTTTTGCAGCCTGACCGACAAAAAACATAGCGACCTCGTCAGAAGCCTCCAGGCCCATAACACTTTTGCCCTTGATAAAGTCCTTAGCTTTTTGCAGCTCCTTGATGCTAACTTTTTTGGTGGCAATTTTTTTATATTCTTCGAGAATTACTTTAACCGCCTCCTCGAGTTTTCCATGATCCACTCCCGCCTGCGTTGCTACATATCCGCAATCCTCATAAGCCTCGACTCCTGTTGAAACACGATAAGCTAACCCTCTCTTTTCTCTGATCTCAAGAAAAATTCGACTGCTAGCATTGCCGCCAAGAATAATAGAAATAAGCGCCAGTGCGAACCTATTTTCATGATTTTCATGATAAGCCCTGTTGCCAATAACTAAATGTGTTTGATCAGTCTTTTTAAATTTTATTTCCAGTTTTGGTTTTTTCTGATTTTCACTTATTTTAGCAAAACTAGCTTTTCTGCCCTTATGCATGCCGGAAAAATATTTTTTTACCAGAGCTATTGTTTTTTTATCCGCAAAATTTCCCGCTACACAAACAATGGTGTTGTTGGCTAAGTATAGTTTTTTTATGTAATCCTCCATGTTTTGCCGGTGAAAAGAGCTGACCGTTTTTTTATATCCCAGCACATCTCTTCCCAAAGAATTCGGTCTATAAAGAATTCTTTCAAAAATATCGCCGACACTGCGCATTGGCAAGTCCTCGTACATATTTATTTCCTGCAGAATTGTTCCCTTTTCTTTGTTTATTTCTTTTTCTTCCAACAATGAATTTAGATAAATGTCTGAAGTTATGTCCAAAGCCAGATTTATATGCCGGGAATCAACCTTAGCATAATAAGCAGTCATGTCTTTGGAGGTAAAAGCGTTATGATCACCGCCCACAGCATCCAGTTCTTCTGAAATAGCCATCAAGCTGGGCCTTTTCTTTGTTCCTTTGAAAAACATATGCTCAATGAAATGCGAAATCCCCGCTTCCCTTTCGGTCTCATATCGGCTTCCTGCGCCAACCATAACCACCACCGTTACTGTCTGGGTGTTTTTCATTGGCACGGTCAAGATGCGCAAACCATTTTTTAGGGTAGTTTTTTTGAATTTCATAATTATTTGAAACTTTCTATTAACTTAATCAGCAGCCTGACAGGAGCGCCTGCAGCGCCCTTAGAGAGGAACTCGTCGAAGACCGCGGTTTGTCTCGGAGCCATATCAATATGCGCCCACTTAGGAAATTTTTTAGCAAACTGATAGAGAAACATCGCTCCAATTATCGCTCCACCATAACGGCTATTGCCTTGATTTTTAAGATTAGCTATATCTCCAGTAGTTCCTTTGATTTCCGCCTCGTATTCGTCCCACATCGGAAACGGCCAGACGTAATCACCGCTCTTTTCTCCAAGATCTATCATATTTTTACTGAGTTGTTCATTTTTAGTGAATATTGCAGAGGCTCTTTCGCCCAAAGCAATCAGAGCCGCGCCGGTTAAAGTAGCCACATCGATTACCAACCCGGGATGATACTTTTCCGCATAAGTAAGAGCGTCGGCCAGGATTATCCGGCCCTCAGCGTCAGTATTTAAAACTTCTATCGTTTGGCCAGACATAGACTTAAGAATATCTCCCGGACGATAACTATTCCCAGACAACATATTTTCCACCGCAGGGATAAGCACTACCACTTTTTTCTTGATCCCTAATTTTGCGGCCGCAACCAATGAGCTGACGACTGCAGCGGCGCCAGACATATCCATATTCATTTCCAACATGCTGTCTGCTGGTTTCAAACTCAATCCGCCTGAATCAAAGGTTATCCCTTTACCAATCAGGACCAACGGTTTAGTTTTCAAACCCATACCGTATTCAAGTATTATGAATTTCGCTTTTTCCAGAGAGCCCTTGGAAACTCCCAAAATCGCACCCATGCCTAATTTTTCCATTTCTTTCTCCTCCAAGACTTTCATCTTTATCCCAGTATTTTTTATCGCGCCCCTTATCTCTTCCGCCAGTGTTGTCGGCGTAACTTCACCGCCCGGCATATTCGCCCATTCGCGGCAAACATTAACCTCTTGCCCAATTAACTGGCCCCGCTCAACGCATTTATTGATCGCTCTGCATATCTTATTGTCAGCTACCAAATTGACTTCCTCAACAAAATTCCAGCCCTTTTTGGGAACGGTCCTATGACTAACAAACTCGTAATTGGCCATCTCAAAATTAGTCGCCAATATTTCGCCAATATCTTCCACTGTCATCCCTAATTTTAAAGATTTTATGTCGTCCCAATCTAAACATATTTTTTTGACCCTATTCATTTTGGCGAAAAAAATCATCTGTCTGGCCAAAATAATGAAAATTCGACGATTTATCTTCCCTTTTTCTGGTGACTTTATTTCTAAAATTGAATTTTTTCCATCAAAGATAAGTCTCCCATACTCAATGGTGGGATCGAAAGCTATTCTTGTAACGTCTTTTGTTTGTTGAAATTTATCTTTTGCGATTACTTTGATTTTCATATTCTTTGATTGTTTAAAAAAATTTCTGGAGTGCACGGACCCTTCATCCCAAGCGCCGTTCTCAGGGCGCAGTAATACTTAAATCGAGGATCTTCCCTTATGATCTCTGCTTTTATATCCTCCGGGCGCGCTTCCCTCGTGCTGCCAACTTTCATGCTGAAATAGTTTTTTAACTTTTCTTCATAGCCTTGAAAATGCTGTTTGTCCAGATTTATAATCACCTCGTAATCAGCTTTGCGCAACATATCCATGTCTAGCTCTTCAATCACGGCCACTACGTGCGGCCGATCGCCTCTTATATCTTCCAACTTTTTCTGAAAAGTCTTTTTTAATTCATCTCTTTCTTTTTCCCTTTTTTTCGTTTCTTCATCAATCTCGCAGTTTCTGGCATAATGTTTTATCATAGCCCTAAAAGAGAAACGAAATTCATCTGCGGGATTTGACATCGTTGCGTCTTTGGCCAGAAGTTTGTCACTTTTGTTTTCAAATTTTTCTTGATAATATTTTGTTAGCATTTCTTCCTTATTCCTCTCTAAATATTGCTTCCAATTTCTTTTTAAGATAACCTCGTTGAAGTCGATGATGTCCTGATTTGAAAGGCCGCCTAGCAGAGCATCCCAGTTTTCTTTGTTTACCATCTTCAAATGATTCTTTATATTGGGATCCTGTGAATTTTCTTTAAGGAACAAGATTTGGTCCTTTATCCTTTCCCTAATTTCAGCGACAGCCGCATCAGCCATATCCTTTCCCTCCTGGGCGTAAGGATCTGTGTTTTTTAATTGTTCGAAGATATCCATTTTAGTTTAATTTTTCACTAAAATAATTTTTTAATTCTTCAATTTTTACCCTCTCCTGTTGCATCGTATCCCGGTCGCGCACAGTAACGGCACTGTCTTCTAGGGTGTCAAAATCCACTGTCACGCAATATGGCGTCCCGATTTCGTCCTGCCTTCTGTATCTTTTACCGACATTTCCATTGTCATCAAATTCGCACATAAACTGTGGTTTGAGACTTTCGTAAATTTCTCTGGCCTTGGCCACCAATTCCGGCTTGTTGCGCAACAGCGGGAAAATGGCGACTTTGATCGGCGCCAGCCGTTTGTCCAGCTTGAGCATGGTCCTGATTTCTCCACCAGTTTTTTCTTCCGTATAGGCCTTGTCAATAAACATAAAAAATAGTCTATTGAGCCCCACCGAAGTTTCCATAATGTGCGGAATAAATTTTTCCCCGGTCTTTTCGTCAAGATACGAGAGATCAACTCCGGAAAATTTCGAGTGTTGCGAAAGATCCCAGTCACCGCGCGCGTGAATGCCCTCCACTTCTTTGAATCCGCCCAGCGACTTGAAATTATATTCCACATCATAAGCTTGCGAAGCGTAATGCGCCAATTTTTCATGTTCATACCAACGGATATCTTTTTCTCCGATTCCATATTCTAAATACCATCTCCAGCGTGTGTCTTTCCACATTTCATATTTCTCATTCATATCCTTGGGATGCAAAAAATATTGCATCTCCATCTGTTCAAATTCACGCGTGCGAAAAATAAACTGGCGGGCGATGATTTCATTGCGAAAAGCTTTTCCGACTTGGGCAATGCCGAACGGCAGTTTCACGCGCGTGGAATCCAGCGTGTTTTTGTATTCGAGATATATTCCTCCGCAAGTTTCCGGACGCAAATACACTACATGTTCCTCGGAAAGCGCATCAGTGGGGGAACCCAGATTAGATTTTACCATCAAAGAAAATCTTTTGGCTTCGGTCAAATCTGCCGAGCCACAACTCTGACATTTTAATTTTCCCAATTCTCTCAGTTTTTTTAGTTCAATATTAATAAAATCCAGCGGCTGTTTGTCGGCGCTAATTCCAAAGAGTTCCAGCACATGATCAGCACGCATCCGGGCTTTGCATTTTTTACAATCAATCTGTGGATCGTCAAAACTGTCGATGTGCCCGGAAGCCTTCCAGGTAGTTGGATGCATGAAGATCGCGCTGTCGAGTCCCACTACGTCGTCTCGATATTGCACCATATGCTTCCACCACTCATCACAAATGTTGTTTTTGAGCAGTGTCCCGTAATGGCCATAATCATAAATCGCCGCGAGTCCCCCATAAATTTCCGAGGACGGGAACACAAACCCCCGCCTTTTACAAAGAGAGACGATTTTTTCCATAGAATTTAGTTCTTTTGTAGCCATAATATTGTATTTTATTCAATTTTAACTCGTTTTTATCATTTTTACAACCCTACGCAGCAGTGCCCCCTGTTTTATTTTTTCCTTGTCTATTTTGAAAAAATACAGCTGGTCATGGCCACCATGAGCGGATTTTACTTCTTTTTTGTCCTGATTAAAAATTTTTTTAATCTTGATTGGTGTATTTTTGTTCGGATCTATAACTTCTATTTTATCTTTCAGATTGATTGCATTATGAACCTGGACAGTCAGGGTTTTTCCCCAACTTTCAACTACTTCGCCGACAAATTCGTAATCACACTTTTTGTGCGATTTTTTAAAATCATGTTTCGGATCATGCCCAAACAAAAAACCATTGGTATATCCTCGATGCATAAGCTTCCCTAATTCTTTTTGTTGATCCTCAATAATTTTTTTAAGTTTCTTGGCCACAACTTTTTTCGCCAACGCGTCCAACACTTTGCGATAGGCTCGGCAAACCGTGGCGACATAATATACGCTTTTATTTCTGCCTTCGATTTTGAAAGAAATTATTCCCGCTTTTTTCAGCTTGTCCAAATGCTCCAATAAATTCATATCCTGACTGTTGAAAAAATAGGTTCCATTTTTGTCCTCCTCCAAATCAATTTCGAATTTTTTCTTTTCATCTTCGATACTCATCAATAGCGTTTCACGTTCCACATTATGCGTTACGCGACCATATTTCCACCGGCACGGCTGCGCGCAATCCCCCAAATTGGCACTGCGCCCCGTCATCCAAGCGCTCAAAATACAGCGACCGGAATAACTCATACACATCGCGCCATGCACAAAACACTCCAGTTCCACCTCCGGAACTTTCTCATGAATTTCTTTTATTTCCGCTAAGGTAACTTCACGCGCCAAGATAACTCTCTCTACTCCCTGAGCAGCCCAAAATTTCACCGCCTGCCAATTAATGGCGTTAGCCTGCGTAGAAAGATGAACCGGAATTCCCGGCGCATTTTTTTTCGCCAATTCCAAAACGCCGGGATCTGAAATAATGATCGCGTCCGGTTTTATTTTTGCCAAAAATTTCAGATGTTTAGCAATCAAAGTAAATTGATCATTATGCGGATAAGTATTTACCGTCACATAAATTTTCTTTTTTCTCGCATGCGCAAATTTTACCGCCTCAGCCAGCGTTTTTTCCGAGAAACTGTTAATCCGCCGGCGCATAGAAAAATCGGGTAGGCCGCAATAAACCGCGTCCGCCTCGTATTGAATCGCATATTTCAATTTTTCCGGGCTCCCAGCGGGAGCAAGAAGTTCTGTCTTTTTCATAGTTAGGCATTATCCCGCAATTTTTTCATAAGGTCAAGATAGAATTTCAAATTGTGCATTGAAGCTAAGCGCATCGCCAGCGGATCGCCTGTAGCAAAAAGATGTTTGAGATAGGCGCGGGTATGATTTCGGCAGAGTTCGCAACTGCAATTTATATCAACCGGCGAAAAATCATCTTTAAAACATTCATTATTAATATTGATTGTCTTGTAAAATGACTTTTTTATTTTGGATTTTGTCCCGAGTACTCGGGATTGGATTTTATTTGGAAATTGGGATTTGGAAATTGGAAATTCCGATTGTTTCTCCCAGAGAAACAATCGGCCATGTCTTCCCTCTCTCGTCGGAATCACGCAATCGAAACAATCCCAGCCTAAAGAAACAAATTTCACGATATCCTCCGGCGTGCCGACTCCCAACGCAAAACGCAAGGAATTTTCCGGAATCAGTTCGGCAGTTTCGCGTACGACTTCTTCCATTAAATTGCCTTCCGCGTCAATGTGCCTGGCACCAAAACCGTAGCCATCCCAGCCTACGGCTGGTCCGCCTTTGGCGGAGAGTCCAATCTTGATTAATTTATCCGCGCACATTTTTCTTAAATCAGCATATGCTCCGCCCTGGATAACACAAAAAATCAGCGGCCTTTCTTCCTTTTTTATTTTTCTAATTTTCAACTGTTTTTTATATTCAATCATACATCGCTCCGCCCACTTAATCGTCCGCTCAACAGCGTCTTTGATTTTTTCTTTGGAATAATTGTTGGGCGGCACATCATCCAAAACCACCATCATATCCACGCCCAGGTCAAACTGGATTTGGATAGATTTTTCCGGAGTTATCTCGTGCATCGAACCGTCTAGAGGAGATTTAAACACCGCTTTTTCATCGGTAATTTTCCCATTCTGCGGATTTTTGTGAATCAAGGAAAAAATTTGATATCCTCCCGAATCAGAAAGCAGCGGCGCGTCCCAGTGCATAAATTTGTGAATGCCTCCAGCTTTTTTAATGAGCTCAGTTCCGGGTTGCAAATATAAATGATAAGTATTCACCACCATCGGCTTGACTCCGATTTTTTCAAGATCATTTTTGCTTAAAGACTTTACAAAGCCACGCGTCGCGTCAGGCATAAAAAACGGAGTGAATATTTCTCCGTTTTTTGTTTTTATTTTGCCAGTCCTAGTTTTTTCCCCGCCTGCCGGACGGGCAGGTTTTCTCGCGATTAATTCAAACATTTTTACTAATTAACCACCTTATAGCCTGTGCCGATACCTGCGTCCTCAATCAAGAGAGTGCTTTTCTTTTCCGTAGATACCGATAGATTATTGCCAGTGAATAAATCTTTAGCGGAAAAAGTCACCGGGTTGACCAGAATCACTTCATTATCAAGTTGATTAAGCGCCGGCGTCACTTGCACCTGAAAAGCAATTTCCAATGGAGCATTAAGTATTCCTGTTCCGGCTGGAATATTCCCGATATCCCAAAGCACGCTGTTGTCTCTGGAATTATAGGTTAATTTGCCGTCATCTGGAGAAATTTTGCCCGTCATCGTTACCCCCGTCGGCAGAGTCGCGCTTACCTTAGCGTCGCTTATATCGTTAGAGACATTGATAGCTTTCCAGTGGATAGTATAAGTGGTTGCCACGCCAACTTTCGGAGGGATAGGCCCTGAATTAGAAATTGCCGAATCATTATAATATCCCTTCATGTCAAATACGAGTTTTGAATTCAACTTTATATCAATATTATTTCCGGAAACAATTTTATTGGAGTTAATCGGAGTCTGAATGTCAGGACTGTCTATTTTGGCGGTGGCCGAAATCACATAATTTTTGTCATTGGCGGTCGTTATCGGTATCACATTTTTGACTTTGATAGAAAATTCGACTTTCCCGGACTGGCCAGCAGCCAAATTTTTTAAAGACGGGTCGTCTACGCCCTTCCATGTAATCATATGGCTATTTTGGTCAAACGCCCCCTTTTTCAGAGTTAGCGAAGCATAATCCAGAATCGGACTGTCTATTTTCTCGTTCAAAACAACATTTCTCAGGTCTATATCCCCATTATTTTTGTATGTTATGTGGAACATCAGATTATCTCCAGATTTGGTAACATACTCGTTCAAACCATTGACCGACTGGGTAATTTCAATCGGCGGTACCACCATCGCAGTTGAAGTCTGTTCTTCGCTATAACCGACAAACTGAGTCTGGTAGCTTGTACCAATAAAAGCTTTGACATTTTTCACTTCATCGCGGCCGCCATTAAGCCTGCCACTGGCTACAATTTTCCCTGATTGGCCGGCTGCCAGATGCCCAATATACCAAATGTTATTTTCTTCAGAAGCCGCCGGATTTGCTCGGGAAAAAATAAAAGTATCCGGATACTCAACTCTCACTTTAATATTATCAAAATCTTCCTTCCCAGTATTGGTATAGTTTATTTGGTAATCTACTGAATCTCCGCTAGATATTTTTTGTGGCGCTAAAATTTCCAAATCGATGGGTGAAGTATTAACATTAACACCCATCTGGTTTTTGGAGTCAAATTGGCTATTAAAGTTGGAAGGCGTATAAATCAAATCGGTTTTTATATACATCAATGTTCCTTTTGGGCTATAAACATTTCCGTTCAAAATAACTTTGCCACCGCTATTTCCGGAGATATCTCCGATTGTGAAAACTCCACTTGTTTGGCCTTCGATTTTAAAATTAGTATTTTCCCCCGGTTTGAAACTTTCCGGATAAGTAATCCGGACAATCGCGCCCGAAAGTGCCACTCGATTATTATTTGTATAACTAATTTCATATGTCAGCAACTCACCGCTCGAAACGCTAGCCGGTCCATCAATTTTAGTTATCACTCTCTCTTCCGTGAAAGCAGATTGCATATATCTATAAATACCAAAAACCGCTAGTGTTAAAATAATAATTCCGACAACCGCCCAGGCGCCTATTTTAAAAGCTTTTTTTTGCTCGCTACTCAATCCGCTACTTCTTTCTTCCCAAACATCGCCACCGGACACGACTGGTTGCTCTTTTTTTATGGCAGCCTGGATATCAAACTCGTTCTGACTATGTCGTGACAAGTCTTCATCCTTTTCTTTTGAATATAGTTTATTTTTTATTTCCGATAGCGACATAATTTTGTTTTATTGCAATTAAATAATACCAGAAATGACGTTATTTTTCAAACCGCAAGAAAAGTAGCCTACAGCCAATTTATCGATTCTTGCACGATAACCTTGAGATTATTGACATCTTTTTGACTCACTTGTAATTTCGCCAAATTTTCTATTTTATTCTTCATAAAAATTCTGACTAGTTTTATGGATTCAGTGCTTATTTTAAGCCTTTTATTTTCTACGGTATGGCATCTTTCGCACAAAACGCCCCCCTTGGCCGGACTAAAATAATTATTTTCCGGTTGAAGTTTAGCTCCACAATTTACGCATTTTCCCACTTCCAGCCGATATCCCATTTCCCCCAGAAGCTTGAACAAAAAACCCAAGGACAGAATATCCATTTTGCGACCACTAGTTTCCTCCGCGCTCAATTTATCCATACTCGTCAAAAAACCCGCCAAAATTTCAAAAATCTGCTCATCCTTTTCTTGCTCAGCCATGATTTTCCCAAAAATTTTAAAAATATCTCCAACCCTGCCTAGCGCGTCTAGATTTGATTTTGTTCCAAGAAAATTATCCAGAACGATAGCGCCGGTTATCTTACCTATCCCCCGGCTTTTGGCGACAAAAATTTCCGCCATAGTTAGCGATTCGAGATTGCCAGCCAATTTAGCATTGGGCCTTCTAACACCCTTGCCCAAAACTCTGATCTTTCCAGCTTCCTGGGTATATATGGTATAAATACGATCAGTTTCGGCCACATTTTTTTTATTCAGGATGATGCCGGTATATTTGTAGTCCATGTGTTTATTATACAGAAATTATTAAATTTAAGAAAAAATAAAAAAGGCTGCAAAAAAAACGCAGCCTTCAACCCATTTTTATTTCTACTTTTAACTTGCTCCGTTCCTTTTGTATCCTGACTTTTCTCTAAGTTCAGTTTCCTTCCTTAGTTGTTTTTCATCTTTCTTGTGTTCCGTAATGCCTTTCAATAATAGATAAAAAAACGGAATAGCCGCCCCTGCTACAAAAGCAACAATTGGAAAAATGATCACAACAACTGAAGGCAAAAAAACATTCAAACAAATTGCAGTCAGCGCGAAGACTACAGCCAATACTAACGTCTTGATCTCAAAAGGATTATTTTTGATTATCCCGTTGATATCCCCCATCGTCTTTTTTAATTTCAAGAACTTTCCCTCCTTTTTCCTTTTTATCTTTTTATCGAAATTTCTATTCTTTCGCCATCCAAGCTGAATTCTTTTTCCAAATCAGCCTGTTCTATCTTACCAGAACTAAATTCCGTGGCAAGTGTCTCTCTTTGAATGAGATCTCCAAACTTAGCAAAGATTTTGTCCCCACCAGAATAAGCCGCCTTGATGCGATTATCCACCTCATAGCCAGCTTCTTTTCTCATTTCTTGAACAAAGCGGATAACTTCACGAGCCTGGCCTTCGAGCCTCAAATCTTCAGTAATTTCCGTATTTAATTTAATTTCTTCAACATTATTTTTATCAGCAATAACTTCTTTAACATTAACCTCCTCTTTTATAATATCAGCGAATTCTTTTCGTAATTCGCAGTTTTTAATCCGCAATTCCGACAGTGGCTGGCGTACTTTTATCCCCGCTTTGGCGCGCAATTGCAAGGCTTGGGTAATTATATTCCTCGCGGTTTCCATTTCTTCATTTAATTTTTCATCAATTAATGTTTCATTCGCCATTGGGAAATCCACTAAATGCACTGATTCCTCGCCAGTCAGATTTTTATAAATTTCTTCCGCGACAAAAGGTGTAAATGGCGCCATTAATTTGGACAGCTCCAGCAGAACTGTATATAAAGTTTGGTACGCTTCATTTTTATCATTGTCATCTTCGCTTTTCCAAAATCTTTTTCGACTGCGGCGGATGTACCAGTTGGAAAGATTATCAATAAATTTTGGAAGTAATCTACAAGCCTTGTTGAGCTCGTAATTTTCCATAGCGACATTTGTTTCTTTTATCAATGAATTTAATTCAGAAATAATCCATTTGTCGAGAAGATTATTCACTTTTAACTTTTCGCTTTGAGTTTGAAACTTATCAATATTGGCATACAACACGAAAAACGAATACGAATTCCACAGCATTCGGAACATGCCGCGCACCAAGTCAGCCACGTCTGACTCTTTAAAACTTAAATTTTCTGCCGCTACAACCGGTGAGGACATAAGATAAAAACGCAAAGCATCCGCGCCGTATTTTTCAAACATCGCCATCGGATCTGGATAGTTTTGTAAACGTTTAGCTAATTTTTTGCCGTCTTCACCGACAACAATACCGTTCACGATGACATTGTTAAAAGCTCTTGAATCCTTGATGGCCGTTCCAATAACATGCAGATAATAAAACCAGGCGCGCGTCTGATCGACGCCTTCGGCGATAAATTCCGCCGGAAAACCTTTTTCGAATTTTTCCTGATTTTCAAAGGGGTAATGCATTTGAGCGTATGGCATCGAACCGCTGTCAAACCAGGTATCTAAAACATCCGGAATTCTTCTCATCGTCCCTTTGCATTTTTCACATTTGAAAGTTATCTTATCCACAATATGCTTGTGCAAGTCGGTTGTTTTTTGTCCGCTTATTTTTTCCAATTCAGAAATAGATCCGAAAATCTTTATTTCACCGCATTCGCATTTCCAAATCGGCATAACCGATGCCCAATAACGTTGGCGTGAAATTGACCAGTCGCGCGCGCCGGAAAGCCAATTGCCGAAACGGCCTTCCTTCATATGCGTCGGCGACCAATTGATATCTTTCGCCAAATTGATAGCTTTTTCTTTAACATCCGTCACTTTCACAAACCAAGACGAGGTCGCGTAGTTGATGAGCGGCGTGTCACAGCGCCAGCAATGCGGATAACTGTGTTCGTATTTTTCTTTGGCAAAAAGCAAATTATTTTTGGCCAAATATTTTATCACTTCCACATCAGTCTTTTGATGATCTTCTTGCGGCTTGACGCTCATGCCAGCAAAGTCAGTCGCCTCTTTTTTTATCAAGCCGTCCATGCCGGCATGCTGGATAAATGGCAGCTTGTATTGGTAACTCAAATTCAAGTCATCTTCTCCAAAGGCCGGCGCAATATGCACCACGCCTGTGCCATCCTCAGTTGTTACAAAATCTCCAACATAAATTTTCCAGCCATTTTCTTCGTTTTGAATTCCCTTGTTTACGTAATAATCAAAAAGAGGATCGTATTCTAAACCAATAAGATCACTGCCCCTTATGTCATCATGCACAATTTCAATTTCCTTATCCTTAAATACATCCGTAATCCGATCGCTTGCTACAATAAGCAATTCCTTAATACCTTTTATTCTTAACGCTGTGTATGATATATTTTTGCCTACTGCCAGTGCCACATTGCCCATTAATGTCCAGGGTGTGGTAGTCCACGCTAAAATATAAACGGCGTCTTTTGTTTCATATCCGTGACCCCACTTTTGTCCCGATTTCAAATGAAATTTAGCTGTTGCCGATAAATCCTTAATATCCTTATATCCTTCACTCACTTCCTGTTGTGAGAGAGTTGTTTCACAACGCGTGCAGATATGCATGGAACGATAGCCCTCATAAATCAAGCCTTTATCCCATAATTCTTTGAAAACCCACCACACTGATTCCATATATGGCAGATCCATGGTTTTGTAGGCATTTTCCATATCCGCCCAACGCCCCAAGCGCGTAATCACCTTCTTCCATTCTGCAACATAATCCAAAACCTTGCTGCGGCAAAATTCGTTGAATTTCTCCACGCCCATCTCTTCGATTTCCGTTTTTCTTTTGATGCCCAGTTCTTTTTCCGCGATGTTTTCAATCGGCAGTCCATGGCAGTCCCAGCCCCATTTCCGTTCTACGCGATAGCCCTTCATTGTCCAATATCTTGGCACAACATCTTTCATCACGCTGCCCACGATATGCCCGTAATGCGGCGTTCCGGTTGCGAACGGCGGGCCGTCATAAAAAACATAGTCACCCTTCGGCGCCGGTCTGTCAACGGATTTTTCAAAAATTTTATTTTCTTCCCAAAACTTCAAAATCTCTTCTTCCATTTTTGGCAGTGTTTGTTTTGGATCAACTTTTTTAAATACCATATAATTATTTATAAAAATAAAAAACCTTAACACATGTTAAGGACGACGCTTGCCGTGGTACCACCTTATTTCTCCGCCTAGGGCGGACTTATTCATAGCTATTACGGGCCTACCCGATGAATTCTATTATCCGCATAGCGGATTTCTTTTCATGGCTCCGGAGTGATAGCTCCATCATCGCCTTTAATATATAAATTCTATTCTTTTTTAAAACTTTTGTAAACCTCCAGCGTTTCTTGCGCGCATTTTTCCCAATTGAATTTGCCCACTTGGATTTTTCCCTTCTCGCGGTAACTGTTTTTCAAATTTTCATCCTTGGCCATTTTTAACATTGCCTCAGCAATCTCTTGAACATTAAGGGGGTTTACTAATTCCGCCGCGTCGCCCGCGATTTCAGGAATCGAAGAAACATTAGAGACGATTGCAGGAGTACCAGTTGCAAAAGCTTCAAGGACTGTCGTACCGAAACCTTCATACAATGATGGCATTACAAAAAAATCAGCATTATGAAAAAGAGGGACCATTTCATCACCGATAATATATCCCGTAAAAACAACGTCTTTAGCGATGCCTAAATCTTTGGCCATTTGTTTATATTCCTTAGTCAGCCATCCGCTCTTGCCAGCCATCACCAGTTTATAATTATCTTGAACGCCTGTTTTTTTACAAGTATCCTTGAAAATCTTGAAGGCTTCAAAAAGACGTCCGATATTTTTCACCGGCTCCAGTGTTCCCAAAAATAAGATGTATTTGCCCGGAATTTCATATTTTCCCAAAACCTTTTCACGCGTTACCGCCGACTGTTCAAAGAACCGCTTATCGAAACCGCTGTAAATAACCCTAACCCTATCTTCCGGAGTTTTGAAAATTTCCTGAATATCTTTCTTGGTCGAATTGGAAACCGCGATTATCTTGTCCGCCTTACTTATCATAAGACTGAGCACGGCCTTGGTTTTTGTGCGCATAAGTTGCGGAAAGACATCCGGAACCTTGTGCACCGCCAAATCGTGCACCGTCACAATCGTTTTCCCGCGATAGCTGACCGGGATACGACTCATTGGAGAAGTCGCGTGGATTACATCCAGATTTTCTTTGGCGAGAGTTGCCGTTCCCAAAATTTCATTATAGGCTCCCGGCAAATATTTTTTATAATCAGAAAAAGGATAAAATTTTATTTTTACGTTCGGACGAGAAAACTTTTTGACGTCCTTCTCCCGGACGCGAAAATCAAAAAACAAAACATACTCATTTTCTTTGTCGATATCCAAAAGATGGCGTATCAACTGATAGGTATAATGACCCACTCCGATCGCCTCTCCCTTTTCCGGATTCAAAATTGTTCTCGCATCAATACCAATTTTCATAAAAATACTAATTTACACAAATTAATGACTAATTTTCACGAATCACAAATTATTTATTATTAGTGCCCATTCGTTATGAATTCGTGTTAATTCGTTTTTTTACATTTTAGACGGCGCCGAAACTCCGATTAATCGCAATGTTTCTGCCAATACTATTTTAACAGCATTTATGAGGTTTAGTCTAGCGCTCGTCATCTCTAGGTTTTCCTTGTCTAGCACTTTGCAAGCATTGTAGAAAGAATGGAATTTGTCCGCTAACTTAATGGCATAGTAGGGTAGTTTGTGAATTTCATAACTTTTCGCGATCTCTTCAACTAATTCTGGAAATTTATTCAATTCCTTGATCAAACTTAGCTCTTTTTCATGCGTCAACAAAGATAAATCTCCCTTACTTTGAACTTTTAACTTTGAACTTTGAACTTTAGCCAGAATACTGTGTATTCTAGCGTGTGCATATTGCACATAAAAAACCGGATTTTTTTCCGACCGCTCTTTGGCCAGATCCAGATCAAAAGTCATATGGGAATCCGGCGCATACATGACAAAGAAAAATCTGGATGCGTCATGTCCGACATTATCAATCAATTCATCGATATAGACTACGTTGCCGGCGCGCTTGCTCATACGCGCTTCTTTGCCGTCCTTTACCAAGCGCACGAGCTGAACAATAATAAATTTTAATTCACCGGAAAATCCGATCGCTCTGGCGGCCGCTTCGAAACGCTTGATATACCCATGATGATCCGCTCCCCAGATTTCAATAAATTTCGAAAAACCGCGATCCATCTTGTTCAAGATATATCCGCAATCAGAAGCAAAATAGGTTTTTTCACCATTGCTTTTTACTAAAACCCTGTCTTTATCATCACCGAACTGCGTCGTTTTTAGCCACAACGCGCCGTCTTCTTCTTTGGTCAAGTTTTTATTTTTTAAAATTTCTATCGCCCTATCTATATACCCATCGACATGCAACGATTTTTCCGAAAACCACATATCAAATTTAATCTGCATTTTTTCGCTAGCAACTTTTTTTATAATTTCATCCATTACGATTGTTGCTGATTTTTCTCCGATCTCCTTGACATCAGTCAAATTGCCGAATTTTTTATTTAGTTCATCTATATAATCTCCGGTGTAGGCCGCCTCACTGTCTTTCAAAACACTGTGACCCAGCTTCATAACTTGTTCTCCGGCATCATTTACATAATATTCATTCACTACTTTAAAACCAGCCTTGCGGCAAACCTGGCTGATTGAATCTCCGCAAAATCCCCCGCGCCCGTTGCCGACTGTCAGCGGCCCAGTCGGATTGGCAGAAATAAATTCATTGTTTATTTTTTCTTCTTTGCCGATTTCAGAATTTCCAAAATTTTCTTTCTGTTTATTTATTTCCTCAACTTTGTCCTGCAAATATTTTTGGGATAAATAGAAATTTATATATCCTGGAGCGACGACTTCGATTTTTTCAAAAGCATTTTTAAAGCTCGGCTTTTTTAGATCTTTAAAGCCGAGCTTTAGGGCCTCAGCAATTTCCATCGGATTTTTCTTCAACATCTTGCCCAAAACCATAGCGATATTGGTCGAATAATCGCCAAACTCCTCCACTTTTGGATAGTCCACAGAAACCTCTGGAATTTTAAAATCAGCTAAAATAAGCTTCTTTTGAAGATCTAAGATGGCCTTCTCGACTAATTTTTTGATATCTTCTTTCATAATCATATTGTAGCCTAGAGTTGCATAAATTTCAACCGCCTTTTGACATGAAATATCGTTTGTGAATAAGAAAGTTGATCAATTAAAATCCGGCCACCCGGCCGGATTTTTATCCGAAAAGTTTTTGCCTGCTAACTATTTCTCCAGTACGTAGATCTTTTCCGCCACTTTCAGTTGCGTCTCGGCGTTGGTTTTGTAGGTGACTTTAACTTTGACACCAGAGGTAACATCGGCTAGCCCGCCGGGCGTTTCGGTTTGATCATTT